>CAYPQJ010000051.1:0-22140 GCA_964412835.1 uncultured Desulfobacteraceae bacterium | reverse complement strand
TCCCGGTCCAGGAGCGCCCGTGTGGCGGCGTGGCGCATCTTGTCGATCTGATCGTTGATGTGGGAGTCTTTCTGAATGTACGTGTCCGATTGGGGAATGTAGGCTTCCGGTTGGTAGTAGTCGTAGTAACTGACGAAGTAATGGACCGCGTTTTCGGGGAAGAGATTGTGCAGTTCGCTATACAGCTGGGCGGCCAGGGTTTTGTTAGGGGCGATCACCAGGGTTGTTTTCCCGGTTCTGGCAATGGCATGGGCCATGGTGAAGGTTTTTCCAGATCCGGTCACGCCCAGGAGTACCTGGTGCCTCAGTCCCCGCTCAATGCCTTCAACCAGGACGTCGATGGCCTGGGGCTGATCCCCGCGGGGAGAGAAATCACTTTGGAGCTTAAACATCCAATCTCCAGGTAGTTCCCTGGGGGCCGTCCTCCAGGATGACGCCCATCTCCTTCAGCTGGTCGCGAATGGCATCGGACGCGGCCCAGTCTTTGGCGGTCCGGGCCTGGGACCGTTTTTCCACCAGGGCTTCGATTTCTTCACTTTTTACGTCAGTTGAGGGCCCGGCCAGTTGTTTAAAAAAATCGGCGGGATTTTCGTGGAACAGCCCCAGAATATCCCCTGCCCGAAGAAGCTGGGACCGGTCGTTCTTTAAGCGACTGAGCGTATCTTCGGAAATGGCGCCTTCGCTCTCCGGGTCCATGAGCCGGTTCATCTCCCGGACCTTTTCAAAGACCAGACCCAGTGCGCCGGCGGTGTTCAGGTCGTCGTCCATTATCTCGCAGAATTTTTCAAAAAAATCACTCGAGTCGTCTGAGACTTTATTTCCATCATCCGGCCCCAGGAGGTCGTTCAGCCGTTGAAACGTGCGGTAAATGCGCACCAGCCCGGTTTGAAGGCCCTCCACGTCTTTTTTTGAGAAATCTAAGGGGCTACGGTATTGTTTGGACAGGAGGAAAAGCCTGAGCACTTCCGGATGATACAGTTTGAGGGCATCCCGTATGGTCAGGAAATTCCCCAACGATTTGGACATTTTTTCCGATTCAACCGTCACAAAGCCGTTGTGAACCCAATAGCGGGCGAATTCTCCGTCATTGGCGCACATGGACTGGGCCCGTTCATTTTCGTGATGGGGGAAAAGAAGATCACGCCCCCCGCCATGAATGTCAAAGGTGGGGCCCAGATATTTGTTGCTCATAACCGAGCATTCGAGGTGCCAGCCCGGTCGGCCCGGTCCCCAGGGGCTGGGCCATTGGGGTTCGTCCGGTTTGGCGCTTTTCCAGAGTACGAAGTCCATGGGGTGCCGCTTTTTGTCATTCACGGCAACACGGCTGCCGGCACGCATATCCTCCAGGTTTCTTCCGGAGAGGTTGCCATACCCCTTGTAAGAATCCACCGAAAAGTATACATCCCCGCCTTCCGTGTAAGCGTAGCCCCGGTCCATGAGCGTTTTGGTCATCTCGATCATACCGTCAATATGATCCGTTGCCAGGGGCTCCACGTCCGCATTTAAAACACCAAGCCTGCCCATGTCCTCATAGAAGGCATCAATGAATTCCCGGGCCAGGGCACCGGGCTCTTTTTTCAGCAGATTAGCCCTTTGAATGATTTTATCGTCAATGTCCGTGAAATTTCTGACATACGTCACGTCATAGCCCTTGGCGCGAAAATACCGGACCAGGATATCAAATACGATGGTGGAGCGGGCATGTCCGATATGGCAGAGGTCGTACACGGTGACCCCGCAGACATAAATCCCCACTTTTCCATCCGCCATGGGTTTGAAAACTTCTTTTTTTCGGGTAGCTGAGTTGTATAGTTTAAGTGACACTTTGAATCTCCTTCTGCAAAAGGGTCACCACGGCAAAGGCTTCCATGCCCTCCCGTCTGCCGCAGAACCCCAGGCCTTCGCTGGTCGTGGCTTTGATGTTAATTTGGTTTTCCGCTGCTTTCATTGCCTTCGAAAGAATTCGCGTCATTTCAGGCAGGAAGGGCGCAATTTTGGGGGCCTGGGCCACCAGGGTGCAGTCCAGGTTATTGAGGCCATAGCCTTCCTTTTCGGTCAGACTCGCAACGGTTTCCAGCATGGACAGGCTCGATATGTCTTTGTATGCCGGGTCCGTGTCCGGGAAATGCCGGCCGATATCCCCCAACCCGAGCGCCCCCAAAACGGCGTCCATAATGGCATGAATCAGCACATCCGCGTCGGAATGCCCTTTCAACCCGGTAGAATGAGGAATCTCCACGCCGCCCAGGATGAGTTTCCGGTCGTTCACCAGGGCGTGTACGTCATACCCAAAGCCGATTCTGAACATTGTTTCCCCCGGATGGATTGTTGCTAACAGCTAATGGCTAACGGCTAACGGCTTCTCAATGACAAGTGCTGCAGTTGGTGCCGGCGCATCCCGCGCAACCGGACGAACTGCTCGAAGGTGCGCTGTAGTCACCCCCGGCATCGGTAGACCCGCCGGTTTTAAATCCGCAGGCGGATATCAAGCGTTTGATTTCTTCACCTTTGCAGCTGGGGCAGGGCACTGTCTCGTCGCTTCGAAAGACAAGGGCTTCGAATTCCTCGTCACAATCTTTACATTTAAATTCATATATGGGCATTGTTTTATCCTTTTTTCCTTTGTTCTTCTATCCCTTCGATCACCGCCGCCGCCAGGAGCGGAAACATGATTTCATGATGCCCCACCAGGCTGAACCCTTTTCCGCCGTCCAGGGTGGGCCGGTGAACCACGTTGGTCATGGGGCGGTATTGTCGAATAAAATCCATGTTTACGGTGGTGATGTTTTTGACCCTGTGCCCCAGGTTGCGCGCGACACTGAGCGCTTTCAGAAAGACCTCAGGCAGGATTACCGCTGAGCCCAGGTTAATGAGAACCCCTTCGTCGAGCTGCGAAACAAGGCGGCAGAAAATGCGAAAATCCAGATGGGACGTTCTGCCGATATCCGCGCCGTTTGCGAGGGGATGAAAATGGATGATATCCGTTCCCATGGCCACGTGAACGGTTACGGGGATATCCAGTTCGCGGGCGCGTGCCAGAAGGCTGTGGCGGTTATGGGGAAACTTTTCTTTCAGCAGCATGTTACCCACCGATTCCCCCAGGCCCAACCCGTTTTCAGCACCTTCGGCAATGGCCAGATTGAGATACCGACCGGTCTCTTCGGCCATGCCGAAGGTCCCCTTGCCGATTTCAGCCGCCACATCCTCGGATGTTTTTCCGGCCATGGCCAGTTCGGCATCATGAATGATGCAGGCGCCGTTCATGGCCAAAGCACTGATAATCCCCCGTTCCAACAGGTCAATGATGACCGGGTTGAGCCCCACTTTAATGGGGTGGGCCCCCATGGTCAGAATAATCTTTCTTTGTTTGAAGACGGCATCCACCATGCGGTCACGAATGATCAGAAGATCTTTCGCCGCCAGAATGTTGGGCAGGTTTTTCAGCCACGTGCCCATGGTATCACCGGGGAGCCATGCCCGGGCGAAATCATGGGTGTCCACCTTGCTGTTTCTATCTTTCAGGGGATACGATTGGATACGGTCAAATGAAAGGGGTGTGGTTTTGGTCATGGGTTATTTTGTTTCCCGGAAAGGCTGTTCCGTTTTATTCTTCAAGATGTCTTTGAAACAGGATGTAGTCTACCAGGTGGCAGATTACATGTTCGGCCAGGATATGGGCTTCCTGTGTGCGGGCCGTGACATTGCAGCGAACCACCAGCGGCATATCCACCATTTTGCTTATCGCCCCCCCATCCTTTCCCAGAAGTGCGGCGGTATACAGTCCCTGTTTTCGGGCAACCTTAACGGCGGAAACGACATTTGGCGAATCACCGCTGGTGCTGATGGCAAGCAGAACATCCCCTTCAATTCCCAGGGCCTTCACCTGCTTGGAAAAAACCTCTTCAAAGGTGTAATCATTTCCGATACTGGTAATCACTGACGTATCCGTTGTCAAAGCCATTGCCGGAAGGGGGGGGCGCTCAAGCTGAAAGCGGTTCACAAACTCCGCGGCCATATGCTGAGCGTCCGCGGCGCTTCCCCCATTGCCACAGATGAGCAGCTTCCGATCCCTTAAAAAGGCCGATGCGATTTTCTCGGAAAAAGTGATGAGACGGGCCGCATGGGTTTCCATAAAGGTTTGCGTGACGGATTGGGAGTCCGTCAGAATTTGGTTAACGATTTTTTCCATGGTTCATGCGGTCCTTTCGGCCCTGTCCTTTGTCGGGTTGAATTCAGCAAGGGTTTTGACGGCCTGTGCGACGGTTTGAAATTCCGTTTCCCGGATGGTCCTGACATCGAGCATGAGCCTGTCCTTTTCAACCCTGGCAATGACGGGCGGGTCGTTCAGCCGCAGATGTTTTTCCATTCTCTGGGCGGAAAGTTTTGCGGGAATAAGACTCAGCAGACGGGTTTTTAATTTCTGCAAGGGCAAGGCGCCGCCACCCACTTTTGAATCGCCGTCAACCTGTTCAACGGAAAAGTTTTCGGTGTTGATGCCCCGGATCAGGGCGTGGAGCTGTTCCGCCTTTTCCAGAAGCGATTCATAAGAAGAACAGATCATGCGTAGCGTGGGGATGTCCCTTACGGCCATTCGCGGGTCCCGGTATATGCGAAGGGTTTCTTCAAGGGCCAGCAGTGTCAGTTTGTCGATTCTGAGCGCCCGGTTGAGCTGGTTTTCGCGGATGGCCGCCACCAGGTCCTTTTTGCCCAGTATAATGCCCGCCTGGGGTCCGCCCAGAAGCTTGTCGCCGGAGAAAGTGACCACCCCGACACCCTGCTCCAGTGCTTCCTGAACAGTGGGTTCCCGGATCATGCCATACTGGGAAAAGTCCAGCAAACAGCCGCTGCCCAGGTCGTCCATAACGGGAATGTCGTGCTGCCGACCCAGTTTCACGAGAGCCGAAAGGGGGACTTCTTCCGTAAAGCCCACGATCTGGAAATTGCTGGTATGCACCTTTAAAAGCAGTGCGGTGTCCGGACCGATGGCCGCCTCATAATCTCTCAGATGGGTTTTGTTGGTGGTGCCCACTTCAACCATTTTGGCCCCGCTTTTTCGCATGACATCCGGAATACGAAAGGCGCCGCCGATTTCCACCAGTTGGCCCCGGGAGACCACCACCTCTTTGCCTCTGGCAAGGGTTTCCAGAGACAGCAGGACAGCGGCCGCATTGTTGTTGACCACCATGCCCGCTTCGGCCCCCGTCAGTTCCTGAAGCAGGTATTCCACGTGCGTGTAACGGCTGCCGCGGCGGCCTTGATCAAGTGAATATTCCAGATTGCTGTAGCCGCCGGCAAGGGAACCGAATTTTGCCAGGACCTGATCGGCCAGAAGGGATCGACCCAGGTTGGTGTGGACCACCACCCCGGTGGCATTGACCACATTCCTGAGGCTGGGCATGGACAAAAGGCCGATGCGAGCCATCACATCCTCAGCGATGGTGTTCGTTCCAAGTTCGTGGTCTGAAACGGCCATATCCATCTGGATGGTCGTTCGGAGTGCCTCCAGAACTTCATGGATGGCCCTGATGACAAGCCCCCTGGGCTGAGAAGAGAGAGCCGCGTCTATTTGCGGATGGGCCAACAGCACGTCCACAGAGGGTATTTTCCTGAACAGCGCTTGTCGATGGTCTGACATGGGTTGTCGACTCCTTAATGTTTATACGAACCTATTCGCGAATTCCAGGGTATCCGCCCATGGCGAACGGCGGCCCTAAATATAGGAAAGTTTTCCGGGAGCGTCAAATACTTCTTTTGGTAACTGGTTTTGGGTGATCTTTTCGCAGATGAAAATTTGTGGCTGAATTTCCTTGCAAAACAGAATAGCGCTTGTTATATTTTCCATCTTATTCTGGTGGGTGTAGCTCAGTTGGTAGAGCCCTGGGTTGTGGCCTCAGTGGTCGTGGGTTCAAGTCCCATCATCCACCCCATAAAAGAGTAAATAAACCGGGTGTTTAGACAACATCCGGTTTTTTTATAGGGGGCAGGTTTTCGGTTTGGTCAACGTTTTGGTCAACACTTTCAAAAAACCCCTGTAATTGGTCAACGGCTTTTCGGGTGTCGTCATCATCAACGGTATTATATCGGTCAAACATTTCACGGGTTGAATGGCCTGTGATTTCCATGATAACCGATTCGGCAACCCCCGCCTTTCGCATATGCGTATTGAAACTATGCCTTAAATCGTGATAGACGAAACCCCCTTTCACAAATCGGCCGTAAAGGATACCTGCTTTTTCGCAAGCGTTCTTTAAGGACTTTCCAAGAGTTTTAAGAGGCTTTCCCCTGTAAAGGAATACATGGTTATCGTGTAACGGCCTTGGAATAGCTGACAAGATGTCATAAAGCCCTTTCATAATAGGGATCTTTCGAGGCTCATTATCTTTTGTGTCCGATGCCTCGAGTTCAATGGTCCGGTTGTGTAAATCAACTTTATCCCAGACTAAATTGAGGATTTCCCCGCGCCTCATTCCAGTGTAGAACCCTGTTGCAACAATCGCTTTTGCGTGCCTTGGTAAATGGCCCATAAGGGTCTTGAATTGATCCAAAGACAATATCTTATCCCGCGCGTTTGCCCCCCGCTTTTTCAACAATCGGTCAACATTATTGAACGTTCTTAAAGTGTCGCCTCCCACCATGCCGTTATCAAAAGCCTTTTTTATCATGGTTCTGGCTTCGTCAATTTCCTCATCAATGGTCTTGTCTGCAAATCCCTTCATTTTTGCTCTGGCCTGGTAGCTCTCCAAGTCAACGGGCTTGATTTGATTCACAACAATATTCCCAAACATTGCATTGAATTTTCTATGGGCAATTTCCTTTCTCCAATGACTTGAAAGCATTTTGACTTTTTCAAGGTTCAAATACCAATCCGTCAACTCCTGAAAGGTCATTTTTGCCTCTGGCCTAATGTCGAAAATCCTGTTCTCTCTTTTCTGGGTTCGCCGTTTTCCGTCCGCGTCTTTGGCCTCTTCAATGGAATATCCAACCGGCTCCCTTTTTTGCTTCCCCCCAGGTAAACGGTAATTGACCCAAAAACGGATCTTCCGGTTACGTTTCAGCCTGTCCATGTCCGCGCCACATTTGCAGTGCTTATTCCTGACTCACTGCTTTTTATGGCATTGTGGGCATTCCGCTAAAATAGACATAAAAGCTCCCTCACTCTCTCCCCTGTTTAATTAATGCCCAGGAAGGCGGGCAGGGTCCCCGGTTTCGCCGCGTCCGGCTATCCTGAGCATGTTGACTGCTTGTGGCGTTCATGCGGCCATCAACGCTTCCCTGTACTCCTGAATCTCTTCGGAATTCTCAATCTCCGTTTTTTCCCTTTCCTCTTTTTTGCCATACGCGTCAATGATACGTTTAAGCCACTGGAATTCTTCCCTACCAAAAAACTTTGTGCGGAGGGATTCTTTCAATTCGTCCGATAATTCCGAGATTTTGAATCCAATGTCAGAGCACATGCGGCTTTCCATAGCGTTCTTTGTTTCGGTTCGGTAGTCATCGGCCGGATGGTCGCCGCGGAATTCCTTCTTAAAATAATGGTCCATCTGATCCCACTTGAGCATACAAGACCACAAAGTCGTTTTTGCGGAGTTCAATAACGGACTGTCGCCCATTTCCCCGCGCTCCCACATAACCATCAGTATTTCATGAACCAGCTTCATGGGTTCCTTCACAAAGATTTCAAGCTCTTCCATGTAGTCTAATACGTCCGGCTTCTCCCCATCCTTATGGCTGTAAAATGCAAGGTGTTCCATCAGTTCCCCCCCCTCTTCCACCTGTTCCACGCTCAGTGCGACCACCCGGCCAGCGCGATATGGATATCGGCCCCTGGTGACGGTTTCGATTCTAATGTGGCCTATTGATCGGTCGATAAAAGAGAAAGCCTCGTCAAAATCCCGTTCAGCGTTATCGAGTAGGATATCACAGAGGGTGCCGAATTCCCCGAAGGCTTCATCATCGAGCATGTTTACAAGGTTTTGGAGTTGGGATATCCAGCAGTGAACGTAGTCATAGAAGTGGTCATTGGTGGTTTTAACCTCTGACCCTGTCGGATGCTTGAATAAAACCGTGCCGTCCTCCTGAGTCTCTTTGATAAGTTCGTAATCATCAGGCAGGTACGAGGGAAGATGTTCTTTTTGGGACATGGTGGACCTCCTTGAGTAAGGGTTTTAAGATCCGCCTTTTCCACTACGAAACAAAAAAGGCGGGCTGTATGTGGTTCGTAGACCGGCCTCAAGGGAACCGGCGAGCCCGAAGGCTCCCACGTACAGCCCGCCAGAAGGTTCACGCAGGCACAAAAAAAGCGCCCGGTGAAACTGATCGGCGCTTGCACGCCTTGAGTTGTTCCGGCTACGACACCGGGCCATGGATTTTGCCATGACGGAAATCATTTTACCACCTTCACATCTGTTGTCAAGAAAAAAGATCCTAAATTCCGGGTTTTTATAAGTTTTTTTTGCTTTCTTTTTATCTGCGTGATTCATAAGTTTTTCTTATGGGTTCCTTGATTTTGATATTCAATAAGTCAGTTTCTCTATTGAATTCCCATTACTATCCAGCTTCCATTCATCCCCGCGAATCCAATATTTGTTTTTAGTGTTGGAAATTGTTTTGCCGAATTTCACAACGTCCTGGAATTCATTCCAGCTAATGACTTCAACTTTCGCCTTGATGACGTCCCCCTGGGTAAACTCTATAATGCATGGCAATAAGTTGGGCTTAGGGATATACCGACCCAAAAAGTTATTCTTGCCTAAAAACTTCCTAAATATTGAAATGTCAACCAAATACATATGTGGCCTTACTCGTCTATTGGCTCAAAAACTATATTGTTCTTTTGGTTTTTAAGCGGAACGTCGTGTTTTATTTCACCCGTTAAAATACCTTTTGGGATAACCTCAAATGCATCACAAGATGATTTTGACAATGAAAAATGATGATGCTTACATTTGTTGCAGATCACTCTATACAGCGGTTCATTATGGCCTATAATATCGCTCATTTATGCCCCCTTTCTTTTTTTTACATTATACTTTTTTGGGGGTTATTTTTCAACTAAAAGACGGTGAGAATTTCCCGCTTGAAACCGCTCTTTCACCCTGTCGCTCCCATCGCCTTCAACCTCTTCTCAACTTCCCGCGCATATTTCAAAAGCAAGCTCTCCGTCACCCGCGCCCCATACTTCCGATTCTCAACAAAGAAGAGCGGCAACCCATACCGAATAGAAAAGGTCAGAAGCGATTGAACCGCCGCCCGTGGTTTCATCTCTGATCTATACCGACCATTTGACAGGTCCGACAAGCTGGCCTCGATCACAAGGCCAAAATAATCAAGCGCCTTTCCCCTGTGAAGTTCCCTTTCGAATCGTTCGCGTCCGGAAGTCAAACAGCCTATCAAATCGTCAACAGACTTCCGCTCTATGGCAATCAGGCTTTCAGCACCCACAAGGCTATAATCCCCCGTGGGCAAGGTGCCCGTTTCACTCGCGGTCTCGAATTTGTAAGGTAACTGTTCCCGGCTATCGATCAAGATTTTCATTCGTTTGACCTGTTGTTTTTGAAGGGGAGCCCGGAAAGGCAGGAGAGACCTAACCAAGCTCCCCAGTGACAAGGTGGGCGCTTCAAGCCCGGCCCCTGGTAAGGCACGGCCTCAACTTTTCCAAAAAAACCGCACCGTTTATCTTATGCCGCCTGACCAATTGCCAGATCAAGCAGGTTTTCCCCTTCCGCATCCGCGCCGATCTCCTGCACTGCAAAACTGAAAAGATCATTGTGGATGTCCTGTGCAGCTATCAAAGCTTTCAAGCGGCTTGCAGCTGTGGGGTTTTTCCTTAAACGCATTTTTTCAACGCCCATTTTCAAAAGCCCCGGATCAACCGGAATGTCGAAGGGTGAATTGATAATTGCCCCCACTACCGTGGGATCTCCGGTTTCGATCCGGTGCCCGTATTCAGCCGTAAAGGTCAAAAGATCGTCCTTCAATTCCCTCATGTGGCCCCGGACTTCACGCTCGCGGCTTTCTTCAATCAAAATCCGAAGGTCGGCTTTGTCCTCGATAACATCAAATTTCGCTTCAGCCTGTTCGATGTCTCCCTTCCATGAAGCTTTTTCCTCAATATCTTTCAGCTTTTTCAGGGTCTCCTTTCGGATTCTTTCCGTTTCAATGGCGAAACCTTCACCGCTGAAATGGTTTTTCCTGGCTTCAAGCCCGGCAATCTCATTTGAATGAGCATTCAAGATTCCTTTGAGATAGCCGCCAAAGTTCAAATTGGTATCGTCAATCTTTGCATCCCCGGTTGTCGATTTCTGAAGTGACTCAAAAACGTGCATGTTCAATGGGTCCATTTTTTCTCCTTTGTATTTAACCACCCCAAAATTGAGGCGGTTAAACTCTAAAATTTTAATGTTTAGTTCGTGGTTTCATCAACCTTGCTTCTGGCCTCAAAGAACTTTGTGAACAAAGGATCAACCGGCCCGACCTTTACGCCGGCCACACGTTCATTGACCCTCTTCCGCAAGGTCTCGGCAAAATCAGAGAGGCATTTCAGCCTCTTGCTTTTGGCCTTGAGTTCATCCATTGAAAGTTCGTCATTCCCTCTCATGAGGTCCTTCAGCCCTTCATCAATTTGTTCCCACGCTGCATTGTGCAACATTTTTCTAATCTCCTTAAATGTTAAAGGTTTACCGCATAGCGTTTTGCTAAACGCTAACCCGAATATCCTTACCTGCTTCGGGGTCATCTCTGCCGCTTCAATGCCTACTACAATCGCGTCAACAATTTTTTCTTCTGCATCCATGGCACCTCCTTTCTCTTTTTTTACCATCTGGTTTCAACTATTCCTGAGACTCGTTTCCGTCTCAAAACTCCATACCTGCAAGCGTCCGCCCCGTGGTCCGCCGCACGGCTGTCAACATCATCGGCTTTTTTGGGATCTCGGCCTAAAAAGGGAACCGTGGCCCAAAAATACTCACAGTTTCGAGCGATATACAGCCCCGGAACATCGGGTTTCCCGGCATCCTGCAGAAGGCGTCGCATGATCTCCCATCCGGTTTTCCGGTCGGCTTTCTTAGCAGGGAGAAAGTAGACGCCTTCACGCCTAAATTCTTCCGCAATTGATCCAACATTGTGACCATGCTTGGCAAAACAAGCGTCATCCGCTACGCCTTCCGCGCGTTTCATCCCCCAGGGTTCCACAAGGTCCTTGATGGCTTCGCTCAAGATGGGAATGGTCCAGCCCAGGCCTTTATTGAGACTTCCGGGTTCATTCGTCGCCAATTCGTCAACCAGAACAATGGAGTCTCGCGGATAGAATTTCCCGTCCGGTCCTTCACCCCCAGGGGATACCGCCATTACATATGTGACGCTCGGTGCTGAAGATCCGTAATCATGGGCAAGAAAAAAAACCCAATCGTTATGGAAAAACTGGCTTACTTCGGGGGGTCCTGGCCACGGGTCAACCGCGTTTCTTGACTCTTCAATCACAGAACTGAAAAAAGCCCCCCGCGCAACGCTCCAATCACCCTCAAGCCATGCCTTCAAGAGCTCGGGGTCCGTGGGACAGGAAGCCTCTAATTGTTTGCGGTATTCGTCTTGATTAACAAAGGGATTATCCAGATATGTGCTCGGAGCATAAACCCATTTCTTTTTTGATTTCTCCTCGTAAAAAGGCACCCAGGGAGCGGCCTTAAAAACATACCGTTGTGCAAGCCAGTGATGTCCCGGGTCCCCAGGGTTCGCCGCCAAAACCGTTCGAATGGGCATGTCTACGGGTCCACGGAGATTCGATTTCAGCTTGTCTAATAAATCAGGAACGGCGTATTGACCGGCCTCGTCAATTAAGAGAAGGGTGAAGGATCGGCCTTGGTATTTGGCATAATCGCCGGCATTTTCAAGCTGGCCCAGTTCGAAGTATCCGCCATTTGGAAGGGTCCATATATGTTCCGAAGCGTTGTATCTGGCTGCTTTCCCATAAATCATCCCGAAGATTTCAAGCGTCAAGGTTTCGAAATCCATCAAGCCTTTGTATGTCTGGCGGATATAAAGCACCCGCGCCTGTTTTTTGTATTGTTCGAGATGTCGAAGCGCTATAAGCAACATGAGAAAAGATTTCGATCCGCCACGCCCACCGCCTAAAAAAAGGTCAATCGTTTCGGCAATCAACAAAACCATTCTTTGAAATTTGGACAGCTTCAGTTCATTTTCCATCGGTCAACTCCCTTAGCTTGGATTTTGGAAGAGAATCCTTGATGATTTGGGCTTCATACACATCAGCGGGTAACGCTCCGGGCAGTTCGAAGGTCACAGCCACTTTATTCTGAATGGTGACGTCCTGATTTTCCCGGTAGCCATGGCGAGCCTTCAAAAGAAAAATTGCCGCTGTTACATTTTTTTGTTTGGTCGCTGATTCATATAAGGCCCCCACAAGTGCGTCATGTTCCTTAGAGCGGCCCTTATGCCATGCCTCTAATAGCTCCGGGTATTCGTCGCGCCATCGCTGCCAAGTAGGGCCACTAACACCTAATCCCCGTGCAATAGAAATCTCGCTGCATCCCTTAGCTGCAAGCTTCTCAACAATTTTGTCAGCCCCTGCAGGAGGCTCAAAACGATTCTGAGAGGCTACCTGGTTGCCCTTTTTAAACTGTGTTTTCTTACTGGCTTCTGACATTACTCTCCTTTGTTGTGGTCAAACCCCGTTCCTTTGGGGCTAAAAAAAGGGGGTTTGATAGCATCACTCCTATATCTGTTGACTGACTGTTGACCATGCAAGCGTAAATTATTGTAATTACAATGAATTTAACAAGGCAACTGAGTTCTTAACCCAGTGTCTTTAGATAGAATCGATGTAATTATCTAAGGCTATACGGTCAAATTTCACCAGTTTACCGATTCTCTTTGGTTTCACAGGGAAAGGGTTCTTGCTCTTTCTGTGAACGCCGTTATAGATGGTCCTCGGACTCAAGCCCAGGTAGACCGCTGTTTCTTCCACGCTCAATAATCGTTTTTGGATACTTTCTTTCATATTCCATTCCCTTCTTGCGCCTGTGGTTTTCATCTTTGCCCGCCCATTCCCGCCGCTCGGGGCCAGCCGAAGCGGCACAACCTTTTTGTCTTTTCCCCACAAGGGTCTGTGAATAGCCCTTCCTATTTAATAACTAACGTGTGGTATATAGAGTGTAGCGTCTGACCCACTACATTGATAAACCGCAAACACCCTCAAAAATTGACATAACATATTGATATAACATTAGTTTGCGGCTTTTTATGTTAGATTCGCCCAATGTAGCGTTTGTAGCGTCTGTGTAGTGTTTGTGTAGCGTCCTGTAGTGAATGTAGCGTCATTTCCGCCTTTGTAGCGTTTGTAGTGAGTGTAGCGGCTGTAGTGAATGTAGCGTTTAACGTGTCCATCCGGTCTCTGCGAATCTGTACTTGCAACCCCCGGCCAGTTCGTATCTGAGAGAAAGCCCCGTAATGTTAGTGTGACCCTTTCCCGGTTCCTTCCCCTTCCTGATCATCATCCGTCCTGGGTATGCCATTTGCTCATCCATGAACATGGTAACGGCCAATGTTGGGGTGATGGTCCAGAAGCTCCCCCCGATTGCGTCCAGATCATCGGCATTCTTTTTCTGGTGGGTGATCACACAAATTGCACCGTCAAGACTTCTGTGGATCTCATCTTGTGTTTTCCCAACTAAATAGAAATTATCAAGATTTGGAAGATGGTCGATGACATTCAACACGCCATCACCGGATTCAATTTTGTCTGGTATGTAGTCCGATTTTTCGACCTGGTACGCGAAGAGGTTGGGATGATGCAGGTCAACCCCAAAGTCAATCAACCTCTGTTTCATCCGTGCTGCATACTCGGTAATGTGGAAATGAACCTTGAACCTGTCGAGATTCAGCCTGACGGTTTCAATGGCAATTGCAGACTTTGCATGGTTCTTGTACCCGGCGAATGCCACCATATCGCCCTGCCTGATAGTGGCTACCTCATGAAGCCCAGCGGGTAGAATAAGGGGAGATGCTTTTGCCTCTGTCGCATCCCAATCAATACAGTTTTTCTTCTTGTCAACTACCCGGTAGCACCCCATTTGATGACCGTGTTTTTCAATCTCACCACTGGCAACCATTCTCTTGACGCATTGCCTGGCAAGGGTGTAGTGCCTGTCTGTGAAGGCCAGTTCCCGCCGAATGTCCCCCAATCTGAAAACACCACCGTCGAACTCTTCAAGAAGGTATTGACGAACACGAGATGAAACGTCTCTCCCTGGTCCCGTGGGGCTTCCCTGTCGGCACTTATCAATCTGTTTCAGTAGCCACTTTTCACGGGTCCGGCCCTTCTCTCGGTACTTTTCCCCGATGGCGTAATTTTCAAAGATCTGTATAATATCCTGGTCATTTAGAGATGCTCTCGTAAGTGCGTTTAACACGGACATAATGGCCTCTGAGCGCTTGCCCTTGACTTCCCCTTCCTCAATCAGCCGCTTAACAGCGTAGGAGACATGAAGGCCCTCTATGGCGTTATCCCTTCCGGTTTCCGCGCCCTTCTGACCTTTCCCGTTATCCCTGGCAACCAGATCAAGAATCCACTGAGGGCATGGGGCAATAGGGGCAATCTGTTTGACCGTGTAAGGCTTTCCTGTCTCGGGATGAATGCTCCCAGGGGCAACCACCTGCCCCCCCAGGCCCTTGATGTCAAAAACCGTTTTGACTTTTCCCGACACCGGGTCAACTTCACCATCCGGGTCTTTGACGGAAGTGCATCCGTATTCATGACCGTTTTTGGGGTACTCATAGACGAAGTGGGGTAATCCCCGGCCAGTTTCGTGAAGACGTGTTGTGGGGATGTTCCAGCCCTTTTCTTTTAGCATCAACTTGAATTTTTCCAGGTAATCAATATCGAGGAAAATGACCCTGTTCGCCGGTCCACCGGGTATTCCAGCGTTGATGCCATTTTTATAATCGTTAGGACTAAAGGACCTCTTTTTTTCACACCACTGCTGCCAATTATTCTCAAAAGGCTTTTTACCCTTCAGTGGGATAAGCCCCCACCCTGTGTCCTCGGTTAATTTTTCAAATTCTTCAATTCTGTTCATCGCTGGCCCCTAACTTCCCCGATTGATTAAGTTTTAAAAATGTTTGATCCGTCCCCTACAGATTGCCAAAAAAAAGCCCCTAATTAAGGGGCTTGTATTGATTTGTATAATGTCCGGGTTCATGCGCCTCACGATTACCACCCCGGAAAAATTTCATGTTCTGGAACCTTCAAGATATCGGCGATTATCTGCCGGTGTTCAGGCGTATCCATTCGGCCATGCCGAACAATTATACAGACTGTACTTTCTGAAATTCCGGTCTTGAAAGCCAAGTCCCTTTGTGTAAGATCCTGTTTTTCAAGCTCTTTTTTTAATTTTGAATTACGCATAGAAATACCTCCCGGCTCAAAACAATATTTTGAGCCTCCGCGCAAAAAAAATGCAGGGAAAATAAGTTGTATGGGAAAGAAAAGAAGTGATCCTGAAAGTCGAAATTACCTGAAAATTTTATTTGTACATGGCTCCCTCCTTTCTGGCTTTCTGAAAAATAGTATTTTCAATTTTGGGTCAAAAAAATAGGTTCCTACTGTGTCCGGCAACATGGCATGGACCGGTTGAGATCACATCGTCTTTGGAATTCCCTCAGCATGCAACATCGTAACATGGGGTTTTTGCGATTTTACGCAAATGCTATGCTGGTGCTATGCCCACGCTATGCTGAGGCATCATTTTAACCCCTTGACATGCTTTTCAGACGCCCTCTATTTTCCGTGTCTTGAGATTTCACTCAGCATAGTTTTTTATACCATGGCTTTTTTTGGTTTTTCATCTTTACCCCATCTTTACCCCACCTTTGCCCTATCTTTTATGTATTATTTAGTATTGACATGGAGAATTTTGTTTTGAAGGGTTCAACAGTTGCCCATAAAAAAAAGCCCTGCCGCTTTTCAGCGATAGAGCCTTTAAAAAACCCAAATCCGAAGCCTGTGAAAGCGGTTTAAACGGGCTTTTAAAAAATAGTTCCCTCTACTAATGTAAAAAACGTGCGCGCCTTAAAAAATAATAACAATTATTTCAACGGGATACGTCTAATCTTCCGACATATATGGTTTACACATGTGTAATTATCAGCAATATCAACAACTTAAGCAGATATTTGCAAAAAGCTGCGCTCCGTTTCTTCTCGTCGTGACCGGAAAAATCGGGAAAAATTTTGAATGCAATGGTTTAAGTATTTGTAATTATGAACAAAATAAATTTTTTATATTTTCCTTTTTTTTTGAGGAGATAAATGATATCATGATTATCATTTGCTCCGCTGGGATGACTTTTTCCGATGGTGTAGGTCGATTGAAAAATGGGGTATATAACATACAAATATAATTTCTGTGATGTTTGCGGAAATGCCGTAACCAGTGGCTTTAAAATTGGTAAGGCATTCATTTGCAGCCACTGTAAAGGCTCCGTAACGGACAAGGTAGCAAGGCAGAGGCTTCTCGGGACCGAACCCCGAACCGAAGCTTTCGCGATAGCGCGGAATATTTTCCGTGAAAAATACCGTTTCGGAGACTACCTTCTTAGAGATATCCCCAAATCTCTTTGGGTTCGTGTGAAACATAGGGCAGCAGATGAGGGAATCCCTATGCGGAAACTCATATTAAGGGCAATACACGAATACTGCGAGCCTGAAACATAGCGCCCATAAAGCAAATCCGGGGAAGCCCCATCCTCCTAAGAGCGTTTCACCCGGAAAGCTTTGGTCAACAATGGTCAACAAATGCCTGAAAACACCCCCTCAAATCCTTGCTTTTCACTGTCTTTACTTGTAGGGTAATAAAAGGACCTAAACGACTGATTTCCTTTTTCATTCTGTTTACTTCTATTTACTTTATATTATCAAATAGTTAGGTTGTGGCCTCAGTGGTCGTGGGTTCAAGTCCCATCATCCACCCCAGAAAAATCCTGAAAACCGGGCAGCTAACCGCTTCCCGGTTTTTTTGTGGGCATCTTACTGAAAGTCACTGGAATCCTCAGTTTTTTCTTGCAATTTTTTCTAACTCTGAACAATATGGCAACTCCCGTTGGACTTTCAATGGATGACGGTGAACTGAACGGCTGATGTGAAAGGGAAGGCAGGTTTAGGGAAAATGACCACGCTCGTTACAGGGGCGGCGGGTTTTGTGGGTTCCGCAGTTGTTCGGAGTCTGCTTGATGATGGCCACGATGTCAGGGCGCTGGTACGTCCAACCAGTGATCTTGGCAATCTGGAGAACACGCCCGTTGAAGTAGTGCACGGCGACCTGACGGATCCCCTTTCGGTGAAAAGGGCCATGAACGGGTGTGAGTTTCTGTTCCACGTGGCGGCGGATTACCGGTTGTGGGTCCCGGATCCGGAATCCATGTACCGAAACAACGTTCAAGGGACCCGTAATGTGATGTTTGAGGCCTTGCGCAGCGGGGTTCGACGGGTTGTTTACACCAGTAGTGTGGCCACTCTGGCCCCTTCTGCCAGCAGCAACAGCTGCAACGAGGCTTCCTGCGGCTGTTTAGAAGACATGATCGGTCACTACAAACGGTCAAAATTTTTGGCTGAGGTGCTGGTGCAGCGTCTGGTTCAGGAATGTGATCTTCCAGCGGTTATCGTCAGCCCCTCCACCCCGGTGGGGCCCCGTGACATCAAACCCACTGCCACAGGTCGCATTGTTCTGGATGCCATTTCAGGGCGAATACCGGCCTATGTGGATACGGGACTCAATGTGGTTCACGTCAATGACGTGGCCGAAGGGCACAGACTGGCCCTTGACCGGGGAAAAATTGGCGAGCGTTATATCCTGGGGGGGGAGAATATGAGCCTCAGGGAGATTCTAATAGAACTGGCAGCCATGGCCGGGCATGCGCCGCCCCGGTTTCGCATGCCCCATTCAGCGGCTGCCCTTGTGGCCCGCATTTCGGAAACCTATTCAAACATTTCCGGTGGAGGAGAACCGCGCGTGACACGTGAGGGTGCTAAAATGGCCAGAAAGTATATGTTTTTTTCTTCCGGAAAGGCCAGACAGGACCTCGGTTACCAGCCCCGCCCTGCCAGGGAAGGGTTGTCGGATGCGGTGGACTGGTTTAGGCAGAACGGATACTGCGAGTAGAGGGTCTCAACAGGAGGATTTCATGCCCCAGGGAAAACGCGGGGAACCGGATCTGAAACAACTGAATGCGCTGGCCATAGGCCTTATCGACGAACAGAGCACCATGACCCTGGCGACCTGTAAAGAGAGTGTTGCCTGGGCCGCGCCGGTTTACTATGTTTTTCACAAATCCGCCTTTTATTTTTTCTCGGATCCTGCGTCGCGGCACACGGTCGAAGCCCTGGAAAGCGGTCAGGCTTCCGGAGCGATCCATGGGTTTGCCTCGGGCTGGCAGGAGATTCGGGGCATTCAGATGACAGGATGCATTGAGACACTCTCCATGGGATTGGAATCCGCCAGCGTCATAAAGGTTTACCTTAAAAAGTTCCAATTCACAAAAGAACTTTTTTCATCCGGGGCCGCGCTCAATCTGGATGCCTTTACATCACGGTTTCGGGTCAAACTATACAAATTCAAGCCCACCCTCATTTATTATCTCGACAACAGCATTCGGTTCGGCTTTAGAGAGCGGGTAATGCTCTCTTAAGTTTTCCGAACCGCAAAAAATCCCATACGTCCTTGAAAGAGTGTCTCTCAGGTGTTAGTATTCCGAGGTTAGTTAAACGTCCAATTCAAAAAAGGTTTAATATGAGTTTTTATCCGGTTTACGTCCAGCTTGAAGGAAAAAAAGTGGTGGTGGTGGGTGGTGGCAATGTGGCGCGCCGAAAAGTGCTGGCCCTGCTGGAGTGCGGTGCCGTAATCCATCTGGCCGGTCGGGCGTTAACGCCGGAACTGCTGGAAATGGTGGAAAAAAAAGAGATTCATTTTCTGGGACGTGAATTCAAGGATGAATATCTGGATAATGCTTTCATGATCATTGCGGCCACGGATGATAAGGATTTGAATCACCGGATCAGTGTATGTGCAAGGGGAAGGGGTGTTCTGGTCAATGCCGTTGATCAGCCCCCTGACTGCGATTTTATTGTGCCGTCCATCCTCAAGCGGGGGGACCTGTTGATCGCTATTTCCACCTCCGGGAAGAGCCCTGCGCTGGCCAGGAGAATTCGGAAAGGTCTTGAGGCGCAATTCGGTCAGGAATACGAAACATTTCTGACCATGATGGGTCGTTTGAGAAAAGAGGTATTGTCCCTGGGACTTCC
Source organism: uncultured Desulfobacteraceae bacterium (assembly GCA_964412835.1). Classification (GTDB taxonomy): domain Bacteria; phylum Desulfobacterota; class DSM-4660; order Desulfatiglandales; family Desulfatiglandaceae; genus NaphS2. The sequence goes on along the minus strand of CAYPQJ010000051.1, from coordinate 2,829 downwards.
CCAGGAAGAAAACAGCCGGATTTTTCAGAAAATTGTTGATGCGGATTTCCTGGAAAACTTTTCCGATGGTTTCCCCCAAAGGATGGAAGCATATCTGAAAAACATCCTTCCGGAGCAGGTGAACCTCAAGAACTTATGGAAGCCATAACATCCATTTGGTTTATACTGGCCCTTTGTTTCGAACTTATCGCGACAGCCGGGTTTATTGTTTTCATCGTCACGCAGAAGAAATGGGTGTTCAGGGTTTCTTACTGGCTGCTTGTGGTGGGATTCGGTTTTCACACCATTTTTCTGGGTTTCCGGTACTATTCTCTGGGGGTAGCGCCCGTCCTCGATCTCAAGAGCGCGCTTTCATTCTTTTCCTGGTCCATTATCGGCGTATACCTGGTCATTCAGGCACGCTTCAAATTGCGGGTGCTGGGATCCTTTGTGGCGCCGCTGGCGGCTTTTTTCATGACCATTTCATCCGCGGTTCCGGGAACCCAGGCCCCTGTTAAGCCCATCTTCAAGAGCCTCTGGTTGACCCTGCATGTGGGAACCGTGTTTGTGGGCAATGCGCTTCTGGCCATCTCATGCCTTGCCGCCATCATGTATCTGATCCAGGAACGCCAGATCAAACGAAAGCGCTTCGGCACATTTTATGGGCGCCTTCCGTCTCTCGCCACCCTGGATAACATCAATTACTATGCGATTCTGTACGGTTTTCCCTTCCTGACCCTGGGCATGATTGTGGGCTCCATCTATGCTCATTTTGCACTGGGCATTTATTGGCAGTGGGATCCCAAAGAGGTATGGTCCCTCATATGCTGGTTGTTCTATGCGGCCCTGATTCATGAACGGCTGGTTGTCGGCTGGCAGGGCCGAAAAGCGGCGATCATGTCAATTGTCTGTTTCTCCCTGTTGATCTTCACTTTTCTGGGTGTCAGTCTCCTCATGGGCGGATATCACAGTTTCGGCAATATGGGGGGGCGCTGAAAAAGTATGCCTAAAATTATCAACATCGGGATGAATCACGAAACCGCACCTGTGGCATTGAGGGAATGCCTGGCGGTGGAATCCCGGAATGTGCAAAAGGCGCTTGGGCTTATGAGGAGCCTGGATGTGGTCCGCGAGGGGTTTTTCCTCTCCACGTGTAATCGTGTGGAGGCCTTGATTGTTGCACAAGAGGCCCGTGAAGCCAAGCGGGCGGTTGTTTCTCTGTTGAGCAAAATCGGCAATATCCCGGTAGATGATTTTTCGTCATGCCTTTACACCTATGAAAACATGGATGCGGTGACGCATATTTTCAGCGTGGCCTCCAGTCTGGATTCCATGGTCATCGGGGAGCCCCAGATTCTGGGGCAGATCAAGGAGGCCTATTTACAGTCCACCCGGGAAAAGATGTCGGGCGTTATATTGAACCGGCTTATGCATAAGGCTTTTCATGTGGCCAAACGGGTGAGATCCGAGACGGATATCTGCGGCGCTGCCGTTTCCATCAGTTATGCCGCAGTTGAACTGGCGCGAAAAATTTTTCACGCCCTTGAGGGAAAAAAGGTGTTGTTGATCGGGGCCGGGGAAATGGCGGAGCTGGCAGCCCGGCATCTTTTGACCAACGGGGTCAGTTCCATGACGGTGGTCAATCGGACTTTTGAACGGGCCGTGGAAGTGGCGGAACATTTCCGTGCATCCCCGGTCTCATTTGACGAGATTGAGGACCAGCTTTTGAAAGCGGACATCGTCGTGTCTTCCACCGCCGCTTCGGAGTGCATTATTACCCGGGCAATGGTCAAAAAAGTGCTCAGGAAAAGGCGGAACCGCCCGCTCTTTCTGATCGACATTGCCGTGCCAAGGGACGTGCAGCCGGAAGTCAATAAGTTGAACAACGTCTACCTCTATGACATCGATGACCTGAAAGGGGTCATTGAAATCAACAAGGCCCAGCGTCAGGAAGCGGCGGTCAAAGCGCAACGTATTGTTCAGGAAGAGGTGGTAAAGTTTGAAAAATGGTTAAAAACCCTTGCCGTGGTTCCCACCATCATTTCATTGAGAAACAAGGCTGAAACCATCATTCAGGCGGAATTCGGTAAGAGTCGTTCAGCTCTGGATCAGCTTGCGCCCCCGCAGCGGCAGGCGATTGAGGTTTTGATTCGATCCATTGTTGAAAAAGTGCTCAATGACCCCATTTTGTTCTTGAAAGGAAAAGCGGGTCGGTCTACCTTGAACGATTATCTGGATACGACACGAAAACTTTTTTCATTGGATGAGGGCGACGAATCGAGTCGGACGAAAACCGTCACGAGCAATAAACCCTGTTGACCGGAGTCCGGGATTTTTTTATCCCCTGAGGAGGAGCGAATGAATATCGACCGAATGATTAAAACTGTGAAAGGGCATCCCGACAGTTCAAAAATGGGAATGATTGCCTCCCATATGGGACTTGTGAGGGAGACGTCCCTGAATGGAGATCCGGTAAAAGGCATCAACGTCCGTTTTGATCGCGAGGCGATTGAAGCCATTGTCAAAGATGCCAAAAGGATGCCGGGTATTATTGAAGTGCTGGTTGATACCTGCGACGGGCAGTTGGATGTGGGGGACGAAATCATGGCCGTGGTGGTGGGCGGAGATATTCGGGATCATGTATTTCCGACACTGATAAAAACAGTGGAACGTATCAAAAAGGAAGGTTCACGGAAAAAAGAGGCGTTTTGAGGCGGGGGCATCTGTTTTATGGGCATGATCGATGTGGGTGAGAAACCGGTGGTGAAGCGGCAGGCAACGGCGGCAGGAAGAATACGGCTTTCTTCCGAGACGTTGAAGAAGGTGCGTGAGGGGGAAATCAGGAAGGGA
>CAYPQJ010000050.1:0-22598 GCA_964412835.1 uncultured Desulfobacteraceae bacterium | reverse complement strand
GCAAGAGAACCGGACGGAAAATAGCCCGGTTTTCCGGTGAGATGATGGGGAATTTCCACGCAGTCACCCCCGGCAAAGATATGAGGATCGGATGTTTGCATCCGCTCGTTGACCACAATGGCCCCATTTTCTGAAACCTCGAGTCCGGCCGCTTTGGCCAGATCACTGTTCGGGGCGACACCGACCGCCATGATCACCATATCCGCATCGATGACCCCCTTGTCGGTCGTGACCTTTTCCACCCGATTCGTTCCTTCGAGTTGCTGAACCATTTCACCCAGGCGAACGGCAATATCATTTTCTTCCAGATGACACTGGGCCATACGGGCCATATTCGGGCTGACGATACCGGGCAGGATCTGATCGGCCACCTCGATCACCGTGGTCTCAATTCCCCACAAATCCGCCATGGCTTCCGCCATTTCAAGCCCGATGGCGCCGGCCCCGATAACAACGGCTTTTTCAACCTCGCCATCGGCGAGCCCCTGCTTGATGGCAATGGCTTCATTGAGACTTGATACCGTAAAGACCCCTTTCAAATCGGCACCCGAGATGGGCAGTCGTTTGGGGCGACTGCCGGTGGCCAACACCAGTTGATCGTAGGACAGGTCTTCTTCCTGTTGGTCTAGTACATTTTGCACCCTTACGGTTTTGTTGTTTCGATCAATGGATAAAACCCCGGTGTTGATCAACACATCGATGTCTTTAACACTCTTGAAAAACTTCGCATCGCGAACCATATGAAAACTGGTTGACTGAAGCTGACTTGCATCACTGACATCTCCGGATACAAAATAGGGAATTCCGCAACCCCCGTAGGAAATGAGATCCGACTGATCCACCATTGTGACCTTTGACTCGGGTTCAAGTCTTTTAAAACGGCAGGCTGCTTTCGGACCCAGTGCAACCGCCCCGATAACCACCACATGTTGTGACATATTCTGAGCTCCTGCTAAGGCTGTTTTGTTTTGGATTATGATCTTTTATAAATCATTGTGGCCTCAGTTTTCAATGCTTTTAAAACCGTATCCACGAATATTCATAAAATGCCGGTCTTAAGATCAACCACACCGTCTCAAAACCCTTGACTTTGATCAATGGAATTTTTATGATCCGTCGCCAAAATGCTACTAACTTGAGGAAGGTGAATTATGAAAACCATATCGGTAAAGGATCTCATGGTGCCTTTGGATGAGTACGCCACAGTCCCGGAAAGCGCAACCCTTTACGAAGCCGTTCTGGCTCTGGAGGAGGCACAGGAAAAGTTCGAACATCTACCCTATAAACACAGGGCCGTATTGGTATATGGCCCAAAAGACCGAATTGTGGGCAAACTGAGTCAATTGGACATCATAAAAGCCTTGGAGCCTAAATATGGTGAAATGGGTGATATCAAGTCCCTGTCACGATTCGGCCTGAGCCGGAAATTCATTACATCCATACTGGAGCAGAACTATCTGTGGGAAAAGCCACTCACCGACATCTGCAGAAAAGCCGCCGACACAACCGTCAGAGATTTCATGCACAGGCCCGGCGAGGGGGAATATGTCAGTGAAGTTGCTTCCCTGGAGATGGCCTGCCATCAATTGGTGCTGGGGAGCCATCAATCCCTGCTTGTGACCCGGGGGGACAAAATTGTAGGCATTTTGAGGTTGACGGACGTATTTAATGCCATCTTTCAGACCATGAAAACGACCTGCAGCCTTTAACATTTAAGTCGGGAACTCAAAGCTTAATTCCGCCTTGACCAATTTTTTGGAATATGACTCAGATGGAGGGTTTAATACATGTCTAACGACATCACTTCAGCCGATGAAAAATCAAACATAAACTGGACGAAAATCATTTTTCTTTTGGTAGGGGTTTTCCTTTTTATTATTGTCTATACTTCATCGTCCTGGCCCGATGCCATAGATCCCATGGGGGAACATTTTGCCCTCAGCAAAGAAGCCAAAGGCGCGTTGGCGGTCTTCCTGCTGGCAGGAACCTGGTGGGTATTTGAAGTGGTGCCCATCGGGGTTACCAGCCTTGCCATCGGCGTCCTTCAGGCCATGTTCCTGATCCGGCCCGCAAAGGTGGCCTTTACGGATTTCATGGTGCCATCCGTCATGTTTATTTTTGCATCCATTGTCATCGGCCTGGTCTTTACCAAGGTGGGATTAACCAAAAGGCTTGCCTACAAGATGTTGATTGTTGTGGGGGAAAAAACAAGCATGATTTATCTGGGCTGTTTCGTTGTGACAGCGGCCCTGACCCACATCATGGCGCATACCGCGGTGGCTGCGACCATTTACCCATTGCTGCTTTCAATTTACGCACTCTATGGTGAAGGGAACAAACAAACAAAGTTCGGCAAGGGCCTCTTCATTGGGATGGCCTATGTGGCGGGCGCCGGCAGCATTGTAACCCTTCTGGGAGCGGCCAGGGGCGCGGTTGCCATCGGTTTTTACAATGACGTGGTGGGCAAGAATATCAGTTTTTTTGAACTGAGCTACTATATGTTCCCCATCGGCTGGCTCATGACCTTTTTGCTCTGGGGATTTTTCATGGTATTTCTAAAACCTGAAAAGAAGGTGATTCCCGGCTTGAGAGAAAAAGCAAAACAGTTGAACAGTGAATTAGGATCTATTACCAAGAAAGAAATCCTGGCGGTGGTTATTGTATTCAGTTGTATTCTGGTCATGAGTCTGCGGTCTTTTGTTCCCATACTTGAGCCCATTAACAAGACGGCCATTATCCTGGTGTCCACGATCCTGTTTTTCATCACCGGAATTCTGGATGTGGACGACCTTGAAGATATCCCCTGGAATATTATCCTCCTGTTCGGCGGGGCCATGAGCATCGGGTTCTGCCTGTGGGATACGGGGGCCGCCAAGTGGCTCGCCGTCAACTGGCTCGCCATGTTCCAAGAAGCCAGCTGGTTTGTTTTTGTCATGAGCATCGCCTTTTTCGTGATGATGATGACCAACTTTATCATGAACGTGGCCGCCATCGCCATATCGCTTCCCGTGGCCCTGGTGATTGCACCGTACCTGCATGTGGCGCCTGAGGTGATCCTTTTCGCCTCCCTCGTCGTCGCAGGCATGCCCTTCCTGCTGCTGGTAGGGGCCGCCCCCAATGCCATCGCATACGATTCAAAACAGTTTTCCACTGGAGAGTTTTTTCTATACGGCATACCCGCCAGCATCATGTTGATGGCTGTAACAGCGTTGGCCGTTTATGTCATCTGGCCTCTCATGGGAATGCCGGTGGTGACGCCATAGCAGATTCGGAAAAGGCTTGAATGCCCGCTGAACATTCCTGAAGGTTAGCTGGTCTGCAGTTACCGGTTGAAAAAACCGTGAACTGTAAACCGGCAACCGTAAACCGTTGTTTAAAATGATGCAAAAATCCAACATAAAACTTCCATCAATGCTAATCATTGGCCTTTGCTTTTTCCTTTGCGCCTTCGAGGGAATCTCCTGGGGGAAACTGGGCAAAACGACGGACAGCACCGAGACTGAAATCAGGCGGCACTGGAAAGCATTTTCCGACAAAAAGAAATCAGCCCGGGTTAACGGCAATTATCCCTACATGGACTGCTTTATGGATGCGGCCAGGAAGTACCACCTGCCGGTCCCTTTGCTGGTGGCCATGGCCCGCGGCGAGTCCGGTTTTGATCCTGATGCCCGCAGCCACAAGGAATGCCTCGGTCTCATGCAGATCAAATGGCCCGGCACAGCCAATGATCTGGGCATCATGCACCGGGAGGATCTCTTCAACCCCGCGGTCAGCATTGACGCCGGCGCACGATACATGTCATGGCTTGTGGATGAATTTGATGGAGACCTGTTCCTGGCGGTTGCGGCTTACAATTACGGCCCCAATGCCATCAGCCCTAAGAGGCGGGTTCCTTCGGGCGCCAAGTGGTATGCGGCCTATATCTTCCGGCATTTGAAGGTGGTACTGTCCAAACCGTACGTGAAAGCCCACAGGGAACTCATCATGCGGTTTGAATCCTTTGACGAAGCCGCGGGATTTGCCTCCTACCTTGAAAGGGCGGTTAAAGCGCTTCCCCTTGAAATCCAGGCCGGCAAATACCAAACCTACGATGTTTACGTCACCTACAAAACAACCGACCAGCGAGACGGTTATTTGAAAAATATAAAAGAAAAAACCGGGATCAAGCCCTCACGAAAGGGGATCTGAACCGGAACAAGACATGACAGAGAACTACTGCAATTGGGAAATAATGAGCCACAAATCTTTCCCGTAGAACACCATCCAGCCCACCAGGATAAAAAGACTCAACCTGAACATTCTGAACAGGGACGCAACCGCTGCCAGACCGGCGCCTAAGAGGATCATGGCATAGGGACGGTCCTTGGTACCGCCGGACGCACCTTTCTGCTTAAACGTATCGATTCCGCCTCCGCCCTTTCCTTCCTTTTTGCGCTTTTGAGGTTCGCCCCCAGCACCAACTCCCGGCCCATAGCCGCGTCCAGCGCCTCCGGCACGATACTGATATCCATGCTGCTGCTGGGCAGGGCCATAGCCGACACCACCTGCACCCGTACCCGGAGATACCTCCCCATACATATAATCTCGTTGCACCGGAGCCGGTGCATCTTTCGGAGCATAAGGATACATGAAACGGCCCGCGTCCTTTTCCAGTTGCAGGGAATATTCAACTTCAAATGTGTCAACCAAACCCGTGGGATGCTTGTGGACAGGTTCCACAAGTTCTTCGGGATACCGGTATTTACCACCTTTTTCCTGCGGAATTGCCGGCGGCGGTCTTGGTTCGGGCGGCGGCCCCCTGTAACCAAAGGGCCTTTCCTGAAATACGGGCATTTCTTGAGGCACCTGAAGCCTCGGCACATCCCATCGATGCACGTAGCCGCCATAAGTAAAGATAAAGGCACTGAAGGGAATTTTAGTACGGTCTTCTTCGGGCGGAAGTGCTATGGTCTCTTCGCTTGTTTTTGGCGCATCAACCTCCCCGAACAGCAGATCCATAGCCGAAATTTCATCGTCTGCTTCATCCAGGACGTCTGAAAACGGTGATTCGGCTGTACCATCCCGGTATTGGAATTCCGGCCATATTCTGGGACTATCGCCAATGGGACCGGCATCGGCTTGGAACGCCCACAAAAAAGCCGTCATGAAAACAATCGCTGTAACCCACTTTCTCATGGTTGCTCCGGATGAGAGATCTCTTGAAAGCCAGACACCACCCTTCTTTACTCCATTTGGGCTTTGGCTTTTTTGATAAGGTTTGTGGCGATTCCGGCTTCTTCAGGCGCCAATCCCAGCTTCAGCGATTTTTCGAAGGCAGCCCCGGCCTTTACGAAATCCTGTTCCTCGTATAGCAAAAGCCCCATGTGAAAACGGAAAAGGGGGTTTTTCGGCATGCCCGCTATGGCCTCCTGGAATTTGTTCTTTGCCAGCAGGAGGGATCCTTTTTTCAAATAAATGGTTCCCATTTTATCCGCAATCTCAGGGCTGTCCGGCATCAGTTCCTGTGCCTTTTTAGCCAATGATAACGCATGATCCAGATTCTGATCTTTAAGCGCACGGTCCAGTTCGTTAAGGATGTCCACATAACGATGGGCCGGGTCTTTCATGACCTGCAACAGCTTCCTGGCCTGTTCCAAATCATTTTTTCCAAGCCCCAGTTTTATGGCCTCTTTCAACTCTTTGGCCGCTTCCCTGGCATTATTCTGGTCATAGAGTACCAACCCCAGATGGAAACGGAACAAAGGTTGATCCGGTCTTTGAGAAATGGCCTTCTGGAGGTGACGGTTTGCCAGAAGCAATGAGCCTCTTTTGAGGTACACCCACCCAATGGTATCTTCCACATCCGGGTTATCCGGAATGAGCTGCTGCGCTTTTTTGGCAAGCGCCAGTGCCTCATCCAGATTCCGGCCCCGATCCGCGTATAGATAAGCCAGGTCATTGGCAGCAGGCGCGTAATTTTCATCGATCTTTAAAACCGCTTCGTAGGACAACACCGCATTGTCCATGTCTCCCAGCTTCTTATAAATATAAGCCATTCTCATTCGAGCCGGAATGTTTTTGGGGTCGATACCGATGATTCGTTTAAACATCTTCAAGGCTGCGCCATAGTCCTGCCGCGCATCCTGGCGGTTCATATGGAGGTTTGCCGATAGAATCAATGGCTCAATGGAATCGGGGTGTTTTCCGATGAGTTCACCAAGCGTCTTTTCCGCTGAAGCATACTTTTTCTGTGCCAGCAGAACAGCCACTTTCAGCAAGCCGATTTGAAGGTTTTTTGGTTGCTTTTTCATTTGGCGATTGATGAGGGAAATGGCCTTGCCAAATTCCTTTCGGCTTACATAGATACCGGTGATGCCTTTGAGCGATGCAAATGCCGTATCATCGTTATCGAGCAGGGCCTCAAAATCCTTGAGCGCCTGGTCCAGCTTCCCCTGCGCACGGTAGACCTGCGCCAGTCTGAGCCTAAAAATATTGGCATCAGGATTTTTCTGAATAATATATTGATAATCGGACTCGGCTTTTTCATATTCTTTGGCGGCGGCATAGACCCTGGCCCGCAGGATACGGGCGCGAAGGTTATCCGGTTGAACACCCAGGACATTGTTGAGTTCCGTTAATGCTAAAGAGAGTTTTCCAGTTCTGAAATAAATATAGGCCAAAGCCAGTCGGATCTTGGGGGAACTGGGATCCTTTTCAAGGGCTTTCAGGATTTCCGACAAGCTCATCCGGTAATCTCGATTGTTGAGAAAAGTCAAGCCGTAAAAATAATCGCCCTCACCGGATGACGGGTCCAGATCGCGTGCCTTTAAAAATTCATTCCTTGCCTTGTTGTTCTCCCCCTTCTTAAGCCACAACAGACCCCTCAAGACATACCCCCTGGCATAGTCCGGATCTTCCGCCAGTATTTTTTGAACCTGCACCAAAGCCTGGTCGTAGTCCCGTTCCGCAATGAAGAGTTCCGCGATTTTGGATTTTACAGGCATTAGCTGCGGCCATTTCTCAGCAACTTTTTCATAGGTTGCTTTGGCCTTTGGGTAATCCTTTAAAAAGATATAGTAGTCAGCCAGCAGGATGAGGCTTTTCTGGTCATCGGGAGACGCCGAAACGGCGGCCTTAAAACTTTTGAGCGCGGCCTGGTAGTCCTTCTTCTTATGTTGAATAAGGCCCAGGGCATGATACAAATTCTTATCCTTAAGCCCTGTGCCAATGGCTTCCTGTAGCGCTTTTTCAGAATCACTCAACCGGTTTCTTCGAAGATAAAATCGCGCCAGGGCAAGGTAAGCTACGGGATTTTTGGGGAAAGCCGTTTTTATTGCCAGAAGCTTGTCCTGTGCCGCATCATAAAGCCCTGTGTTCTCATAAAACCGGGCCAACAGAACCTGGATGGAAATATCTTTGGGTTTCAAAGAGGCAGCATTTTCCATCATTTTTCGGGCCTGTTCCTTTTGGTCCATTAAAAGAAGCGCCCGTGCAAGGCTTATTTTCACCTCCACATTGTCGGGATGTGCTTTTTCCGCCTTCTCCAGAACCGCTTTGGCTTCGGCGCCTTTGCCCGTGTTCACCAGCGCGTTTCCCAGCATGAGAACCGTTTCAAGATCCGGTTTCTCGCCTTCCACCAGTTCTTTAAGTAGCGGAATCGCCCTTTCATAGGCCCCGTACCGGAAATAGAGTTTAGAAAGCAATTGCCTCGCTTTTGTCATTCCGGAGTCCTGACTTATGGCGAGATTCAGCTCCATAGCCGCCAGTTGCGGCTTGTCGGCATTAAAATAAATTTTCCCCAATCTATAATGGGCAACCGCATGAAGGGGGTTTTTTTGAAGGGCGTTCTTGAATTGGATAATCGCTTCATCGGTTTTATTCTCTTTTTGCGCCTCCATACCCAGCTGAACAAACCGATCCGCCTTTTCCTTATTGCTTTCAAACAAAGAACAAGCTGAAAGAGAAAATAGCAAAGACAACATTATGATGATTGTTCGAAAGGCTTTCTTTGCTCTCATATTTTTCTCCTTGAAAACGACAAAAACAGTTTACGTTGCCGGTTCACTGTTCACAGTTTCTTTTACCAAATATGAAATATTATATCCATAGTTTGCATAAAGTCATAATGCTTTTTCAACTTTTGATACATCACTTTCTAACGGCTAATGGGTTGTTTTGACAAATATTCAAGTAAAGCGGGGATGAAATCCGTTTCAAGATATTTCTGGTTCATTCCTGAATCGTCCTGAATCGTGGACACGGTGACCAAACCGCCATCCGTTCTACCGCGCATCAGGGCGCCATAAAGGGTCAGTGCTTTATTCATATATTGATTGGACGCTGTCTTTCCGCTGGCATAATACCAATAATAAAGAAGACGCCGGGCAAGGCCTTTTCTAAGGATTAATTTCCGAACTTCAAAACCCTTTTTATCATAACCCGGCCCATGAAGACGCACTTTACTTTTCCCTATAATCTCCCAACCGCTTCCCGAATAACAGTTGAGAGGCGAGTGCATGGTTCGGCCGGCCCCCTGCGATCCATAAAAAACGCCGTACAAATCAACTGAACTCCCGGAAGGATTTTGATAGCGCCTGAACAATATCTGGTCCGGGTTGAGCATCTCCACCACGTCGGCATCCAGTTTCAGGTCAGTCCCTTTCCACTGGCCCAGATTTTGCTCAAAAGGAATCAATTTCATTTTGGGCGCTGATTTTTGCCGGCTTTCTATCCAATTCCTCGCAAACAGCGCCAGGCCCAGAAGGATTATGGTGATAATGAAAGGTATTCTATTTTTCATACGTATACGTGGCCGGTCAAAAATATTTTAAGTTTTAAAAGCGAATATCGAATATCGAACAAGGAATGTCGAATGTTGAAGTGATGTTCAGATTTCGACATTCAAGCGGGATCTAAGCATTCCTACGTTTTCTATCGGAAGCCACGGATGCAATCACCCGTTTCAAAAGCAACAGCAATACCAGGGATAAAACAAAAATTACCCAGCCACTGAAGCCGTGATAAAACCCAAGTGCCGTTTTCGGATCCCAATGAGTCGCCAGCATGCCCGTTGCCGTAATCCTCAGCGCATTGGTAAAAATGGCCAGAGGGATGGTTAAAATCAGCAAAAGTGCCTTTTGAAGATAGCCTTTCATATCAGAGCAAAAAAGCAGCGCCAGAACAAACAAAGAAAAAACCGAACGGATGCCACTGCAGGCGTTCACCACTTCAAGCGTAATCTGGGGCGTCTTAAGAATGTTTCCTTCCTGAAGGATGGAGACCCCCAGCGCGCGCAGCATTTCGGTGGCCAATGAACTGACCAGGGCCTTCAGCGGTAATGTCAGGGCGTTTACCACGATAGCCGGTAAGGGTATGGCCAGCAGAAGCAGGAAAAGAGGGAAAAAGAATATTTTTAATTCATTTTTACCGAGCAAAAAACCGATGACGCCGGCCAGCAGAATGATCAAAGAAGCCCGCATCACAAAATATTCAACCACCACCTGACCCACCAGCAGGAGCACCATCGCCCCCACCATGATAAACAACCCGGGCATCCATGTATCGGGTCTGATTTGGCTGATTCCGTTTCTGCGATGAAACACCAGATAACCCGCCACAGCGACCAAAAGCAGCCCATGAGCCTGATCACTGTCCGTAATCCAGATATGGGCCATACGTCCGATCACATCGTGGTAAAGAAATCCGATCAGGATGATGATGGGTGTAAACATGAGCACAAAATATGCTGAAAATACTCCCGTCGCTCCCTGCTGTTCTGAACTTCCCTTCGACATTCGACATTCCTTGTTCGATATCCGTTATTGTTTCTTGCTCAGCCTATAGGCCTTTCAAACTGCAAAAGCTCTGGGTTTGGAAATAACACGGTTTTAAAAGAAAACGCAAGATCTGGTGCCAATTCAAACGATCATGGCTTTTCTCACGGGGTGATATTCAATTGCTTGTCTCCAGAATATGCCTTAGGGCTTATTTTTCGAAATTGCGGCGTTCAAAATAGAATTCACTCTTCAATAAGATCTCGTAACTCGTTCACATGATACTGATTCTATATTTAATTTAATACGGTGTCAAATTTCCTCTTACAAATTATGATCATTTTTTTACCCAGATCAGGCAAATTTGGCTTGACCCATATTGTATTTTGTGCTAACGGTGTGTGGAAGGGTGTATTTTCGGTTTATTCTTAAATGCTGTTCAGACATCCTTTCGTAATGGACCATAGTCAAAAACGATTCATCTCCAATGGAGGTTACAGGTGCCTGATATCATTACCATCGGAAACCAGAAAGGCGGCGTCGGTAAAACCACCACCACCCTCAATCTAGCGGATGCGCTGGGCAGAAAAGGGCTTAAAGTCCTGGTCATAGATGCAGATCCCCAGGGCAATTGCACTTCCATTCTTTTAAAAGAAATTGCTCTGAGAGAGCAATTTTCGCTGGTGAAGGCGTTGGAAGCTCCCGTCGGAGAAACGGACATGTCCTCAATGGCATGCGGCACCTCCAATGATAATGTGGACATTGTCCCCAACACCATTCGTTGCATGCTCTGGGAGAGGACGGCTTCCAATACACCGGATTCAATCCTGGGTTTTCTGAGGCTTACCCGAAACGATAAAGGGATTCAAAAATATGATTTTGTTCTGATTGACACACCGCCCAATATCGGTTGCATGGTAAACAACGCGCTCATGATTTCCAATTACGCGATTATTCCCATCCCCACCTCCGATCAATTCGCCCTGGATGGACTAGCCACCTTCCTTCGAATTTTGCAGAACATGCGCAGCCAGAACGGCAGATTGAAATTGATGGGCGTACTGTTGACCAAATATGACTCGCGGGCCAACATCTATGTCAAAAACCGGGACAGAATCATCCATTTTTTTGATGCCAAAGGCATTAATGTTTTCAAAACAACCATACGGATCAACATTGATATCGATAGAGCCCATATGAAACGAAAAACCATATTCGAATTTGATCCAAGCAAATATGGGGCAAAAGATCACGCTTCGCTGGCAGAGGAGGTCATCGAAATTGTCCGGAGAGAAACCGACAGAGAGCAGTAGCGACGCCAGCGTCACCACTAAAGATCTGTTTGGATCTATTCCAAAGCCCATTGATGTAGATCCCTTTGAAGGGATCGACATGGAAGCCATCAATATCCTTCGAAGGCCTGTAGAAAAGGATGAAGAGGGGGTGGTTTTTGACGAATTCAACCGCATGGGAGGATTCGACATTGCCGACATCTCCGGGGGCACGGTTGGACCTGTAGAACCACCTAATTCAGATGATCTCGTTTCATTAAACGGCATTGATACAAACTTTATCAGCGTAAAGAGGACCTATCCTTCATCCAAAGATGCAACATCTGCTGAGGGAAAAACACCAGCGCCTACTAAACCCACTGAAACAGCGTCTTCCAATGATCACCCGGGCAAAATAGAGCAGGCACAAGCAACCAAAATACCACCCGGTAAATCTCCAAAGAAGCCTCCTGCAAGACCGTCCGGCTATAAGGATTTGAAAAAGGTTTCAACCCTCTCCGGCAAGGCGAACACTTTCACGAAGGGACTCTTCGGTAAAATCAAAACACTGGGGAAAAAGACCGGAGCGCCGCCATCCACAGATCCTCAAGCCGCCGTCAAAGCCCTTTCCGCCGGCCGGCTGAAAGCCGGATGCGTATATTCGGAAGTCAACCGCATCAGGGAAAATATTGTTAATGAGCTTGAAAAAACGAATGAAAAAACTGTTGTGTTTGTTACCCCCCATGACGACGCTGGAAATACTTTCTTGATCAGTCTGCTCGGTTTCAATATCGCCTATTTCACAAAGATGAAAACTCTCCTGGTGGATTTAAATATGCGCAGGCCGCAGCTCCACATCCCTTTCGGTCTGGAGCGGGAGCAGGGCTTTACAGAAGTTGTTTCCGGTTCTTTAAGCTGGCAGGAAGCCGTCAAGGATACGGGTTTTTCTGAATTAAAGGTGATCACAGCCGGTAGCTGGGACAATGAACTATACCTTAAAATGACGCCGGATTTCATGGAAAACATGTTTCAGGAAATGAAAGCGGCATACGATCTGATTCTGATGGATTCATCACCGGTACTCAACAAAAACAGAAACAATGTGGACCCGGTTTTTTTATCCTTCACCAGCGACATGGTGGTTATGGTGGTTCAGGACAAACGGACCACATCTGAACAGATAACGGAAAGTGTTGAAACCATCACCCGTGATGGCGGAAAAATAGACGGCATCGTCTACAATCGCCAATTTTAGGCGGACGAAAACATGGAAGAAAAAAAAGAAACCACTCAAAAACTTGACGTTTCCTTTTATGTCGCCAAATTCGGCATACCGCTTCTGGAGAACAAATGGATTGTTATTGTTTTTTTTGCGGCGGGCCTCTTGGTTACGCTGCTGCTCACTTCTTTTATCAAGCCCCAGTTTATCAGTGAGACAGCGCTTCAAATTGAGGAACCCTTTAACGAAGCGGCATCCATACGCCAGGGGACCATGTCGCCCCGGAAAGCTTCGGGGTCTTACGTTCTCGCCGTTGAAGAAAAACTCAAGAGCAAGTCCTTTGCAAAAGAGGTTTTGAAAATACTGCCCGACGACGTCAAACAGGATCTGGAACTCCCACTGGATTTGCGATCCCAGATTCTGGCCGGGCTTCAAAACCTGGCCAGAACAATCCTTGGCAGAAACAAGAAATCCGACGACAAAAAAGAGAGCCCCGGTTCTACAACGGATGGAGACAACCGATACCTGCAGGAGTTGGAGAAACGGGTCGGTATACGGGTTACTTCCGGTATTGCCATGATCTGGATTACCGCCGCAACCCTTGAAAAAAACCTGGCGCCCATCCTGGTGAAAAGCTACCTGGATGTTTTATTGGCCATGAACCTGGAGCAAAACAAGGCAGGCGTTCAAGGAAAAATTAAATTCTCGACGGAGCAAAAAAACGCTGCTCGACAAGCCTATAATAAAGCTGAACAGGAATTGGTCAAATTTCGAAATCACTATCAGATCCCGGCGGATTTAAGAATGACGCCGGATACGGAAATTCAAGCCAAACTGAACATGCTTTTGTCCAATTACGAAATGGCCAAGGAACATTATGACCGTCTGGATCGCATTTTTCTCGAGGCAAAGGTGAGGGAAGCCGGCGTTCTGGTAAACATTCGCGTACTGAGCGCCCCCATGATCCCGCTTCGCCCCTCAAAAAGCGCCAAACAAAAGGTTGCGCTGATGGGTATCATGATGTCACTTGCAGTTGGAGTGGCCATCGTACTGATGTTTGATTTTTTAAAAGGGCCGATTCGACACGAAAAAGACATCAACGACGCGGTTCATCTTCCCATATACGGCAGTATTCCGAGTCTCTAGAAACGAATATCGAATATCGAACAAGGAATGCCGAAGGAAAAGAAAGACTCCCTCTCGTTCCCACGCTCCGGCGTGGGAATGCGCTTTGGACACTCTGCATCAAGTTGCGTTACTTCAGCTGGTTGCCGAGCCACACACCTGCTCCAACCAAGAACCTGAGACCTGAATATGCCCCAGCAATCACACGATCATAATTTCAAAAATCTCTTTCTGGACTTCCCAAAAGAATCCCTGGCGTGGCTTTTCCCCCAGGCCCAGGAAAATTGGGGTCCGGTGCGACATATCGAATTTGTACGACAAGAGCCCAAAAAGCGAAAACTATCCGACCCCGGTCTTGCATTGGATCTTCCCATATTATTCAGCTTTGATAACCATCAACTGCTGTTATGGCTGGTGGAATTCCAAGAAGATAAGGTCCGGTTTTCAATTCACAAACTATTGCGCTATACAACGGATCTGATGGAAGCCTACCCAAAGGCGATGGTCATTCCAACTGTTCTGTTTACGGATCGGAAAAAATGGCGCAAACCGGTTTTGCAGAGCCTTGAGACCAAAATTAATGACCGGCTGTTTCTTCATTTTGAATATCTGTTTTTCAAACTATTTGACTTCAAGGCGCGTGAATATTACAATGTCAACAATTCGGTTGTTAAAATCCTGCTGCCCAAAATGAGCTATGAAAGAAGTGAGCGAATAGAAGTTATTCGGCAAGCTTATGTGGGTTTATACCAACTCGCATCCAATGTCCTTTTTGACAAATATGTCGATTTTATTGACGTCTATGCCAAAATCAGCCCGGAAGAACAAGATACTTTATACCAGGAAATCATCGAACATCAGGAGACGGCCATGCTAGCGCAGGATATAAGGGAAAAAGGCAAACAGGAAGGGTTGCAGCAGGGTAAGCAGGAAGGACTGTTGCAGGGCATGCTGCAAACAGGTAAAGCCAACATCATAGAGGTTCTTGAGTTACGTTTTGGCAAAATTTCTGAGGATATTATTCATCAGATTCAGCAAATCAATGACCCGGACAAATTGAAAAATCTTCTAAAAAAAGCAATACAATTAAAAAAGATGGATCAGTCTGAATTTTTTTGTTAAATTTGCGTCACTCACTAAATATTGCACACAGACCGGTTGCGGAACTGAGAAAGTGGATTTATTTCTCGTTCACGCTGGAGCAAGGGAACCAGGTGTAATTTATACGCCGTTGGGAAAAAACTTCGTGATTCGACATTCCTTGTTCGATATTCCGCGGTTCAAGAAAAGCCGCCAAATGCAACGCCTTACAAATGCGAAAAATAAACTCTCAGAGTGAAACTGTAAGAATCTAAGAGGGCTCTATGCTGAATAATAAAAACTTGCCGTTTAAAACCAAAGCAGCACTGATGGTTCTCCTCCTGATACTCCTCTCAATGGTTCTCACCTCCTGCGGCCCCCCCCTCTCCACAAGGGCTTCACAAGTTCATTTGGTCAATGTCGAACAGATTCGCAAAGTTGTCAATCAATGCGATTTTCTGGGGAATGTCAGAGGCTCCGCGCTTTTTCCTTATTGCTGCGTCTTTTCCTGGGGATTTCTCGGTGATACCTTCTATGCCGGAGCGCTCAATGAACTCATGGACAATGCCGCCGAATTGGGCGCAAGTCATGTGTTTGTCAATATGGGCGATGGGCCCTTCCTGATTGGAGAGGCCTATTTCTGTGCTTACTGTGTCGGGCCCGAAGGAAAGCCCGACGAAGCTTTCTGCATGGGTGAAGACGGTAGGCGGGACGTCGGTTTTTGTGAAGACCAGTTTGGCAATCCCGTTGGAACCGCTTCATGTAAAGGCGCCACGGGGAACGATCGATCCGAATGCAAAGCAAATGGCGGTAAATGGATCCCTGCCGTTGACCAGCCTACCTGCGAAAAGCAGGGAAATACCTGGATGACTGGGGCAGCAGACAAAAAGGCCTGTGAAGAAAGGGGCGGCACCTGGCTGCCAAAGGCCATAGACAAGAAAGAATGCGAAGAAAAGGGAAACCGCTGGGTTCCCAACGAGGATGTTATCCGAACTTTAGAAGACAAAAAATAAGAGACCTAAATCCTGGAAGCGTCTCTTTTGCCGAAGCTACAAGGCAGCAAGCGCGCAGCCGTATTGTAATACTGCAAGCGCTTGATAACGCGGTAGATTCGATAAAAGAGGCGCTCCCGAAGGGTTCAACTTTTTGGAAAGAAAACCTCGGATTTTTGACAGCATTTCGGTGTTGCTTCATCCGTTTTATTCTTTCACCAACATGTTGAAATACCGTAATTTCTCTGTATCTTTAAAAAAGTTGAATGCAGGTTTTAGGAGAGAATATTCTGACACCGCGACTCAAACATAAAGAAAGAGTTACCCATAAAGCTCTTATAAGGTTTTTGATCATGCCCAAATACAAATTGCAGACACTGTTCAATTTTTTTTTCCTCTTCATACTTATTGCTGTTACGGGCTGTGCAGCAACCCCTGATCGCTTCTACATTCCGAAAGCACAACCTGTTTCAGTTAAAAAAGTCTTAAATCCGGAATTCAATACCCACAAGTATATGAACCTGGTCAACCAAGCCGACGATAAAGACATTTTCATTGGCGCCTACACCCACGATTGGTGGGCCAATTACCATCGCTGGACAGATGCTGCCATAGAGATGCTTCAAACTGAGCTCAAGAATCGCGGCAAAATAGTAAACGTTAATGCGGCCACGGTTTTCGCACTTGGCATTTGCACCCATAGCGCCGGTGATATCACCGGAACCCTTTATACTGACCTTAAAAAGACCGGTTGTCTATTGGACACCGATCAGGACGGGATATTTGACGCTAATGACCAGTGTCCCGAGACCCCTGAGGGAATTTCTGTGGATTACAAAGGATGTCCTCTCGACACCGATGGTGACGGGGTCCCGGACTACAAAGATCAATGTGCAGGAGAACCCAAGAAAGGTAAGGATACAACCCCAAATAAAAAGAAAAAAGAGCAAACCCCAGGCGGACCAAAAACCAACTCTGTATCATTTAATTTTTCCAACAATGACCCCCAATGCAAGACGATCTATTTTTCAATCGCCGGCCAGGATCCCCCGGACGCGGTAATACAACTTATAAAGTCAGAACTCCACAAAGAAGATATGATCCTCGACCAAACCGGACCCAATGTGTTCACTTTTTCTGCAACCGCTGAAAGATGGAAAGAAGCGCATTGGAAACTCGAAGAAGCCCTCGAAAACAGGGATCTGCTTATGATCGAAGGTCCTCCTCAAATCCTTCGACTTGCCATCAATCACGTTCATCTTTTCTGGAATTTCCATGACGTAGGCTGCTTACTAAACCTTCAGGTTCAAACTTTGCAGGAGAAAATCCGAAATTTCGAATCCACCAATATTTCTCCTGAACTATATGTAAGCTGTAATTGGGCACTTTCCAAGGCGGTCGCCCAAATGTTTGTGGATACTGCAACGCTGAGAGATACGGACGGCGATGGCGTACCGGATCACAAAGATGAATGTCCGAACACACCCAAAGGCGTGAAGGTAGACGAACGGGGCTGTCCCTTGGATAGCGATGGCGACGGGGTACCAGACTACCTGGATGAATGCCCTGACACACCAAAAGGCGTTGAGGTGGATGATAAGGGTTGCCCCTTTGACACGGACGGCGACGGGGTACCCGATTACCTGGATGAATGTCCCGGAACCCCCAAAGGCGCCAAAGTGGATGAACGCGGTTGCTGGATCATCAGTGAGGCTCTATTCGATTTCAACAAATACCAAATTAAAACGGCGTTTTACCCTCATCTTGACGAAATCGTAACCGTTTTACAGGAAAATCCCACGATGGCCGTCGAAATACAGGGGCACACGGACAATGTGGGGTCCAGTCAGTACAACCGAAAACTGTCGGAAAATCGCGCAAAAGCAGTAAAAAATTATCTGATTAAGAAAGGGGTTAACGAACAACGTCTGATTGCAGTGGGATTTGGTTTTTCAAGACCCAAAACCACCAACCGATCGGAAGAAGGCAGAGCTTTGAATCGAAGGGTTGAATTGCTACCTTTGCAACAGTAAGGTTTCCAGAAACTTTACCACTTAAAAGGTTTCCCCGCCGTCAAAGTCAATCCAATTCTATTGTCCACAAATTCATCATTTGGATCAGGACTTATCCGGTTTGTATAATCATAAAACAATCCCAGGCTAAACCAACGGTAAAACCTCCAATTTACGCCACACCGACCCCGATATGTTTCATCTTTCGTTGCCTGATTCAGAAGAATGTCAATTTCTTCATTCGCGTATCTATTTTGCCGATATGTTCCATTGGCAAAAACATTGACATTTTCAACCGGTGTGTATTCAACGCGAGCAAAAGCGCCGCCAAATTTGGTAAACCCCCTCGGTATGACCTCCAATAAACCATCATCCCATCCAGACCTGGCACCTAAAGAAACGCTCCCACGCCGAAAACCTTTTGTGAACTGAATTAAAGAAGTTACGCCAGGCTCCAAAGCGGGCGTTCCGGGCAATGATGTATCGCCGGTTGGCTTGTAATATCCCAAAACCAATGCTAAAGATGTAGAAGGCGAAAAGCTATGGTCAAAGCCGGCGCCCACATCATGGATCTCATATTGTATGGGGAAATCGATAGATTTCCGGATAGAAAGACCATAATAAAGGCTACCGCCTGTCCGAACTCCAAATTGGTGAACATAGGCGCCCCGCATATTATGTGCGTCTAGGTCTCGCCAATTGGTATAATAATCAGGCTGGTCATAAACATACCGAACATTCTCATAGCTCAAATCCAGTCCATCTTTCTGGGTAAACCAGTATGACAGCGCTGCAAAAGGTCCCTGCTCCCTTGCATCTTCTAAGGACGGATCGTCATTATCCAAAATATTGTAGATATATCCGACCACAAAATGGTTTTTAGGGCCAAATTGGAAATCCAATGCCGCCCTGGCATTATTTCTCTGATAAGCACTTAGCGTATTGGCAACTCTTTGCGTTACTGGGAATTGATCGATATCTGCAAGAAAATCATTTGACTTAATATAGGTGTCTGTCAGCTCGAATGTTAAATGCCTGCCGATTTTCTGCCAAAACTCCAAATTGCCTCTATGCTTGATATAATCGTTTCTTGTGTTTTTGTGGTACTTGACCCAACCAAATTCGTAATCCAGCTCTAACCCATTGCTGCCCGAATCAGCACTTATCTTTAAGCCGGGAGAAATCGTTGTTGTATAATCTGCGATTGGGTCTTTATTGACCAATGTAACATTGTCATCGTATTCTCCTTTTACACTTATCCTTGGCGTTACTTCAATCTTATACGCGCCTTTTGTCGGCGTAGAAACAGTTCCACCCTCAAAAAAATCGCCAAGAGTGCCCCCGGCGCCCTCCGCTATATCCTCACCGCCAAACGGATTTTCGCGTGGTGGTTCTTTAGAAGGTAGAGATTTCATAGAACGTTCTCGGGTTTGGGCCAGGTTAAAAGCATTGTGAAAGTTCTCTTCCACATTATCGCGACCGGTCTTGACTTCGACATCTTTCACGTTTTCATGCGCCTGGATGGGGATGGATATGGGGCTGGCGGGTCGACCTTGCGTCTTAACGATGCAAGCAGGGGAAACGATGAGCTCATTGATCTTTATCGTGGATTTCTGAGCGGGCATATGCTCAGACAATTTGATCACCCTGGTTGAAGAGTTTTTTCTCTGTACGCTGATTGAACGTGATTGCCTTTGACTTGAAGCAATGGAATGCCTCTTTATCAGTGAATAAAGACGTACCCAACCCACATTAGATGGCTTCTGTTCTCCGAATGCCGGCGTAGGCTCACTGTTGGTAATAAAAAAGAACAAAGAAAACGCGATGGGCAGTAAAAGGAAAGCCACAACGTCTGATATGGTGGTTGATTTTTTTCTTGGAATTGTTTTCAAATCGACCACAAAACCATTGTAATTGATCTTCGAATTGTCCTTCAAGCTTTCAGCTTCGCCCTCGCCGCTCTTATGGTACATAAATAGTATCAAAAGATCTCAACCTGATATTCAGCTCAGGATATTTTCCCGAAAGCGCTTTTCTGAGGTTGTAAGGAATATTGCGCTGTCTTCCGTTAACCATTCGAATAATCATGATGTTTTCAGTATCAGCCCACTCTTCAAAACCACCTGCATAGGCAACCATCTGATAAACAGTCATATTCCCCTCGGCCAAATCATATTGCCCAGGACTTTCAACCTTTCCTAAAAGGTAGATCGGTTCTTTCTTTTCCAAATTCAAATGCTGTAAATAGGCCACGTAAATCGTATCGCTTGCATTGATTTTCGGCAGGTTTGATGGATCAGAGTCCTTGGCGTCGAGATATTCCTGTAAATCAAATCGTTCCATATTACCATTCGTACGCATAACCATTACCTTGGTCAAATCAGCATCATACGTCCCACCCTTTGCTAAGGAGAATATATCCATCAGAGTCATATCGGGAACAGGCTCAAAAACCCCTGGTTTTTTGACGCCCCCAAAAATTCTAACCATTTTCTTGGGTTCAGTTATTTCCTGCCCTGCCTGTTTCATGAAACCAATGTACACGGAATCACCATTTTGGACTTTTGGAAGTTCGACCGACCCTTGGGTACTTTGGAGAATTAAGGCATTCAGATCGTATGTTTCAGTTTTATTCTCTCTTATCAATAACGTTTTGGCCAAATCTGCACTCACCCTGTTTCCACCAGCCATAATAACTAAATCAAGAATAGTCATGTCTTCTTTCGGCTCATACACTCCCGGCCTAGCAACCGCACCAAAGATACGAACCTTGCTGCCCGTATCCTCTTCCAACTTTGAGGGAGGCGGTTCCCATGGGCCGAGGGTACGCTTTACGTCTCCAAAGGCAGGGGAAATGGGCACAAAAATAGAATCATTTTCATGAACAGGCGTGAGCAACCTAACATCACCAGTAACGGTGTACTGATAAAGATTTACACGTACCTTTCGAATTTGCCCTCCCCACCTGCGGGTAACTGTAACATTGCTCATAATGGCCCCATCCACCGCACCGCCCGCCACACTCAGCGCCCCTTGAATATTACCGGATTCCGGAATGTTGTACCATCCCGGCCTTGCCACATGCCCCCCAATCTGCGCATAGTGCCTTTTCTCGATGATGTTCACATGGACTTTCGCGGAACGAGCGAGGTATTTAGGAAGCCGGTTTGTAATAAGCTTGCTTACTTCTGTTGTCAGCAAGTTTTTGACATAAATATGACCATAGTCCGGGATGTATATGTAACCGGACTTATCGACCTCAATCTGGTTTTGGGTTACTTTTCTTTCTATCTCGGACAAATCCGTTCCGCCCGGCTTTTCAGGGATGTTAATGAAAAGAAGATCCCCGCTGTCAATTTTTCTTTCGTATTTTTTTGGGGTAGGCGCCATCAGCACATCATTTGGCTCCAGGGAAATCCGGCCCCTGGCTTTTATCTCCCGAAATCCGGTCTTGGTGCTACGCCTGATTTTAATTTCCGAAAAATCCGCTCCCGCAACAAGTCCGCCCGCCATTTCCACCAGATCATCAAGGTTGGACACCTGGGGAACGCGATACCAACCCGGGTAATTGACCCCGCCGCTGATGTTGACATAGCGCATGCTATCAACAAGCTTTACATCTGGTTTTGCTCCCTTGGGAATAAGTTGCCTGAGAACCATGGTGATTTTCTTTTCAACCAGAGAAAGATCGAGCCCGCCAATATTGACCTCCCCCGCCGACATCACAAAAATCCTGCCATCAGGATCAACATCGTAATTATGACTCATCTGTTTTTGATCGGGAATTTCGATATTCACAATATCCCCGGCGGATACAACGACTGTCTCTTCCTGCGATTCGGATAAAAAACGATCTCCCCCTTGAACACTCGCCCCAGTTCTAGGCGAACTGACGGAAGATTTCACTTCTCTTGCGGGTGTAGATGGAGGTGTAGCGACCTTATGCCGGCCTTTAGATTTGCCATCAAGGTCTTTCGGGATGGAAGCATTGGCCGGGACCAATGGCGGGTTTACAGGGCGGACTGCGTCAGTAGCAAACGACCGCAACGGTGTACCCGAATTCGATCCCTGCGTATTTCGTGATGGACGAGCAATTTCTGAAGTTTTTACTGAAACAACAACGCTGTCATGCCCTCTGGATTGAAAGAATTTCTGTTTTCTCACCGCGTCCTCTCGACTGACGAAAGGCCCCAGACATACCCTGTACCAAACACCCTTTCCGAGCATCTTTACATCTTCCAGGAATGCATCCTCTTTTGCACCCCCCTGTTCCTTTAGAAAAGTCTCTAAATATTTCTGAGCGTTGCTTTGACTCTTAAAAGAACCAAGCATCAGCCCAAAATCCGCATACGCCGTCGGAATCAAGAAAGCCACAAGAAACAGCACCTGCCATATACCCAGAATAACGCCTCTCTTCATCGCTCACTCACCTCTTTTGTTCAGATGGGATCACTCCAAACTCCCCGCTTCAAACAGCATAATTTGAAATTATATTAGATCTAACAAGACGGATAAAGACTCATTGTTTGTTTGATATTCCTACGCAAGTAGTTGACAATTCCTTGTTGGGTAAAGCATTCGTCCTCAATAGACTACAATCTTTGCTATTCACCACAGATCTAGCGGCCCTTTAGTCGTAAACAATTTTTCCACTTGGCAAGCTCTGCAAAGATGAAAATCTGAGAGTTGCAATCAATATAGCAATACCACTAAGGTATTGGCAAGAATCATGTTGTTTCATTATGATTTTTTAGCCTTTTCGGCTACAAATTTTTTTCTTTACAATTTTTTACTCAAATTGCAAGTCTGCATTGAATTTTGTAGATTGATAACGTACAATCCTCACTTAGTATTTGTCAACTTGCAAAACAAGATTCGTAGCATTTCTTATTTTGAAAAAAATATCTGTGGGAGCAGCTTTCCAGAAGCTAACCTTCGGAACAAGATGCCTATCACACAGCATGTGGGAACTTGCTTCCATACAATTAGCATTTCTGAAACAAAATCTGGTTCATCCGGATTTTTCGTTTCGTACTTTGAGTGATTGAAAAAATCCCGATGAGATATTTTGTATTTTGGGCTAGTGGACTGCACCCCCCTGTGTCAGGATAGATGTCGCCTCAATTGAAAATTTAAAAACCGGGGGC
>CAYPQJ010000049.1:0-23140 GCA_964412835.1 uncultured Desulfobacteraceae bacterium | reverse complement strand
AAGGTTTGGATTATTTAAGGATGTCCCGGTTCCCACGGTTCCCACAAGAATGTCCCCGTCTCCCAAAGAGCTTGCTGAAGGAACCATCTTTATGTACAGTGACAGATATATAAAATACACTTATTAATGGAGACTGAAATGACAACGCTTACCGGAATTACCTTTGATTCCGAGGTAATGGGCGGAAAACCCTGCATTCGTGGTATGCGGGTAACGGTTGGAACCATCGTTGGATTAGTAGCCTCAAACCACAGCAAGGAAACTATTTTGAATCTATATCCGTATCTCGAATCTGAAGATATTGACGAAGCACTTGCCTACGCTGCGTGGCGCGTCGAAGAGATTGACATACCACTTGCACAAGAATTTGCATGAAATTGTTGATAGATATGAATCTGTCTCCCCAATGGGTAACGGTACTTGAGGAGGCCGGCTGGAAAACAGTTCATTGGTCCCATATTGGGCGGCCGGACGTACCCGATCAGGAGATTTTTGACTATGCCAAATCTCATGGATATGTCATTTTTACACCACTATCAACATAGGAGAACAAAATGCTACAGAACTATACGGCAAAATATACAAAAATCAATTCTGGTTATATGGGCCAGTTAATCGAATGGCCGGAAGTCGTAACGGAAGGCACTGACATAGAAGAATGCCGTACGATGTTAAGAGATGCTCTTAAAGAAATGCTCCTCGCTTATGGTCAGCAGCGGAAGGAAATACCACTGGGTGGCGCTTTGATTGAACAACTTCCAATAGAGGTTCAGGATGTCGGTCAAGCGGCGTGACCTGATTCGATACCTCGAACAGCATGGTTTTTTGCTGTTACGGGAGGGATCAAACCATTCCATATACACAAATGGCGCAAGAACGATTCCAGTAAAAAGGCACCGAGTTCTCGACAGAATTACCGCCAACGAAATTTCTAAGCAAGCCGGCCTCAAGCCAAAGTTTTGAAAATCCGAAAATTAAGCCAACTCACCTACACAAGGAAAATCTTTCCCCTTCGTTTCCTTCGTTACCTTCTGTAAAAATTCTTTTCTCACAGAAGCAAACAAAGGAAAGAAAGTTGTTTGATCATTTAAGGACTTCCCGGCAACCGTTGGCTTCGCTTTGCTTCTGAAATACTGCGATACTTAAAAACCCCTTTTGGGGAATCAATTGCACAAAGTTTTCGGGCAAGCTTGAAATGGGCGGCCAATCTCCGATAATATTCAGCATCCGGTTCAAAGCACCAGAGAGAGCGTCTTGCGGTTTCAGGGGTTTTGAATTTTTCTATGGACATGCGCTCATTTTTTCCTTTTAAGAAGTTCTCTTAGAAAATGCGCGTCGCCTTTATCCTCAGGCCGAATGGTATTCTCCTTCAATCTCAGCAGGGTTTCAGCAGTGGCAACCCTTATCTTTTGGCCCTCAATTTCCATGATCTCATATTTCAGGTCATCATACGTTGCGGCTTCTCCCAATTGTGCCATGATATCAATATGAAATCCATTGGGCGTTCCATAGCGAATGACCGGGTACTTGACCAATTCATTAAAGGTGATTTCTTCTATATCAGAATCGGCAAACAGTGAATAAAGAGCTTTCCGCAATCTATGAACATTTTCTGAAGCCATCTTTATGAAAAAATCCATATCCATTGTAAAACGGGGCAGTCCGTGGAGAATGATCGCAAATCCTCCGATGAGGATATATTCCACCCCTTCGTCGTCCATGGCCTTCAGTACATTTAAAAATTCTTGAAAATGATCCATGAGAACTTTCCCTGCCTAAAAAAAGGGGATCTGGCAAAAATAAATCTGTCCCCTTTTTCATGATACCACACTAAAGGTTCCCACACGGGAGCGTGGGAACCAGAGCTATTCCCGCCCTTCGTTACCTTCGTTGCCTTCTGTAAAAATTCTTTTATTACAGAAGCAAACAAAGGGAAGAAAGGTTTGGATTATTTAAGAATGTCCCGATGTCCCTCACTCATGGTGTGTGCAAAGCATAAGTCCAAGTCTGGTTGCTGCCGGAACAGCCTGGTGCCTCGACTTCACATGTCGGTGTAAATGTAAACGTCACCGATTCATACGAGTTACCGTTAGCACTTACAAAATAGGGGTCATTAGTCGCCCCGTCCGATGGATCCCGAAATGTCCCGTGTATAAAGTCACCGTGTGGCGTTGTATAGCATTCGGGGTATGTTACGTCCCAGTATGTGAGTTCAGGGGGGGCGGGTTCGAGTCCGGAACGAGGTGCTGCTACGGCCGTAAAAATTGAACCCTTAAGGGGCGGATTCCCGTTTTCGTCTTCGATATATATTTCAAAATAAGAATACCCGTTGCCATAATCCGTTCGGTATATGGTCATGAAGCACTCCCCTGAGAAGAGCACCGGCATCCTGGCCATAATGAGGTTGCTGATATCGCCCTTGCTCTCATACCAGGATGGGTTCCCGGTGTCCAATCCGCTCGTGGCCTTGTAGAGGTTGATCCCTTCCCCCCCCACAAAAAGCGCTGTGGGGCTCGAAGGCATGTCCGACCCGAGGGCGTAGAGTGATGTTCCGCTCATACCGGTATTGGCCTTGACCCATGGGTCCGCGGTCATTGTTCCGTTCGTATTCAATGTATGCATATAGACACTCCCCGTTGCCGAACCGACCGGACCTTTATAGGTGACGGCGTACAGTCGGTGGTTGTCGGGGTCCACCAGGAGGTCTTTTATGGTGGCCCCATAGCCGGAATCGATGCCGGTCACATACTGGGTCCATGTGGTACCGCCATCAGGGCTTGCCCACACCCCGGCGTTCTGTGTGCCCGCGTAGATAATATCGGTGGCGCCGCCCGTTGCCGTCGGATAGAGCTCAAGGGCTAATATATAGTCACCGGTAAAGAAGCCCGCAGAACTCCAGGTCCGGGACCCGTTTGTGGTTTTGTACACCCCGGTTGCGGTGCCGGCGTAAAGGATAGCGGTTGCCCCGTGGGTATCGGGGACCCTGACCATGTCCCACACGGTCCAGCCGTGGTTCACCTTATTGGCGGTGACCGCAAAGGTGAAGGCGTCACTTATCTCGAACGGGGTTGTTCCTTCGGTTATCTCAAAATAGACTTCCCGCCCGTCGGAATAGTAGCCCTGGTTGGCAAATGCCAGTTTTGTCTGTATGCCCGATACGGTTCCCACCACAGTCCAGTAGGTCAGTCCGCCAGTGGTCCTGAAGGTAAACGTGTCGCCGACGGCGTAATCTATTGTACCCTCCCAGATGGTAAAAGAGACCTCACTGCCGTCTGATGTGTAGAGTGTACCAACCGTTACGGTGTTGGTTTGGGGGCCTGACACCGTGCCCGCTACATGCCAGTCCGTGGTGATGGTGAAGGTGAAGGTATCATCCACCACAAACGCGGTTGAGCCCATGTTGATCAAGAACGTCAGGCCGTCCTCGTTGTATGTCTCTCCCACCGAGGCCTCGGGATAATAGCCAACCGCATCACTGAGCACGCTGAATGTCCCGCCCACCGTTACGGTGAAGACAAAGGTCTCGCCTACCACGTAATTAGCCGTCCCCGCATTTATTTTAAAAGTGAGTCCATTTGTTGGACCATAAGTTGTATCAACTGTGGCTACACCGGCGTAATCCCCCAGCTTGTTTCCCCTCACTGAAAATATTCCAACACCAGATCCTCCGGCCGTTGTGCATGTGAGGGTAAAGGTCTGCGTCTGGGCCGCAGAGGCACCTGTCACGGCAATTCCGGTCAGAGCCCCGTTCGCCGCGGCCGTACCTGTTACGGCACTGATGGTCGGTTCAGCGGATGTGCATGTCAACGTCCATGTCTCCACAGCCGCGTTGGGCTTTGTCATCGCGACATTTCTGAGACTCCCGTCACCCGTGCCGGTCTGGGTTATGTCGCCAACAAGTGCTCGGTAGATAACGGACCACGTCTCGGTCACGGTGGAAGCGCTGGTGGTTACGGCCGACATGCCGCCGTTTCCCGTGCCCGAAAAGGACGGAGAGGAGGCCGCCGAAGTCGATCCGGCACAGGTGGTCGTCCACGTCTCGGACTTTGAACTGTAAGAGAGAACCGGGTGTGACATGGTCCCGTTTCCGGTACCGCTGAACACCGGGCTGGTCGCGGTCCCGCCCGACGGCTGAAAGGACTTTCCATCCGCGGCATAGAGGGGACCCCTCCCCTCGGTGCCTATCCATACGTAGGGGTAGTCTGTTGAACTGTTGTCATCCCCGTCGGCAACAACGGACAGGACCGCAGCCGTTGTCTCATAGAGACCGTTCCACTGCTCCACATTATTGCTGTTCCAGTTCATGGCCCCATCCAGGGATCGAAAGACATTCCCCTTTCCAAGATACCCTGTGCCCACATAGACCACGTTGTGGTTGTCCGGGTCTACGGCAATACCGTTCTGGCCTTTGACGTAGGGGTCGATCAGGTTCTGTCCCCTTCTGGGGTTCTGGCTGGAACGGCTGACGGTTTCCCACGTGTCGCCGTAGTTGGTGGATTTATACACCCCCCCGCCGTTGGTGCCGGCGTACATGATGTGCTGATCCGGATAGGGGGTCGTGGCAATGGATGTCACCCGGGTGGTGGCATCTCCCTCGGTCTCCCCGGTGAGCATCAGGAACCCCGCGGAAGGGGCGGGGTTGGCAGTGGAATAGAGGATGCTTATGGCTTTTCCGGATCCAGTACCCGCCGAAGCCGGCTCCACATATCCTCCGGTGTTATAGGTTTTGAAGTAAATTATCGTTCCGTCTATAACTGCATTGCCGTTAATATCAGCGGCACTGGCCGTGATCGTATCTTCCAGAGAGTACATCCACCACCCTGAAATATTGAGGTATGCGGCGGAGAGGCTGAACGCTTCACCCACGGGCATGTTCCCCGTGGCCCCTGACAGGGTGATATAAACGGACTGGGTGACACCGTTGGACGTTACGGTGATCTTGGCGCTCCCGGGTGTGGTGCCCGCAATGAACTGGACATCCGCGAGGCCCGTGGGAGCGGCATCGGTATCGGGGAAACCATCTTTGCCGAGAGGGGGCTGGGTTTGCATGGTGTAGGTCGTGCTGCCGTTTCGGAAATGGCCCAGGTTGGTGGTGAAGACGACTTCCGTATAATGGCGCACCGGATTGCCAGAGCTATCTTTGATTACAGCATAAATCACCGCGGCACTGCTGCCGTCGGCCGGTAGCGTGTACAGCCCGCTTTCACCATCTATTGGGGCATCTGTTGAAAGCGTGATGGTCCCGCTCTGCCCGGACGCACCACCGGAATCGGAATCTCCGCCGCCGCCGCAGGAAAATACAAACATGCAGAGAGAGACGGCAACAACCGCATTAATCAACAACCTGACATAATTCTTAAATTTCATTTTTCTCCCCCGCCCATTTTTTTGATTGCGGAATGGAAACGCAAATCCGCGCAATTTATGTCGTTATTTTCAGGTCTCACGCAAAGGCGCTAAGACGCAAAGGGTTTTCTTTTGGTTTACACGCTGGTGCGTGGGAACCGAGTTTATTAACCTGAATAAAGATCAAGGCTGTCAATGACAATATCCTCTATTTTATCAAGGACTTCAATAAGGGTAACTTCCATGCTTTCCTTTACGCCATCAGGTAAATGAAAATGATACCGGTATCAGTGTCTTCATCATATTCCGTGTCAACGCCGACGCGCTCCGTTAACCATTCCAACCCTGCTATCCTGTTTATGATCTTCTTGAAATAGGGGATAGTCACAGAGACAGTCCATTTATTATCTTTTTCTGTTTCAGTATCTTATTGTACGCCTCATATGCAAAGAGCCAATCAAACCACTCAGCATCATCACCCAGTTTTCCGGCAGCAAAATTCTTGGAGAACTCTGCGCTTTTCATCTTATACTTTCTTTCAAGGTCTTTGAGACGCCTTAAATAGTTCGCTTCCTTTACGCTTAACAGTTTCTCTTTTAAGACTATACCGGATTTAACGATCGGTAACGCTTCGCCCGTTATTTCTATTTGTTGCATATATGCCTCCGATGGATGAACCCTCGATTCCGGACACAACAGAAATTCAAAAAACTATAGGCTTCTTATCCGAAATGACGGCATGTTCCGCTCCTACTCTGAAGCGTGGGAACGAAAGCTGTCACGCCCTCAGCATAAGTGCTTCCCGTGCCTTTTCAGGCAGATCCAGAAGAACGAAATAAGACTCCGGGTAAAGATAGTCTTCTGTGGATTCATCGATAATGCGCAGATATCCCTCCCGGCCTGCCTCCTCGTCAGGCAGAAGCCGATACACTTTCCCCTTTTCAAGATCTTCAGAATCCCTGTCTTCGATGCAGATTACAAACCGAAAATTCTGTTCCAATATTTCCATGGCTATTCATCCAACAGCATTTTTATCTTCATTTTTTTCCTGCCGATACCATGTGCTTCGTACCAGTGTACTTCCGCTTTTCTTACATTGCCATTATCCAGTTTGACGTTAGTAATACCCTTAAGTTTTCGCCACCTACCAAAACCGTATTGTTTCCTGAGACGCATAATATCGCGGATATTACCCCCAACCGCAATAACTTCTACATCTTCTATTCTTTCAACAGTCTCAAAATGCATCCACTTGTTCTCATGTTCCTGTATAGGATTGCAAACTGTAACCGTAAACCGGCAACCGTAAACGCTTTTTATTTAAACACCGCCAAACCCCAAAAGGTCACATTTCATTTTGGCGACTTTGCGCCTTTGCGTGAGAAAAAACCAAATTTCAATTCTGAAGGGTCGCCAGCAGTTTCCTGGCCTCCCGCCCTTCCAGTCCCCTCGGGTCTTCCTTGATGATCGTTATGAGGGACGCTTTGGCCTCCTTGGTTTTGCCCTGTTTAATGAACAGTTTGGCCAGTCCCATGTGACCCGCCGGGTCCGTGGGACGGTACAGGATGGCTTCCCGGTAGTTGGCCTCCGCTTCTTTAAGATCCCCTTTTTTCTCGTAAAGGCGGGCCAGGTTCAGGTAGACAGGGGCATAGGAGCGCGACAGCCGAAGGGCCATTTCGTAATGCTCAATGGCCTTTTTAGTGTCCCCCATCTTGAAATAGGCCAGCCCCATGTTGTTGTAGGCGTATTGGGGTGTTTCGTATTTGATGTCCGCCGCCGCTTCCTTGAAACAGGTAATGGCCTTGGGCCAGTCCCCCATGAGCAGATATACCGTGCCCATGTTGTTGGTGGCCTCGGGGAACCGGGGTTTCAACTCAAGGGCCTTACGGAAATATTTGAGAGAAAGCTGATAATCCCCCAGGCTTCGAAACACCAGGGCGGTCTGCTGATAGATTTTCTCATTATCCGGGTCCAGTTTGGCAGCCTCCAGAAGTTTCTGAAGTCCCCCCCGGGTATTCCCCTCGGCGGCCATGGCGTTCCCGAGGTTCGCCAGGGTGGCTGCTTTTTTCTTCTGAGCCGCATTATCGGTGCCGCAGCCGGACAGAAGCAGAAGAATCGCGGTCGCTGAAAAAAATATCAACAGACGTAGAACCGGATTTTTTCTGAAATGCATCAACCTATCCTTTTGCATCCTGCATCCTTTGAAAAATTGGATCAAGAGTTGTCCTCAATAACACTTTTGATTACGGTGGGGGTCAGGAAGATCAACAGTTCCACTTGCCCCTCTTCTTTACGCTCGGCCTTGAAGAGCCATCCCAGAAGGGGGATGTCTTTGAGAAAAGGGATTCCCGCATCCGAGGTTCGTTCCTGTTTTTGATAGATGCCGCCGATGACCACCGTATCTCCGGTATTTACAATCAGAGTACTCGTAATTTTCTTTTGTGTTCTGCCCGGCGGCGATTCCGATTGCCCTTCCTCGGTTTCCGTTTGTTTAGCCGTTTTGGTTTTGTCGTCCGTTACCTCCACTCTCATGGTTACGTGGGTGTTGTCCGCACTCACCGTGGGCGTGACGGTTAGGGAGAGCAACGCGGGGATCTGTTCGAAACTGATGGTATCCAGAGTCCTGACCGAATAATAGTCAATTTCACCCCTTGAAATAAAGGCCTCCTCCCCGTTTACGGTCATCACTTTAGGCGCTGAGATGATATTGATTTTTTGATCTTCCTCGGCCAGGGCCAGGGAAGCATCCAAAGCCAGGGAGCCTAAACCGCCGTCGGTTAAAAAGCCGAACGCCATGCCGATATTGCCGGCCCAGTTTGACGGGCTGTTGGTGGAGAAAGTGCCGTCAAATCGCGTGGTGCCGTCGGAGTTGAACCATTTTCGCTCCACACCCGGGCGCTCGCCGTCCAGGGATTTCCATTCGATGCCCAGATCGCGGGTAAACCCGACCGTGGCCTCAACGATCCTGGCTTCGATGAGGACCTGTTTCTCCGGCACATCCAGCTTCCGGACCAGTTCCTTAACCTTGTCCACCTTGGCCCGCACCCCGTTGGCGATGACCATGTTGGTGCCGGAGTCGTATGACAGGTAAAGGTCCATGGTGGCGATTTTGACCTTCTTTCCCTTTTCCTCGTCGCCTTCCTCTTCTTCTTCCGATTCGGCGGCCTCAATATCCAGGATGCCCGGAATCGGGGGATCCGCATTGCCGTCACCGACCAGCATTTTAAAAATATCCGTTACGGGCCGGTGGCGGACGATAATAAATTCCACCACCTTGGCCTCAAAAACTCCCTGGAGCCGCTTTGCGGCCATGAGGGCGCCTTTTCGTTTCTTTTCGCTGATCTCCATGTCCACCAGCTTGCTGCGGGGCACCACCCATAGCACTTCGTCTTCAATCTGGTAGGTCAATCCGTTGGGTTTCAGGACCATCTCCAGGGCCTGGTCCCAGGCCACATTGTCCAGCCGCATGGAGATTTTGCCCTCCACATCGCTACCCCAGACGATGTTGAGATTGGCCACTTCCGCCAGGAGCTTCAGGATATTGCGAATGTCCGTGTCCACAAAGTCAAAGCTCATTTTCTGGCCCGCATAACTTTTGCTGCTGCTCTCAAAGAGTTCGGCCCGGGTTTCCTCCTGTTTTGACGCTTTTGCCATATCGCGACGGCCGGAAGCGGCGGCGGGCCGTGTTTGTAGTGGTGCAACCGTTGGTCTGGCGTTGGGCTGAGTGCTTCCGGTTTGTGCGACGGGCTGTGAAACGGGTTGGGAAAATCCGCCGGGCACCGGATCAAAATCAACTATCAGCAGGTTCCCTTCGCGGTTGACGTGGTACGGTGCCAGGGCCCTCAGAGAAATTTTCAGGAGCACGCTACGGTCCCGGGGTGCGTAAAAAGCCCGGATTCCCTGAATGACCCCCCCCGACGGCTTTGTCTCCAGGGCTTTGAGCCCCTGGGGTGTTGCAGCGACATCCTTGAGATCGATGGAGAGCACATTACCCTCAAAGGAAATTTCACTTTCCACCGGTTGATCCGTTTCAATGCGGAGACTTGTACCGCTGTCGGGACGTTCCAGAACCGCCAATTCACTTATTCCCGTCCCTGCCATATCCCCGGGGCGCGTTTGAATCTCTTTTGAGGCTGTAAATTTTTCATCCCCCGCAGGCGTCACGGAGAGGAGCACTTTATCGCCTTCCCGGGCCAGGTGGTACTTGTATTTTAGAGGCCTGACATACACCACCACGCCCATGTGGCCGGGCCCTCGGTTTTGAATGAGCCATTTTTCCACGGGACCTTCCGGCAGCTTGACGGTTTCGGGCAGATCCTCGGCCGGTGTTGCCTGAAAGTCCACACAGATGCGGGGCGGGTCCGAGAGGGTGTAGGTTTTTCGGTCGGTCCGGGCGCCGGGCGCCAATATTACAAGGGTGGTTTTTTCAGGCGTCACGATCGTCTCAATGCTTTCGAGGACCCCTTTACCTTCTTGATCGTCTTCCACCCGGTTGGTGGAAGGGGTTGAGCAACCGAACGCCAGAAGCGCCAGAAGGGGAAGCCACAAACCGAACCGGCTTCGGAAAGTCCCGTTCCTATGTGCGTGCATCAATCTTTCCTCCTCCCACCTTTGGTGAAGCGGTAACCCGGCTGACGGCGGGTTGCAAATTTCGGATGTTCTTATGCATTTTATCAATCGCTACCATAAACCCTGTAAACCTCGGTAATTTTCTTGATGGATCTGATGGGTACGTCTTTGACGGCCTCAATTTCAAGGCGGCGAACGAAGATCTCCGGTCTGTCCCGCCGGTATACATAGTTGATGACATAAACATTCAAACCCGGATTGACGGAAAATTTAAAACGGGAGACATAATCCGATCGGGGTCGTTTGCTTCCGTACTGGCTCTCCGCCATGGGGGAAAGGGTGGCTGTGGCGGTATGGTTGCCTGTGGGCATGATATTTTCATAATCCTCCAGGGCCTGGTGGAGTTTCCAGCCTTTTCCGGTTTCGATGGTGGATACCCTTTTGCTGAGGCCCGGTTTACCCCAGATATATTGAAATCGTAAACCCGTCTCATCGCCACTGAAAGGAATAAAAAAGAAATCACTCCCTTCGGGAAGGACATAAGGCTCGAACCGATACGCCAGACCGCCCGCTTCTTTGACAACCAGGCTGGCATCATTAATGATGTAGCTGAGCTCCTTCAATGTTTCTTCACTCTTGACGCGGCTTTGAAGCACCTGTCCGGTGCGGTTGCGCAATGATCCCACTTTGCTCTCTTTCCGCATGTCGTAGACCATGCCGTCCGCCCGGATCTGCCAGGAAAGGCTCAGGTCATCGCAGATGGGCTGGCTCAAAAAAAGGACTCTTCCCAGGTTTTCCCGTTTAAGTTCCTCTATGACCCCTTTGGCCCCTTCCAAAACCACATGGTCAAAAAATTGGGATCCGGACGGTGAAAAAGCGAGCTTCCAGGGTGTTGGGTTTTCAAATGGGATGGGTTTGATCCGGAGCCATTGATCATAGGGGGGCGCCATGCCCCAGATGTTGATTTCACAGGCGGCGTTTGAATTGCCTGTAACGGTAACCGTCCCAAATAAATAGATATCCGCCTTGAGCTGGTCCAGGATCTGTTCCTTCAGATCTCTGTTTTCCGAAAACGCTTTGGCGGTGATCACAAACCCCTGTTTTTCGAAATCCCCGGCCGTCAGGAGTTCAAACTGCAACCCTTCGGCAAAGGCCAGGCGGATTCGCGTTGAAACATACCTCGATCCTACCGTGATATTGCCTTCGGAGTCCGTGAAGTCGAAAACCGCCACCCGGAGCACGGGCCGCTTATCCGAGTCGAAATACCGGCCGGCAATCTGGCTGGTCAGTTGAAATGCCAGCTGGTCAATGCCGGCATTGAGGGCGGGCAGGTTGTTTTCCTCGGCGACCGCCGCCGTTGGGACCACGGATCCCACGAGAAACAGAAACATTATCCATTGGATGACTCTTTTCATCTGGTTCTCCCCGCTATTAATCAAACACCTCGTCCGGCAACTCAATCACCTTCGGTTTGTATTTGATATGCAATTCCTTTTCCAGATAGGGTTCATTGACGATCACTTTTTTCTGAGCCCCCGATATCTTCGCGACCCGGCCCCCCATGGTGCCGATGGCCGTGCCCTTTTTCAGGATGTACCCCATGCCCTTTTCATCCCGCACCATGGCCCAGCGCTTGTTGCCGTCTACAATGATGGCCGTAAGGGTCAGCTGAGCCAGTTTCAATTTCTGAAGTTCGGTTCTGGGTTCCCGCATTCGCCGCAGTTTTTCCGCTGCCGCCGCCTTCATTTTTGCCAACGTTTGTTCGGCGTTCTTTCGCTCCTGTTCAGCATCCAGCCGCTTCTGATTTTCCCGGTCCTTCAATGCGGCTTTGTTTCGTCCCTCTCTCACCAGATAAGAGAGAAACGGATCGGGCAGGTTTTTCAGGTCCACGGGCGGCGGAAGGGTATCATTTTCCGCCTTTAAATCTTTCGGTGGCCGCAAGGGTTTGTATACCACATCGGATGCCGCATGAACCATGTCAAACCAGAGCATGGAAAAGACAAAGATCCCCAGGACAATGGACAGAAAGGGATTCGGCCTGGTTTTTCTATTTTTTCTTTTTGTTCTGTTGCTCTTTTTTGACATCGTCCTCACCTTTAAAACGATAGGTAATGGCCGTACACCGGGTCAAAAGTTGTGTGGACAAAGGCTTATCGGGCTTCATGCTGATGTTCAGAATATTGACAATACGATCCATACGTCCCACCCGGTCAAAAAAATCCAGAACATTGCCGTATTCGCCCCGAACCTCCATGGAAACAGGAATTTCCATGTAAAAATCCTTGGGTTTTTCCGGCTGTGGGTTGAACAGGCGGAATTCCAGCTTGGCATCCACTCCCTGCTGCGAAATATCCTTGAGAAGGTCCGGGATCTCACGCTTGTCGGGCAGGAGTTTGAGGGCCTCCTGGAATTTTTTCCGTACCTTTGCGTACTCATCCCTGAATTTTTTCAAGCTTCGGGCGCGGATCTTAACGGTCCTTAACTGTTGGTCCAACCGGTCCACATTTTCCTGCACAATGAAAATTTCTTCGGTCTTGGGCATGTAATCCAGTGCATAAAAAGCGCCGCCAAAGAGAATGATGGTGCCGATAAAAATCAAAATGCGGTGGGTCCGTTTGATTTTTGAGGCATTCTCAAAAACCTTCTCCCCTGCAGTACGCCAGTTTATGGACGGCAGCTTTGGCATATTATCTTATCGCCTCCCCTTGCCTTTTACAGGCGTCACTTCGGGTTCGGCTTCTGCGTAAGCGGTTTTGCAGGTGAGGACAAAATTTGAGGCCCTGCGTTTGTACTCCGGAAAGAACTTCAGGGTGGTGCGATCCAGGTCAACGGCGCTGATGTGGGGCGCGTTTTCAAGTTGGGTCATAAAAAGCGCCACCGTATGG
Organism: uncultured Desulfobacteraceae bacterium; assembly: GCA_964412835.1. GTDB lineage: Bacteria > Desulfobacterota > DSM-4660 > Desulfatiglandales > Desulfatiglandaceae > NaphS2. The sequence goes on along the minus strand of CAYPQJ010000049.1, from coordinate 10,340 downwards.
TTGTCCATGGCGGTTCCCTGAAGCGTCAACCGTCCGCTGGTTTCCAGGACGCTGTTCAACCACAATCGATCCAGGGGAACCGCGCGCGCAAGTTCAGCCAGGAGCAGAACCGGACCGACCCGTTGTTTTTCGAGGTTTTCGATAACACCCAGTTTTTTATTGAGATCCTGGGTGTCCTTTTTGAGTTTGGCGATTTCCCGGGTGATGGTTGCGTAGGAGTTCAGTTCCTTCTGCAGGCTTTCTTCGCTGGCTTTTAACCGGGCCAGCTGACTGCCTAAAGACACGTGAAGGTAGCCCATCAGACAAAACAGAAACAGCATGCACAAGAAATAAATGCTGACCTGCCGTCTGACATTTTCCCGTTTTCGCGCCGCTCGAAATGGCAGGAGATTGATTTTGATCATTTGTCGTCAATGCTCCTCAGGGCCAGACCCATGGCCACGCAGGCCTGGGGTGCCATCTGTTTCAGGTACGCTTCATCAAAAAGGTCCGGGTTTGGAATCAGGGTTGAGAAAGGGTTCAACTCCACCACCGGCAGGCCGGCATGGGCCTCCAGGTATTTCTGAAATCCTTCGATCCGACAGGAGCCGCCGCATACATAGATCTTTCCGATGGCTTTGTCCGGGTAGGTGGTTTCCACAAAATCGAGGGCGCGCTTGATTTCCTGTACCCAGTCTGAAATTACCCCGGACACACTGGTTTCGAGACTTGTGTCCAGGGGTTTGTCCGCTACCGTCCCCAGCTTGATCTCTTCGGCCTCCTCAAAATCCACGTCGAAATGGTTCATGATGAGGTCCGTGATCTGTGCGCCTCCGAATGAGGAATCGCGGGAGAAGAGGGATGCGCCATTGACCACGGTGTTAATGCCCAGTTCTTCGGCGCCCACATTGACGATGGCATACCCTTCTTTTTCACCGGGGATAGTCAATTCAGCCGCATTTTGCAGGGCAAAAACGTCCACGTCCAATACCCCGGGATTCAGATCCGCGGCAACCAGCAGGTTTACATAGGCATCAATAACGTCCTTTTTGGCGGCAACCAGCATAACGTCCAGGGCTTCTTCTTCAGTTTCCTCCCCTTCCGAAAGGTTTTCTTCATTTTCCAGAATATCGAAATCAAGATTCACATCGTTAATATCAAAGGGGATGTATTGTTCGGCCTGGTCGTGAATGGTGGCTTCGATTTTCTCTCTTCCGGAAGTGGGGAGTGTGATCCGTTTGGCCATAACCGGGTAACCGGAAAGGGCTACGGCAACATTGTGGTTTCTGATTTTCAGGTTTTTGAAGAGTTTCGTAAGCGCCTCGGCCACCACTGCCTGTTCAACAATATCCCCTTCCCGAATGGCGGCCCGGGGCAGTCCGATTATGCCGAAATTCTTAAGGAACATGCCCTTTTTATTCCGATCGATTTCAACGACTTTAATGGCGAACGACCCGATATCCACGCCCACCAATTGATTTTTTTTCCCGAAGCCCATGGCTGATCTGCTTGATCCCGTTACTGATTCAATAAAATACTTCTCAAATTATCCAATAAAAACCGGACTTTGTCAAGCTTTTGTTACATATTGATTTAAATTCCGATATTGCCCACGCATATGGCGAAAACCAAGATGGTATATTACCACATGTTGTGTTCCTAACGGAATGGGTTTTTGCTTTTATGGCAAAATCTATTGTTGCAGCAAAAAGCTTGCCAGAAATAGAACAAGAACCCTGTTTTCGACGAACCGCACCTTGGGAACCTGTACCGTATGCATTCCCGTATCAAACAATGGGAGCAGTAAAAACACATAAAATCATAGACGTCCCTTATGTTGCGTAACGTCCCCGTTTTCACGTTTTCACACGGGCCCATTATTCCATTGACATGGTTATCATCTGATGATAATCTTTGACTGATATGGCTAAGAAAAAATATTCCAGAGAGGATGCTTCACTTGAAACGTTGTTGGATTTGGACGGTGAGATTTTTCCAATGGATAGTGGCTATTGAACAAAATTCGAGGCAGCCAGAGTTACACCTAGGCACAGATTCCTTATGGAATCAAATATTCATTAACATTGCACGACCGGAATAACACACGTGTCTTGGGGTTTGATAATGCGCATGCATTTAAGCCAAAGAAAAACAGATACACGGTTCGTAAGATTACCTGGGATCATAAACACAAGATGGAAAAGGTTTGTCCTTACGAGTTCGAATCATCGAGCCGGCTTATTGAGGATTTTTGGAAAGACGTTGAAGCAATGTTGAAATAGAATGAAGGTGATATGATGGGGAAAAAAACATTGAAAATAGGGATTCTTTCCCGGGATGATTATAAAAAAAGAACAATTGCAATTGCGCGGGGGGAATATAAACCTGGGAAGGATGAGCCTAAAATCTGGTTTGAGTCCGTACAATCGATGGCGCAGGTTCTCAGCAGTGAAAATCAAAAACTGCTTAGAATCATAAAAGATAAAAAGCCTGCATCCTTAAGAGAACTTGCACTGGTGTCAGGCAGAAACAGCAGCAACCTGTCCCGGACCCTAAATACAATGTCGAGATACGGAATAGTTGATCTGTTGAAACAGGAACGAGCTCTGAAGCCGATTGTAAAGGTAACAGACTTTAGGGTTGAGTTCGGATTGAGTGCTGCGTTGAGGTAGGGAACATCTGGTGCTCTGGAATTCTCTCAACAGCATCCAGCAATCCGCCCGCCGCCGCCTCAACGGCCACAGAATCGCCCTGGTCTGGTTTACCGACCTTTCATTCGATGTTGAACGTTCGATGTTCGACGTTCATCTTTTACCGGGCCTCACAGCCCCCTACGAAGAACCGCAAAACCCGGACATTTACCTGTTATTGGGCGGTAAATGATTTCGGGGGTATCTCTGACGGAATTGGCGCGGTAAATTGGAATCAGTGTTCCAGCGGTCGGGTACTCTGTGGAGCGGGGGAAAGTTATTTTCAGGGAAAACAATTTTCAGTTATTAGAGAATTTAACTTAGAAACTTAAGAGCGTCCCTGCTGTTTCTCTGGACGTCCCCTTCTGTCCCCAACTGTAAAAAAAATTGCCATATGGGTGTAAAAAATTTTGACGTTTGACAATATCGACGCTTTTTCGGTATCATAAAAATAGTGAAATAACATGAATACTCGCTCTCCCTGCCGTGGTCGCGTGGGTGCTGCGGTTTACGGCGCGGAATTTGCTTCCTAACTGACTTATGTGGGATTGTCCGCAGAATAAACAGAAGAGAAACGGCGTTATGGGTAACAAGATCCCAGGAAATGAATCCGGCTTTACACTGATGGAGCTGGTTTTGGTGGTGGCTGTCATGGGTATTGTGGCCGCCATTGCCATTCCCAGCTTCATGGGGTTGCTTCCCGCTATGCGCGTTAATGGTGCAGCCCGTCAGGTGATGGGTGATTTGATGGACGCACGGATGGAGGCGGTCAAGCAAAACAACGAATTTAAAGTGTTTTTCTTGAACAATCACGAATACAAGATACTGGATGATAACGACAATGACGGAATCGATGACGGTGGCGCGGAAACATCCAAAACCGTCGATATTCAGGACAATTATAAAGATGTAACCCTCAGTGACACTGGGGACCCGGTATTCAGTCCAAAAGGGACAGCAACAACCCTTTCTACTATCACCGTTCAAAATTCAAGTGGTTCCAAAACCGTATCCATAAGCATCGCCGGACGTGTGAAGGTTGAGTAATGAGGTTGGCAATGAAACCGCAGGAAGATAGACAAACGGTCCGAATCGTCGCTGATGGGGGCTTCACCCTCATCGAATTGATGATCGCCATTGTAATCCTTTCCGTGGGACTGCTGGGCATGGCCACCCTGACCGGATCCATCATCCAAAAAAACAAATTCAGCAATGACCTGACCGCTGCCACCACCCTGGCCCAGGACAAGCTGGAGGAGGTTCGCGCCAACGGATACGCCAGTGCCGTCAGCGAAACCAAAACCGCCTGTGCCGGCGATTTTTCCGAATACCAGCGGGAAGTGACCGTGAACAACAACACCCCGGCTTCCGGCATGAAGCAGATTACCGTCAAGGTTTACTGGGGGCCTTCCGATGCCCATGACGTTGAAATCAAAACCATTCTCTGCAATTAAAAAAATATCAAAGGATCCGATGTCTGATTTCATACAGAAAAATCAAAAAGGATTTACCCTTGTTGAACTGCTTATTACCCTGGCCATCCTTCTGGTTGTGGTTGCCTCCCTGTCCAGTACGTTTGTTTTTCAGCGGAAAACCTACGACATACAGCAGCAAACCAACGAGATGGTCCAGAACGCCAGAGCCGCCATGGATTTGATGACCAGTGAGATGATGATGACCGGGTATGGGGTAACAACTGAAGCCCTTCCCACATGGCTCAACTGGGCGGGCGTAACCTTCGGGACCGATCCCGTCCTCATAGAAGATGGAACCGGTGCTTTGGGAAGCGATATCATTCACGTGGCGGGGTGTTTTGATGGTACAACCACGACCCTTGCAGCCGATGCCTCTTCTGGGGACACGACCATTACGGTCACCGACGGGTCTGATTTCAATACGACCACCAAAAGCAATATCTGCATCAACGGCATTGAACGGGTGGTGGTTACAGGCGTTTCCGGAAGCACCCTCACCATCGACACGGACCCGGGAACGACCGGCAATCAGGGCCTTTCGGAGGGCTATGATGCATCCGCAACAACATTCAATATCTGCGTGGTCAAAATCATCAGCTATTCCATTGTTCAGGAAACGGATGACTCCGGCAATACCGTTTACACACTGAAAAGAGATGAAAACCTGGGGGCCGGGCGGCAGCCGCTGGCAGAAAACATTATCGACATGCAGGTAACACAGGTCCCCTCAACCGGCGCTATCCGGGGAGTGGAGATCGATCCCTTGACGGCACAAACAGATAAACTGGACCCGAACTATTCTCAAAACGGCGGCTACCGGACCTATAGTTTACGTTCCATTGTAACACCGCCGAACCTGGGCTTCTGATGGGCGGATAACCCGGCTTCCGAGGCTGAAACCTCAAAATGGGAAGATATCATGAAAATGCCGACATACCACAAAAATGAGCGTGGCGTAGCCCTCGTGATTTCCCTCATGTTTCTGGTGATTCTGGGCATGCTGGGCACCACAGCCTATGTCATGACCAGCACGGATTTGAAGATCGGAAGCAATTACCAGGCAGGTGCGGAAGCATTTTTTGATGCCGATGCGGGGATCCATTACGGCGCGTCAATGATCGAGGTGGGTGTAGCAGCCGGCTCGTTTACCTTGCCGACAGCCATAGGGGACCCCACGGACCCCAGTGACACGAATTCCACCCCCATGACTTCTTTCACCGCGCCCACCGGTTTTAATTTTTCATTTCAGAATCCGGGACTGACAAAGGTCGCTGACATGCAATATCAGTTTACCTGTATTGGTGCCGGCACCCATAACAGCACCGCCACCATAACCGCTACTGTAAAACGTAAATCGGCCATACAATTCGGAGCTTTTGGCGACAAAAAACTGGATATGGGCAATACGGCAGCCGTGTACAGCTATTCACACACATCCAACCCCAGTCCGACCCCTGGGACTTCCACGAGGGAAGGCGATGTGGGTTCCAATGAATCTGTTATACTGCGAAACAATTCCATTGTTGACGGGGATGTGGCCCTGGGCGAAGATGTGGCGGGCACTGATGCGGCGCTGACGGACCTGGGGGGGGTCGTTTCCGGCACAAAAGGGGAAGACATTGACCGGGTTGATCCGGATCCTCTGGGTGTTGTGGGAGGGGAGTATGCGGCAAAATTTACCACTTACAGCGTGACCAATGACAATGCTACACATGCTGTGGTAGCGCCAGGGGACAGTATTACTACAACAGGTACTAGCCTAACCGTCGGACCGAACGAAACGCTTACGCTAAAAGGGCAGGTGGGGGGATCAAATTTTTACTGGCATGATGTACTCATTAAGAGCAATTTCCTGTACATTGATACTACAAATGGTCCCGTTAATATTTATGTAACCGGAACATTTGATGCTAATAATGGATCTCAGGTAATCAACACCACAGACTCCACCTGTAGTACCAACGGCGGAACACCGGCAACATCGACATGTGCGTGCTGCTGCCCCAACACTTGCACCCGTGGTAAGCCCGGGGACTTTGCTATTTTCGCAAACTCAACGACAAGTACCGATAAAATTTCTATCGGCAACAGTGTCGAATACTCTGGTTTAATATATGCCCCCTATATCACGGTAAGAATGGACAACAGCGCCGACATTTATGGCGCCATCGTTGGGAAAGAGGTCGAAATCATCAACAGCGTTTCAATTTATTACGACACGGATCTGGCGGATCAATACGCGTCAAAAGATTTCGAATTGACCACGTGGCGGGATGTCAGAAATTGACCCGGATCCGACGACCATGCCTCCCTCCACCAAGCTGGGAGCATTTCACAAAAGGGGGATTTGTTATGAAAATGCCAACATACCATAAAAATGAACACGGCGTGGCTTTGGTAATTTCTCTCATGTTTCTGGCTATCTTAGGCATGTTGGGGACCACGGCTTATGTCATGACCAGTACGGATTTGAAGATCGGAAGGAATTACCAGACAAGTGCGGAAGCATTTTTCGATGCGGACGCGGGCGTCAATTTTGCTGAGGCCCAGATTGAATCGGGGCTCAGTGCAGGTTCTATTACGCTTCCAACAACCATTGGCGGTACCACAACGTTGTCTTATACCGTGCCCAGCGGTTTTTCTTTTCAACTTTCACCGCTCACACTGGTAGCCAATAATACCTATTCCCTGACCAGCACGGGGAGCGGGCCTGATAACAGCCAGGCTCAGATCATTATTCGTTACAGTCGCGCATCCGCCATCAACTTTGCCGCATTCGGTGACAATAAACTGGATACCAAAAATGGTGGGACGACCCTCAGTTTTGACAGCGGCAGTTCGGACCCCACCAAAAATGACCCCAGCAGTGGGTCCTTTCAGACCACCCATGAGGCGGACGTGGGGTCCAATGACTGGCTGGCGACCCATAATGGTGCAAGCATTGATGGTGCGGGGGTTTTAGGCGAAAAGGTGGATGGCTCGGCCACCACAAACAGCATTCACGGGGGGACGACTTTTTATGACACAAGCCCGGTTGATGTGGGGAGAGTGGATCCGGATCCCCTGGGGGTGACTACCGTTGGAGGGGCATATAACCCTGCAACGTACATCGCCAGCAATGATAACCTGACCCAGGCAGTTCCTCCAATTGCGGGGAATGCTATTTCCACAAAGAACAATGTGACACTTACCGGAAAAGCAGGCGGCTCAAATTTCTATTTAACAAGCGTTGAGTTGAAAAACGGCGCTACCCTCACAATCAACAATCCGGCAGGGTGCCCTACGTGCAAGGTCAATATTTTCTTGACCGGCCCTTTTGAGGCAAAAAACGGTTCAAGCATCGTTTTGACCCCTAATGCACTGGACACGGCAAAGTTTTCAATTTTCTCCAACTCCACGAGTAAAATTGACTTCAAGCACTCAAGTACCTTTGCAGGTCTCGTCTACGCCCCTTTTGCACCCATAGACATCAAAAACAGCGCAGCCGCCTACGGTGCCATCTGGGGAGCCAATGTGGACATCAAAAACTCCGGCACCCTCTATTTCGATACCGCCATCAGGGATAAATTTCTGTCGAATAATCTGAGCAAGGTCTCCTGGAGTGAAGTGCGGAACTGACGTTTATTGGATCTGCTCCCACCATGGCGGTAGAGTCCCTTCGTTTTCAGATTTGACCCGGTTTTGAAGCTGCTCAAATTTCTTCTGGATCTGAAGCAATTTGTTCCAGTAAAGGTTCTTTTCTTTTCTATCGTTTCTTGCCTTTGCTTCATTGAATGCTTGTGAAATGTTTTCCCTTTCCGCAAGGATCTGCCGTTTTTCTTTCATGAAGGCCAGCTGTGGATCCACCTCTTTTGGGTCAGCCGATTTTTCCCCTTTAGCCTCGGCAGCCTCTGAAGGGGGTTCCGAAACGGTGGCCCCTTCTTTCCTGTTTTCCGGAACAGGCGGATCTTCCGGTGGTTTCAGGACCTCTTCTTTGGGAACATCCTCAATTTCCTCGATGTTCATGACCTGGTTCCTGGGCAGCCCGATAAGCCCGCCATATCGTTCGAACTTGATCTGATCCCCCTCTTCCCGGTATTCGGGCGTGGTAAAACTTCTTCCATCTTTTAGATGAATAACATAAGAGGCAAAACATATAGATGGATATAGGATAAAAACAGCCACTGCGATTGCAGTCAGTAGGTTTTTCATGGGGATCCCATTTATGAGTTCAGGTTTATTTGAAAAAAGAGCAAAACAGACAAAAAACCCAAGGCCAAAGAAAGTAGCTAAGAAAGGCAGTCCAGTTGAGCGGTTTGATCTATAGTTGCGATATCAACTTGTCATAGTCCGAATGTGAACCAATCCAAAACCATACCATTCCACTTTCTGTTCTTTGGCCGACAGCTCGATAACCTTTTGTGACTCTTGCTGAATAAATTGGAATGCTTAAATGTACCTGTTTAAACCGTAAACTTGGATGCCATGGGTTTTGCCTGAATTGTTGATACGCTCCTCGTGCTTTCTCTTGGATCTGCTTTGGCAATGAGGAAAATGCCTTTCTAAACATTTTTGTAGTTCTCGATTTCACAACAAATCCGGATCAAGTGACTTCGTTAGACCTTTTCGATCTTCTTCCATTGCCTCCGCCGCCAGCTTAGCGAGTGCGTCCTGCGATTTGGAAAATGCTTTTTCCCAACGAGCATTATCTTCCAACTCCTCAAGGATAATAGATGCGATCACGTTTTTTTCAGTCTCAGGAAGCTTTCTTATTTTTTGGAACGCACGATCAAGTAAATCAGTCATGGGGTTTTACCTCCTACAAAATTATTTCAGGAGCTTGATAGTATACTTTCACTTCATTAATCATCCCTTTCAACTGGGGGACAAAATATTCAGGATTTGATGGCACACTCAAGCGGTGATTTTCATACTCCTTCAAATGGAGCTGGGGCGCCTTCAAAAAGGCTCCCAGACTCTTTCGTTTTGAAAGGTTTTGGTGTTATTTCGATCAATCGAAAGCTGCAGGCACCAGTAATTGACGACCTTTTTCCCCAGGTTTCGATTGTATTTTAAGGTATTGACGAATTTCTCCATGCCGTATTTTTCCTGCACTTCTTTGATGAAGTCAAAACCGCCGAAATTAATGGCCCGTTCGAGAATGATTTCAGCCGAGGTTTGATCTATGCTTCTGTCCCAGAAAAGCTCTTCTCTCATTTTACATAGCCCAAATAGAAGCTTTTTATACTCACCAACAACGGTATGATATTTTTCGGAAATATTGCCATGTTCAAATTTATCATTTACCGGGATTTTCCGCAACCCCGTGCCGTGCGTTTCAAAACAGCAATTCTCATTATGAAAAGATATCCCCGTGGATGCAGCTTTCCAGTTGCGAAAATCGAGGCGGAGCCTCTAAGAGCGCACTCCCAGGCAGAGCGTGGGAACGAGGGGAAAACAAAGCGTTCTCGGGGGTTGTCAAGAGTACGCGGGCTGATTCAGAGAGCTTTTCGGGCTGCCCTGCAGCCCACAGGACAATGTGGGTATCCAGCAGCAGTTTCATGAAGTCTTTCCTTCAAAAAGAGCAATGATCTCCCCAGCCCTAAACGAATCAAAATCGTCCGGAACCGCAATCTCGCCCGACATGAACCCGAGCTTTTCAGGCTTTTCCAACTCACCGTCGGAAAGCGGCAAAACCTTGACCATTGGCTTTCCGGCCTTAGCAATGATGAAAGCATTTCCTTTCGCCGCGTCATCGACCAGGCGTGAAAGGTGCGTCTTCGCTTCGTGGATATTGACCGTTTGCATGGGAGGCTTCTTCGGGTTTAGTTGAGTGGACTTAGTTTAAATGCACTATCAAGAACAGTCAAGATGTTTTGAGTGGGCAGGGACGTCCTTAAGATTCTCCAGTAATTCCTGGGACACCTTACTTATCTCTACGTTTTGGACTGGGATTTGATTATGCTTATGGCTTGAAACCGTATCACAGTATGGTTTCATCGTAACGGACGCAAAGCGTCCACAGCACCATTCCCACGCAGAGCGTGGGAACGAGGGGAAATCAAAAAAACAGCCTTGCAAAATTACAGTATTAAAGGGATAGTTTATACCGGTTGACCTGCAGGTTGATCGCCTGTTTAAAACAGTTCAATCTTAAACCATAAGGAGGTTTTGGTAAATGAAATCAACGTCGTATAATTTAATCATGTCGGCGCTT
>CAYPQJ010000048.1:0-23355 GCA_964412835.1 uncultured Desulfobacteraceae bacterium | reverse complement strand
GTTCGTTCTTGGTGAGGGTTCCGGTTTTGTCCGTGCAGAGGATATCCACGCCTGCTATCTCGGCCGGTTATATGCGCCGGGGTCTTGCCGTATTTTGGAAGTTCACTTTCAACCGATCAGCACAGGAGGGAGAAACATTTCCGGCCGTGCGAAAAATTCACCCAATAGCGTTGTCTTCAAACATAGACCTGAGAGGCCTGATAATTGTGCCGGGCATGCCTACGGCAGATCATCCAAAGGACTTGCAACGCCCTCGGTGCCTTGCTGCAACACGTGGGTATAGATAAAATAAACGTGGTCTATCCCGATTACACCAATTATGCAATTTCGTCTGTAGTTGTATATTGACAAGGGAAGATTATCGGATTATTATTCAATGAATTATATGAAAAGGAGGTGTAAAATCATGCGTACCACCGATTACCTCTCGGCAACCGCCCTTTCAAAAAAAACGTCGGCCACACTGGATGCTCTGGACAGGGGTGAGGCGGAAAAACTGATTATTCTGAAGAATAACGCCCCAAAAGCCGTATTGCTCTCCATGGAAAGTTATGAAGCCATGCAAGAGGAGATGGAGGATCTCCGATTGACCGCCCTTGCAATTGCACGGTTGGAAAGCTTCGAAGAAAAAAAGGCCCTATCTCATGAGTACATTCAGGAGAAATTCGGAAAATGACGTGGCGCATTCTCTACCATCATGAGATCGAAGACGACCTTGAAAGTATCGGGCCTTCCGCTGCAAGGCGTATTGTGAAAGCCATAGACTCAAAACTTGTCCGCGCCCCCATAAAATTCGGAGCGCCATTGTCCGGGAACCTGACCAACTTCCGAAAATTGCGAGTTGGCGACCATCGAGTGGTTTATCAGGTGTATGAAAAAACGGTGGTAGTGTATGTTTTGGCCGTAGGGCCCCGCCGGGACAAAGAAATTTACAGGGCGGCTGCAAAACGGAAATTTCGAGATATTGGCGTTAAAAACAAAAAATAGAGGTCATCAAATCTGTCTTTGATTCTTAATTCAAATTTCGGGAAACAGCAAGAGTCAACAGCAGATTTGACCCCATGACACATCGCCCGGAACCAGATCCGCGGCGTCGACCTCCTGCCATTTTTCGTTTCGAAGGACCCTCGCCTTGAGGGCCAGCTGTCCTTTCAGGGCCGTCAGGGCATTGGCGGCCTTGTTTTCCTGCCAGAAGCCGATGAAACCGTTGAAAACGAGCATGGCCGCGATGATGAAGAAATCCTTTTGATCACCGGTCACCAGAGAGAGGATCGCCGCGATTTCGATCATCCAGGGAATGGGGCCCCAGTAATAGCCCAGGAATTTCAACAGGGGGTTGGTTTTTTCTTCTTCCAGGGCGTTGGGCCCGGTCTCGGCTAGACGGCGCGCCGCCTCATTTGAAGAAAGGCCCTCGGCGGTGGTTCCCAGCGCTTCAAGGACCTGATCGGTGGAGAGTTGCTTTGATTCGTCATCGGATAGAAAAGGTTTTGAATTCATAGGGTTTCCCATCGTAAGGGTTAAGAAATGAGCCCGGCGCGGCAATGAACCTTTTATGCTATTCTATATATCTACCGATTCCTTTCTAAAACGCAAGTTTGAAGTTAAATAAGTCAAGAATCGGGCATTAAAAGCCGCAAATGTGTCAGCGTCACAAAAACCCTTGCAATTTTAAGGCAATCTGTTATCAATGGTTTCTAGCTATCTCGGCGGTTACATTCGCCGGGGTCTTACCGTTTTTCGGAAGTTCACTTTCAACCGATCAGCACAGGAGGGAGAAACATTTCCGGCCGTGCGAAAAAATCACCCAATAGCGTTGTCTTCAAATATAGACCTGAAAGGCCTGATAATTGTGCCTGGCATGCCTACGGCAGATCAGCCAAAGGACTTGCAACGCCCTCGCCGCATTGCTGCAAAAAGTGGGTATAGATAAAATAAACGTGGTCTGTCCCCAATTACATATCCCCCCATCAATTTCTTGCCTGGGAAAGCTAGCAGATAGGATTTATCCAGAAATCGTACAATAACTTGTTATAGTGCCCAACAACCACCGAGCCAAACTGTAGACGGAAAAGAAAATTAATGGTAGAAAAAGAAGCATTAGTCAGAATCAAAGTCTGGGGTGAGGAATAATATGGATTTACAACAGGCCTACTACGAACAGCGGTTTGAAAATCTATTTCTCAAGTCAAAAGGCAATACTTTTCAAGAATTTTTTGAAAAACTGATGGAACTTACTTATAAAACTGATTTTATGGCTTGTCGACCGTGGGGTAATAGGGGCGATCGAAAAAATGATGGCTTCTTGAAATCAGAACAACGACTGTTTCAAGTCTATGCACCAAATAAAATGAAAGAAACCGAAGCCATCAAAAAAATCACTGAAGATTTTGAAGGGGCAAAAAAACATTGGGGGACCAACTTTAATAAATGGACTTTTGTGCATAATGCGGATGACGGTTTGCCGCCCCATGTGCAGAAAGTATTACTTGAATTTCAACAAGCAAACCAAGGTGTCATTCTAGAGTCCTGGGGTCTTGAAGAATTACGCACAGTTTTTCGCAAAATCTCGTTGGAAGACAAACAGACATGGTTAGGTCTTGCCCCAACTGCTGAAACCAAGATGAGGCTGGGTTTCAGTGATTTACAGCCAGTTCTTGAGAGTCTGGCAATCCAATCAGTTTCTTTAAATTTAGAGGTAAAAGATGTTCCTCAAGGAAAAATAGAGGCAAACGCGCTTTCTGAAAGCGTGACAATTTTAATAAAAGAGGGAATGAGCAAAGCTGATTTAGTGCGACAGTTTTTTGATAAGTGGTATGACCCTGAATTTGGTGACAAAATTGCCAAAGCATTCCGAGAACAATACAACTCTTTAAGAGAGCAAAAGCTTACACCCAATACAATTTTTAATGAACTGCAAGTATGGACTGGTGGTGAGCAACGAGGAACGCCTGAACATGAATTGGCGGTATTGACTGTGCTTGCCTATTATTTTGAACGTTGTGATATCTTTAAAGAACCAGGAAGGGATAAGTGATGATATTACCTTCTAAACATTTATCACAAGATAGGGCATTGCTTTCAGTCGGGGCAAGAATCTTACAACAATTACAAATGCCAAAAACTGTTTCGGCAATATGGGAAGAGCTATCGAAGACAAATTGCAAAACCGCCATGCCAACTATTGGTTACAATAGTTTTATTCTGGCCCTGGATTTGCTCTATTCCATGAACGCTATTGAAATGGAGGACGGAGTTCTTTCCGTGAAAAACTAATGATTAAAAAAATCTCCAGTAGTTTATCGTCTTTCAAAGAGATAGAGTTTCATGATTGTTTAAATGTACTGATCGCCAAAAAAGAGAGTGGCGCTACAGACAGGCAAACACGAAATAGAGCAGGTAAAAGCAGTCTTATTGAGGTCATTCATTTTTTGTTTGGAGCAAAAGCGGATAAAAAATCTTTGTTTAGAACCCAAACCCTTATTAATGAATCTTTTAGACTTGATTTCGATCTTCAAGGTGAAGAGTTGGAGGTTAGCAGGAAGGGTAAACAGCCATCAAAAGTGGCTACAAGTAAAACCAATACTAATACGGAGTGGCTTGAATGGCTAGGTGAAAACATGTTTGCATTGGATGTATTATCTGATTACGAAGGGAGAAAGCCAACTTTCAGATCGTTGTTTTCCTACTTTGTTCGCAGGGAACACAGCAATGCGTTTAGAAAACCTGAAAAACAGGCAGAAATGCAACAGGCAGGAGATTATCAGGTTTCGCTAATGTATCTGATGGGGCTGGATTGGACAATAGCTAGTGATTGGCAAAAAGTTAGGGATCGCGAAAAGACGCTTAAAGAACTGAAAAAAGCGGCAAATGCTGACGCCTTTGGTAATCTAATTGGAAAATCTGCTGAACTTCGTACTCAGTTGACAGTAGCAAAATCCCGCTTAAACGAAATTATAGATCAAGTTAAATCATTTAAGGTTCTTCCAAAATATCGAGAGTTGGAGTTGGAGGCGGATCAAATAACCAGGTCTTTAAATCAACTTTCTAATGACAACACAATTGACAGTGCATTGATTCGAGACTTGGAGAACAGTCTAAATGATGAGAAACCACCAGAACTTAATATATTGAAAGATATCTATGCTGAAGCTGGTGTGGTTTTACCAAATGTTGCATTGAGAAAATATGATGAAGTTCGTAGCTTCCACGAATCTGTTGTAAGAAACCGCCATGACTACCTGGATGGTGAATTCCAGTCTGCAAAAGATAGAATAAACGATCGAGAACAAGAAAAAGGCAAATTGGATAAACGCCGTGCCGAAATCATGGCTATTTTAGAAAGCCATGGAGCCTTAGAACAGTTTTCCAGTTTGCAGGGTGAACAAGGCCGCCTTGAGGCAGAAGTTGAGTCTTTAGCTAAACGGTTTCAATTAGCCGAACAAATTGAAGGCACAAAAAATGAGTTGGATATTGAGCGCAACAATCTTGTCTTGCGTTTGCGTAGAAACTTCTCAGAGCAAGAAACAGCCTTGTCAGAGGCAATTCTAGCCTTTGAAGGGATATCAAAATCATTATATGAATCTGCTGGTAGTATGACTATTGAACCATCGAACAATGGTCCAGTTTTTGAATTTCCTATGCAGGGGGAGCGAAGCAAGGGCATTAAGAATATGCAGATATTTTGCTTTGATATGATGTTAATGCAACTCTGTTATAAGAAAAATATCGGACCAAAATTTTTAATTCATGATAGCCATTTGTTTGATGGGGTAGATGGGCGACAAATTATAAGCGCATTAAAAAATGGTGCCCAAACCGCCAAGAAATTAGGATTTCAGTATATTGTTACAATAAATGAGGATGATGCTTTCAAGGAAACAATCGAAGGGTTTGATCTGAATGATTATGTTTTGCCAGTAAGTTTAACCGATGCCACAGAAGATGGAGGACTGTTTGGTTGTAGATTTTAGGAAAGCACCATGGAAGTCTAACATGAAGAAAACGTGCTATAATTGGGTAGCCGGGGGTTTTTCGCTGGGGGGCGGGGGGACGCCCTTAACTTATTAATTTTCTGATTTGGATTTCAAACAATATCTTATGAACCAACAAAAACATGCTGCGGGCAAGCCGCAGATGTTTACGTTATGTGTGAGGAACAACTCGATCAGGATGAGATGCCCCTCTTCAGTCCGAGAACCTTAAACAACCGTGCATACAGGATGGTCCGCTTGAGCATCCAGTTGTTGAAGCCGTCGATGGGAGAGGGGAACTCCTTGTAGAGCTTCTCCAAACGCCTCGCAATCAGGAATACCTTAGATACTTTCATGAACAGTCCGATATGCCCCAGGCTGCTCTTGAATTTGGCAATGCGTTCCGGGATAGTATAGTCAAAGGTTTTATCACTCCAAAGGGCGCTGAACTCCTTGGAGCCAATGAGTCCTGTTTCAACCATTGCGTTCAGATCATCATCGGACAGGTTCTGGATAAAGATCCGGATGGCATCGGCAAAGGGGCGGGAAGAACCGAAACCCCTCTTGTACTGTACATTATAGCCCCATAGGCCTTTTCTGCTGACATCGGCTTTACGAATGGCCGTGGCGGCAACTTCTGCTGCAATCTTACCGGCAATCACCGACCCCGGCACTCCGAACCCTGAATTCGTTGAAACCTGATAGCCGGCATCTCCAA
Organism: uncultured Desulfobacteraceae bacterium; assembly: GCA_964412835.1. Taxonomy (GTDB): domain Bacteria; phylum Desulfobacterota; class DSM-4660; order Desulfatiglandales; family Desulfatiglandaceae; genus NaphS2. The sequence continues at coordinate 17,667 of CAYPQJ010000048.1, read as the reverse complement.
CCAGCATGAACCCGTTGCCGACAAGTTCTGGTTGGCAAGGCCTCATGGGTAGGTATGGCGAAGGCCCCGTGCCCTTTGCATATACCTTTTTACCGATCTTGTCCGTGTGTGCAGCGCAGAATTCATGGGTCACCTTTACAGGATCCGGATGGCCCTGGAACATGGGAAGGCCGCAGCCGATATTCGTCTTGCCCTTGTCTTCAGGTACTATCCAGAAATATCCGCGGTTTTGGAGAATGCAGTACCAACCGGGATAATCGTTCGGTGGTATGTAGTCAGAGCTGCCCGTGAGATCCCTGACCTCACGGTAGGTCATGACCATGTCTTCGGGGATCATTCCTTCTTTATGGTAAACGCCGTGGGGAAGCCTGTCCCGAACGACCGCGAAGATCCCACTGGCATCGACTACGATCTTTGATCGGTATTCGTCGATCACCTTTTTTGGTCCCCGGCACCGAACACCGGTGATGAAGTTCCTTTCCAGGATGGGTTCGATCACTTCCGTTTCAGAAAGGAGGGTACAACCGGCATCCAGGGCATATTTCAGGAGCCGTTGACCAAGCAGGCGCCGGTGAGACAGGTACCCGTCAAGGTCCGCCTCGAAGGAATACTTCCTGTTCGGCGAGAACACTTTCAGCTTCAGCATCTTCATATCAAGTTCGTCCCCTTCGGGAAGGGGTATGCCGAGCGCCTCGAAAGTACAGACCGGTATTGTATCAAAAGTGAGCTTGTCCCCGATGTCATCATTTTTCCTCTTATCGATCAGTAGCACCTTGAGTCCCTGTTCCGCAGCAACCTTTGCTGTAGCACATCCACCGCTGCCCGCACCTACGACGATAAGATCGTATACATCTTTTGCCATGGCATCCTCCTCATATTTTAATATTAATACATGAACCGGTTCCCGATCAGTCTTTACACAATCCTCTCAGGATGATCTTGAGTCCCTCCTCGTACATGCGTATTGCAGATACACCCTCAGATTTCACGTATGTCTTGATGAGGAACATGATGTAGATGGAGAAGAAGAGCTCGGCAGTGTGCTGCACATCCATTTCGTGAAATCTACCCTGTTTGATGCCCTGGGACAGGATGTCCTCTATGAGCTGTATGGCTTCTTGGTTGATCTCATGAAAGCGATCTTCTCCAGGGAAGAGGGTGAAGATACTCGGGTCCTTTATGAAAATGGAACGAAGTTCATTATGTTCCATGAGATATTCGATGGACCGTTGAGCCATTATCGAGAACTTTTCCACCACATCTTCCACTTGGTCCACTGCATCGACAACCGCCTTCTGCCACTGTCGAAAGGCCATGCTTATGGTTTTTTCGTATAGATCACGTTTACTGGTTGCATAGAAGTAGATGCTACTCTTGGTCATGCCCAGTTCCTTGCTCACATCTTCTAACAAGGTCTTCTTATATCCGTAATGGGCAAACAGTTTTAATGCCGTATTCAATAAGGAATTGAGCTTTTGTTCTTTATTAAATGCCATAATCTAACAATAGAACAAATGAATCAATAAGTCAAATATATAATAAGGGGTCAAATCTGCTGTTGACTCTTGCTCATAATCTCCAAAAGCAATAAGAGTCAACAGCAGATTTGACCCCTAACGCCCCCTGGAGTCGCCGTCCTTGTCGCCCGCCATACAGTGGGCGAGGGCGGTTGAGACGCCCTGAAACGTTCACCGATATGCTGCCAGCCAGGGCGGTTTCGCTGTCAGCCGCAAGCCTCCCCCCTACCCGAAATACGTTGACAATGTATATACGTGCTATTAAAATTCTTATATGGATATTATCTGGGATAAAGAGAAAAACAGTTGGCTTCAGGTGAACCGGAGGATTTCTTTTGAAGAAATATCCGGCAAACTATTAAACGGGAATTACATCGATATTCTTGAAAATCCAACAAGAGACAACCAGATGTATTTCATAATGAAAATCAATGACTATACATGGGTTGTTCCATTCTTGATTGATGAAAAAGAGAGGATCGTTCTGAAAACAGCGTTTCCAAGTCGAAAATTCCATAATAGATATGGAGGAAGAGATGAATAATTTAACCAAGGAAGAGAGAACCATTGAAAACAATATTGATTCTCTGGTTCCCATATCGAGGGATAAACGGGAACGAGTTGAATCTATTATGGGACGGGCAAGAAAGAACAAATCGATTAGCCTGAGAATCGCTGAATATGATCTTGAGAAGCTGAAAGAGAAAGCTAAAAGCGATGGAATCCCCTATCAGACACTCATTAGTATGGTTCTCCATAAATACATAACGAACGAGTTGATTGAGAAGAGCGAACTACTAAAATCTATTCAACTATTGCGGAACAAAGAGGCTTTCTGAGGGTGAGGTCATCCGCGATTTGGGAAATCAGGGGACGCCGGACATGGGCAATTCGGGTCCATTCCGTGGCGAGTTGGGGGAAGCAACCGAAGGCGCAATCCGAACATGTTGTTTCATCCGCTGGCCGGGCAAGGTCAAGCCGGATACAACCTCGTATGCCATGTTCTCGATCATGGATTTCATCCCGACCTTCGCCAATATCATTGGCGCCAAGATCCCGGCGCCCGAACTCAAGAAGTTTTGAGCGAGGGACATGGGGACCGTAATTCCGGGGACACGATACCAAACTTTTCAAGTCTCATACTGTTCACGAATCCAGTCCTGATAGGCCCCGCTCCTGACGCGCTCGATCCATGATGGATGCGCCAGGTACCATGTGAGGGTTTTCTCGATTCCCGATTGAAAAGACTCCTCCGGGGTCCACCCCAGTTCTCTTTGCAATTTGGTGGAATCAATGGCATACCGTCGGTCGTGGCCAAGCCGATCTTTCACATAGGTGATCAACGTCCGCCTGGAGGGCTTACCGTTCATGGCGGGAAGATCATCGATCAAATCGCAGATGGTCTCCACAATACGGATATTTTCCATCTCGTGGTTGCCGCCGATATTATAGGTTTCCCCTCTTCCCCCGCTTTTCATAATGGTCCACACAGCCGTACAGTGGTCCCGAACGTAGAGCCAGTCCCTGACATTCAGACCGTCTCCATATATGGGAAGGGGCTTATCCTCCCCGGCATTTAAAATCACAAGGGGAATCAACTTTTCGGGAAACTGGTAGGGACCATAGTTATTGGAGCAGTTGCTGATGGTGACGGGCAAGCCATAGGTTTCATGATAAGCGCGAACCAGGTGATCGGAAGAAGCCTTTGAAGCGGAATACGGACTGTTGGGCTGGTATGGTGTGGTTTCCATGAACAGTCCTTCCTTCCCGAGACTTCCGAACACCTCGTCGGTGCTGATATGGTGAAACAGTTCAACCCGGGACTGGTGGTTACGGAACACTTCCAGCAGATTGAAGGTCCCCACGATATTGGTCTGGATAAAGGCACCGGGGCCCACAATGGATCGGTCCACGTGGGATTCGGCGGCAAAATGGCAGACCGAATCCAGATGGTATTCATCAAAAAGCGTATCCATTCGCTCCCTGTCGCAGATATCCCCTTTGACAAAGACGTAACGATCACCATATTTTTCTTCAATCTCCGTGAGATTCTCCGGATTTCCCGCATAGGTCAGGCTATCCACGTTGATGACCCGTCCCTCAAAATCGCTTTCATCCAGAAGATAACGAATAAAGTTGCTTCCAATAAATCCGCATCCACCGGTTATCAGCATATTCTCCATCATTTCGCCTCATCTAATAAACGATCTTTGAACAGAGTTACAAATTGGATCAGATCGGCCCGCCAATCCCGCATGATGTTGAGGCCTTCATCCTTCAACCGTTGATTTTCCAGAATCGAGTTGGCCGGCCTTTCCGCGGGGGTGGGATAGTCTTGGGTCGTACAGGGGACAAAAGCGTTGGGAACCGCCATTTCATCAAGAAACGTGGTGGCCAGTTCGTACCAGGTGCAGTGCCCTTCGGATGTGGCGTGAAATATGCCGTTAACATCGGCATCCATAACGGTTGCAATCTGCTCCGCCAGCCGGTAGGACCACGTGGGAGAGCCGAACTGGTCATGAACCACCTTGAATTCTCTTTCCGGATCACCAATCGCCAGCCTCAGCATGGTTTTCAGGAAGTTCCGACCGTTTGCCCCATAAAGCCAGGCCGTTCTAATGATGCTGTGGCGGTCTGTTTCTTCGCAAACAGCTTTCTCCGCTTCCAGCTTCGTGAGGCCATAATTGGAAATGGGGTGGGTGCCGTCGTTTTCGGTGTAATATTCAGGGACCGGTTTTTTCCCATCAAACACATAGTCCGTGGAAATATGGATCATCCGTGCCCCCCGTGTCCCGGCAGCTGAAGCCAGATGCTTCGGCCCTTCCACATTGACCTTGCAGGCCAGTTCCTTTTCGGTTTCGCAGTCATCCACCCGGGTGAATGCCGCACAGTTCAGGATCACATCCGGTTTCAAATCGTGAACGAACGCGTTCACCGCCGTCCGGTCAGCGATATCCAAGACCTCTAAATCAACCGGGGTTACTTGGTGGTTTTTCTTCAGAACCGTTTCACAATCCCGCCCCAACTGCCCGGCACCGCCCGTAATCAAAATTTTCATGTGTTCTCCTCAGGGCCTCGGTACTTGATCGGGAAATCTCATAATGACCTTGGTACCCTTTCCCGGCTCGCTGTCAATTCGCACATCCCCGCCATGCTCGCCGATAATACGCCTCACGAGGCACAGACCCATACCCACACCCACCGCTTTGGTGGTAAAAAACGGATCAAAGACATAGGGCAGATCTTTTTCCGAAATACCGGCGCCGTTGTCCACAATCTCCAGCAACAAGCCATTTCGTTCTTTTATCAGGAAAATCGTCACAGACCCTTCATCATTTTTAAGAAATTCCAGAGTATTGAGCAAAACCTCATAAACCGCCCTTCTAAAAAGCACGGGATCAACCGCAAACTCCGCCACGGAAAGTTTTAAAGACCACGTGACCCGCTTTGAAAGTTCGGCCGCTTTTGCCTGAAAGCGGTCCACTTCTTTTTCAAAAATATCTGAAATGGAGACCTGCACCGGTTCGGCCGTTGGCATACGGGTGTATTCACTCACAACCCTTACAATGGCCTCAAGCCGCTCGGCATCGCTCAAAATGTTTTTCAAGTAGACGGCGATTGTCGAATTTTCATCAATTTTGCTGAGAATTCGCATGGCAAAACCGCCGATGCTCATGATGGGATTGCGTATCTGGTGGGCGATGGCCATGGCCAGCCGCGTCAACCCTTCCGCCCGCTCGCGCTCCAGGCGGTGTTTTTCCCTCAAAACCTGCTTTTCCCGGTCATGGAGCAATTGAAGCTCCGTTACGTCATGAAGAATCAGGACGATACCGGCGATCTGTTCGTCCTCCCTGAGAAAAGACCCGGTAATGGATAATTGAAGCGTCTTACCGCTCGGTTGAACATAGGGGACCCTGCGATGGAGATTGACCTTTTTCTCCTCTATCACGTCCAGTATGATTTGATTAAAGGCCTGATTTCTTAAATCCTCCAAAAACAGATCACCCCACCCCTTCCCTTCAAACATGCGGCAGGCATAACCCAGGATTTCAGATGCCGCATCATTGCTGGTGACAATTTCTCCTCCCGGGTTAATGACCAGAAGGCCCACCGGGATGCTTTCCAGAATATTATGAAGGATGATCGATTTAATGTTGAACCTCCTGTCTTGAGTGCCTAAAATGCGGTCCTTAAAGAAGGATCTAATTTTGCTGCTCAGCTTCATACAATCCATCAAAAATGTCAAATCAAAGTCGCATATGAAGCCAATCCTCATTGATCAAACTGAAAATCAAAAAGATTTGCCGGGCTTTAACAAATATTGAGGGCTCAAACGGTCCGCATATCCACCCTTGACATTCTCGACGGAACTGGAGTAGCATCGGCCCCGTTCCCTGAACCTTGTTGAAGGCCAACTCATAGCAATTCCAGAATGTTATGACACTTCACAACAATTCGGGCTTATACCGGAAAGAAAGGATGCATCAGATATGAAAACAGCCAAAAAAATTTCAAGCCGACTATCCCTCTGGATATTCATCTGGTTCCTCTTAATGGGGCTGGCTCTCGCCGGTTTCGGATACCGGCAGATGGGGATTTTAAACAAAAGCCTTCAGGGACAGATAAATCCGGAAACGCTGGCGACCCTGCTGCAAAACAGCGGAATTCTCTTCCTGCAGGTGCTTGGGGGAAGCCTGTTGCTTTTTGGGATCCTTCTCTGGCTGACACTCCGCGCTTCCGCGCGCCGGACTTTGGCAAAGATAGATGCCCCCGGACCCGTTACACACGCCCCCAAAAAAGTGAAGAAAAACCTGCCGCCCCGTCCAACACCGGAAGAAAAAGAAGCGCTGGCCCGTGAAAACCAGCGAAAAACCCTCCATTTGCTGACCTTACTTCAGAGAGAAGGCCGCCTGGTCGACTTTCTTGAGGAAAATCTCAAAGATTATGATGATGCTCAGATCGGTGCAGCTGTTCGCAGCATTCAGGAAAACTGCCAGAAGGCTTTGAAGAAGTACTTGAAAATCGAGGCGGTCATCGACAAGGAGGAGGGCGAAGAGATTGCGGTGGAAAAGGGATTTGATGCCTCCGCCATCAAGCTGACGGGCAACGTCTCCGGAGAACCGCCTTTTAAAGGGGCACTGCAACACCGCGGCTGGCGGGTGGGACGGTTTGACCTGCCAACCCTTTCCGGCTCCCCGGACTCGACCGTTATAGCACCCGCCGAAGTTGAAATTCCTTAAGAACATTTCAATAGACAGTGATTTTTAACCCATAACGAGAGACCCATGACAAGCGAAACAAAACCCGACCCCACCTTCGTGGTGGGAATTGACCTGGGCACCACCAACAGTGTAGTGGCTTATACGGAAGCTTGGGGAAGTGAAAAGACGGAACCCCACATTCGAATTTTAAAAATTCCTCAACTGGTGGCCGCAGGCAGCCTGGGGGAGAGTCGCACGCTGCCTTCCTTTTTACTGCTGCCGGGCCCCCATGATGTTCCCGAAGGCGGACTGGCCCTGCCATGGGACCCCCAAAGCCAAATGGCGGTGGGGACCTTCGCCCGGGACCGGGGCGCTGAAATTCCCATGCGCATGATTGCTTCAGCCAAATCGTGGCTCTGTCATACCGGCGTGGACCGTAATAAACCGATTCTACCGTGGGAAGGCCCTGACGATCGAGAGAAACTCTCACCGGTTGAAGCATCGGCGGCGATCCTCGGGCATATCCGGAAAAGCTGGGATTATGCCATTGCCCGGAAAGACAGCCGGCTGTGCCTGGAACATCAGGAGATTTTTCTGACGGTACCCGCGTCATTTGACGCGGTGGCCAGGAATCTTACCGTTGAAGCGGCGGAAATGGCAGGGTTATCCAAAACCACCCTCCTGGAAGAACCCCAGGCCGCGTTTTATGCCTGGATCGACAGAACCCGCAGCGAATGGCGGAACCAGGTCCGGGTCGGTGATCTGATCATGGTGGCGGACGTGGGTGGCGGCACCACGGATCTTAGCCTTATCAAAGTCACCGAAGCGGATGGGGAATTGAATCTGGAACGGATTTGTGTGGGACAACACCTCCTGGTGGGCGGGGACAATATGGACCTGACCCTGGCCTATACGGTGGCCGGAAACTTGGCCGCAAAGGGTACAAAGCTGGATGCACACCAGATGCGCGGCCTGAGCTATGGCTGCAGATCAGCCAAAGAACACCTTTTTACAAATGAGGATTCCGAATCCTACCCCATCACCCTATTGGGTCGGGGAAGCCGGCTCATCGGCGGCGCCATCAAAACCGAACTGACCCGCACGCAGGTTGAAACGGTGCTGAAAGAGGGCTTTTTCCCGGCATGCGACCGAAATGCCCGACCTCTGGAAACACGCCGTGCCGGAATGCGGGAAATGGGGCTTTCCTATACCTCGGATCCGGCCATTACCCACCACCTGGCCCAGTTTCTGAACCAGCAGGATACGCCGGAATCGACCCACCGTACCTTTGTCTGCCCCAGCGCCATCCTTTTTAACGGCGGTGTCATGAAAGCCGGAGGGTTGAGAAAGAAAATTTTGGAAATCCTTTCTTCCTGGACCGCTGAGGCGGACCGCCCTTCACCCAGGGAGATTGAAAGCAATGATTTCGATCTGGCCGTTGCCCGGGGCGCAGCATACTATGGCCTGGCCAGAAAAGGCCGGGGGGTCCGCATTCGCAGCGGGCTTGCCAAGACCTACTACATCGGTGTGGAAGCGTCCATGCCGGCAGTGCCCGGGGTTCCCACTCCGGTCAAGGCCCTGTGCGTGGCGCCATTCGGCATGGAGGAAGGCTCGGAAGCAGCCTTGCCGAACAAAGAGTTCGGCCTGGTGGTGGGAGAACCGGTTAAATTTGATTTCCTGGTATCCAATACCCGGCATCATGATGCCATCGGCACGATAGCGGAAGACTGGGAAGGCGAAATCGAACCCATCACCACGCTCGAAACCCGTCTGGAAGGTGAAATCGGCGCCATTGTTCCGGTAACCCTTGAAACCCGTGTCACGGAGGTGGGGACCCTTGAGCTCTGGTGCGTATCTCGGGACGATCAAAAAAAATTCAAGCTGGAATTCAATGTCAGAAAAAAAGAGACGGATTAACCCATGAATTTTATCATCGGAATAGACCTGGGAACCACCAATTCCGCCGTCACCTATATCGACCTCGAGGCAAATAAGGAGAGATCAAGGCCGATCATCCGGCATTTTGAAATCCAGCAGATCACGGGACCGGGTGAAATATCAAATACCAAGGTTTTGCCTTCCTTCTTTTATCTGCCAGGGGCACACGAATTTCCGGCCGATGCCCTGGCGCTCCCCTGGAACGAAGCAAATAAAGAAAGCTTTGCCGGGATACTGGCACGAGAGATGGGTGCAAAATCCCCCAACCGGATGATCTCATCGGCTAAATCGTGGCTCTGCCACGAAAAGGTGGATCGACATGCCCCCATCCTGCCGTGGGGTGCAGATGACCCGGCGCAAAAGCGCTCTCCCATCACCGTTACATCCGCCTATCTGAAACATATTAAAGATGCCTGGAACCATCAGGTCGGCCTGGATGAAAGCGCCTGGCTTGAAAACCAGAGCGTGATCATTACCGTCCCCGCTTCCTTTGACGAAGTGGCCCGGGACCTGACCGTTGAAGCGGCAACGGAAGCCGGTATCCCCAATATCACCCTGCTTGAAGAACCGCTGGCGGCCTTTTACAGCTGGCTGAATGTTAACGAACAAAAATGGGATCAGCGGGTAGCCCCTGGGGAGTTGATCCTGATCTGCGATGTGGGGGGCGGCACCACGGATTTCACCCTCATCACATTGCGGGAAAAAGACGGAAAGCCCGTATTTGAAAGGATTGCCGTGGGGGATCACCTGATTCTCGGCGGAGACAACATGGACCTGGCCCTGGCCCATCTCTCGGAGGGCAGGCTTCAGGGCGATCAAAAGAAAAAATTGAGCATGGGTCGCTGGCAGTCCCTGTGTAACCAGTGTCGCCAGGCCAAGGAAGACATACTGGGGGAAATTGAAGATGAAAAAACCATCACCCTCATCGGCGAAGGCCGCAAACTGATTGCCGACACCAAAACCACCCAGCTCAATCGTTCGGATGTGGAAGCGGTTATCCTGGACGGGTTCTTTCCCCTGGTCACCCCTGACGAATCGCTCCAGTTGAAACCGCGACGGGGCATGACGGAGTTCGGGCTTCCCTATGCCCAGGACCCGGCCATAACGCGTCATTTGATCCGGTTTCTGGAACAGCATCGAAAGGACTTGAAGGAAACACTAAATCGAGACAGCATCGAACCGGACCTGATCATGTTTAACGGCGCAGCCCTCAAACCCGCCATCCTTCAGGAACGAATTCGGGGCGCCGTCTCCACGCGGTTTCATGGAACAGAGAATTCTCCACCAAGGGTGCTGATCAACCCGGACCTGGATATTGCGGTAGCCCTGGGCGCATCCTATTACGGGCGGGTTCGAAAGGGATACGGCGTTCAGGTAGACAGCGGCAGTGCGAGGGGCTACTACCTCGGTGTTCACCTTTCTGAAAAAAAAGGCCGTCATGACCCTAACATGGCCATCTGTCTGGTGGAACGGGGCATGCCCGAGGGGACTCAAAACGAACTCCATGACAAACAGTTTTCCGTTCTGGCCAACCAGCCGGTGCGGTTTCACCTGTACAGTTCCAGTTATCGCTCGGGAGATGCGGTGGGCGACGTCATCCCCGTGGACGACACGCTGACAACCCTTCCGCCCCTTCACACGGTGATCAAATTCGGAAAAAAATCCAAAGGGGGCGTCTCCATTCCCGTAAAAGTGGAAGCCCATTATACGGAAATGGGCACGCTCGCCCTGTGGTGCCGGTCTTTGAAAAGTCCTCACCGCTGGCGTTTCCAGTTTCAGCTTCGCACCATAGAGCAGCCTGTTGACGTATCGGACCAGGAGGTGTTGGAAGAATCTCTTATCAATGAGGGGATTTTACGGATCAGAGACACCTTCTCCAGTAAAACCCCCAAGACCCAACCCCCGCAGCTCATAAAGGACATCACCAAAACGGTCAACACGCCAAAGGAAAAATGGCCTCTCGAATTTATTCGTAGAATGGCCGATGAACTCAAGACCCTGGATTCATCCTGCAAACGCAGTATTGAACACGAAAGCCGCTGGCTCAACCTCATCGGATTCTGTATGAGGCCCGGATTCGGGGATGCTCTGGACGAACACCGTATGGAAAAATTGTGGAGATCTTTCCACGATGGGCCGTTTCATACCAAGAACGTTCAGGTGCGATCAGAATGGTGGGTGTTGTGGCGCCGGATTGCAGGGGGCCTTTCCACAAGCCAGCAGCGCCAGGTGTTCTTGAGCATCTCGTCCTTGGTAAAGCCTGGAAAAGGCGGGAAGAAACCCAATATCGCGCCCCAGGAAGAAATGGAATTATGGATGACACTGGCCAATCTGGAACGACTTTCCACAGAAGATAAGGCCGCCAGGGGCAAACAGCTGCTCAAAAACCTTCACCCCAAAAAATCCCGGCCCCAGCACTGGTGGTCTTTGTCCAGGATCGGTGCGCGGGAACCCCTTTACGGCCCCATTGATCGGGTCCTTTCTCCCGTGCTGGTGACCGCCTGGATCAAAACCATCCTGAGTCAAAACTGGAAGAACCCCCGGCCCGTGGGAATGGCCCTGTCCCAGATGGCACGGCTCACCGGGGACCGAAAACGGGACCTGGACCCCGAAGTCATTAAAGATATTGTTGACTGGCTTTCACCCCACGAATGGGCCGCCTCCCACATCCGTGTTCTCAGGGAAGTGGTTCCATTAGCCCACCTGGAGGAAACTCAGATGTTCGGGGAATCCCTCCCCTCGGGCATTCATTTGCGGGTGGAGTAGGCCCAGGGCTTTCGTTCAGACACTAAATAACCGGCCCCACCATATAAATATCCATGGAGCTGGTATACCCGGAAATCTCGGCTTTGGTCTTTTTGCCCGAAGCCACCTCAACGGTTTCTGAAAGAAGTCTTTGCCCTGCCTCTGAAAGCGTTTCATCACCTTCCATAATGGAAACCACACTCACATCCATATGGTCCCTTAAATTCTTCCAGGTGTTCTCATTGCCCGTCAATTTGATGACCGGCACAAAAGGAAAACCCTGTGGAGCACCCCGCCCCGTTGTGAAGGCAATCACATTGGCACCGGCGGCTGCCAGTCCGGTGAGGATTTCCGGTTCCCGCCCCGGGGAGTCCATGACCACCAGGCCCTTGACCGTCGGTCTGACGCCATATTCATACACAGCCTGGATGGGAGCGTTCCCCGCTTTTGCGATGGCGCCCAGGGATTTTTCCTCAATGGTCGTGAGTCCTCCCTTGATATTGCCCCCAGTGGGCTGGCCGCCGCGAATGTCAAACCCCATTTGAATGGCACGATTCTCCATCCGATCCACCAGTTCAATGATTTTCCGGCCTGTTTCTTCGTCTTTTGCGTGTTTGGCAAGAAGGTGCTCCGCACCGATAAATTCCGTCACCTCTCCCAGAATGGAAGTGCCGCCCGCCTCCACCACAAGATCCGACAGGTTCCCCACGGTGGGATTGGAGGACAACCCCGAGGTGGTATCCGAGCTTCCGCATTTCAATCCTAACACCAGTTCACTCAGGGGAAAAGATTCACGCCTCTGGCGGCTTGCTTCAACAGCCATAGCCTGGGCAATGAGAATCCCCTGAGCTCCGGCTTTGGCTGCTCCACCGATTTCCTGAATGACCACGGTTTCCACGCGCTTCCCCGTTTTCCCAATGGCCTCGGCTACTTTTTCCACATCGGTGCTTTCGCAGCCCAGGCTCACCAACAGCACAGCCGCAAGATTCGGATTTCCACCAAGCCCCACCAGAACGTCATTAACCCGCTCAATGTCAATGGGGGTCTGACAACAGCCTTGATGATGCAGAAAGGCGGTTGTGCCCGCCACCTGGCGGGAAATATTTTCAGCCACCTCATTGGCGCAAATCACGGTGGAGAGAATCCCCACATAATTTCGGGTCCCTACGGAACCATCGGTTCTCCTGTATCCCAGAAATTCCATCCTATTCCCCTTTCTTTTTAAGATCACCGCGCCCCCGGAGGCTTTCAATATTCTGGACATGCGCATGGCACCCTTTCAAAATGGGGGAGGTGGCCCTTCCAATCACCTCTCCGTATTTAATGATATCATCACCCTCTCGAATGTCCACCACAGCGAATTTGTGTCCGAAGGCAATGGGCTCCCTGATAATGATTCCCAGTGATTCATCCCCTCCCGACAACCGGCATTCCTGCAATTGGACGAGTTCCTTAAGGGCGGTGGCCACGTTGTCCCGCGTTTTAATCATAATAGCGTCATAATTCATGGGCGAACCCCCTTCAACAATGCATTTAAAAAAGATAATTGACCAAACAGTCTGAAAGGATAATAGTATAGGACCATTTGAAAGAAAACATAAATCAAAAAAAAACGAGCATGAGAGGAGTGCCAACATGTTTTCACAGGCTGCCGCCGATGCAATGAGAGCCGTTTTAGATGATGCATGGTACCTGGATCAACCGGAAGACATTGCCACCTATTCCTATGACGGCTTTCTTCCGGAATTCACACCGGATGCCATTCTGGTTCCTGAAAACGCAGAGCAAATCGCCCGGATCATGAAAATTGCCAACAAAGATAAAATCAACATCATTCCCAGGGGGGCCGGTACCAATATCTGCGGCAGTTCGGTGGCGCGCGAAGGTGGCGTCATCATGGCCTTTCACCGCATGAACAAAATCCTGGAAATTGACCGGGAGAGCATGTGCGCGGTGGTTCAACCCGGCGTGGTCAACGGGGATCTGCAAAAAAAAGTGGCGCAATATGATTTGATGTACCCCCCGGACCCGGCCAGTATGTTTGTATCCACCATCGGCGGGAACGTTTCCCTGAACGCAGGGGGCCCCAGAGGCGTCAAATACGGTGTCACCCGGGACTATCTGCTGGGGCTTAAAGTGGTGCTCCCTTCAGGGGAAATCATCAAGACCGGCGGGAAAACCCTCAAAAATGTCAGCGGTTATGACCTGACGCGGCTCCTGTGCGGGTCTGAGGGAACCCTGGGCATTTTCACCGAAATCACCCTGAGGCTGGTTCCGCTGCCGTCTGCCAAGACCACCCTTCAGGCCGCCTATGGGGACCTTGACGATGCCGCCACCACGGTGACCGCCATCATGGCCGCGGGCATGGTGCCCACCACCCTTGAACTGATGGACCGAACGGTGCTCGACGTGATCAGCGATTACGGCGGTGCGCAGTTTAATAGCGATGCCGAAGCCCTGCTGCTCATCGAAGTGGACGGAGATGAAGACCTGGTCAACAAACAGGGGGAACGGATCGAAGCGCTGTGCCGGGAAAAAGGCGCCATTGCCGTGGAACGGGCCCACACCCCGGAGGAAGCGGACAAACTGTGGCAGGCCAGAAGAACTGCTTTTGGCGCCGTGGCAAGCGTGCGGCCCAACTGCATTGTTGAGGATGCCACCGTCCCGGTCAAAAAGCTGCCTGACATTATTCGAAAAGTGGTGGAACTCACCCGAAAGTACGATCTTCAGATAGCAGTCCTTGCCCACGCGGGGGACGGCAATCTTCATCCCCTGATCATGACGGACCTTCGTGACCAGGAAGAGATGGGCCGGGTAGACCAGATGCTGGAAGAACTCTGTGAAGCGGCCATTCAGATGGGGGGAACGTTATCCGGAGAACACGGCATCGGTATCGCCAAAGCCCGTTTCATGAATATGGAATTCAGCGAAACCTCTCTAGACCTTATGCGGGGCATCAAACGGGTTTTTGACCCCAACAACATCCTGAACCCGGGTAGTTTTCTGTAGCCCTCTCAATATAAAAGGAAATTTATAATATGCCAATGGATCTTATTTCCGCTGAATTTGACCAATGTATCAAATGCGGCCTCTGCCTGGCCAACTGTCCCGTCAGTCATGAACTTTTCTTAGAAAAATACACCCCGAGGGGGAAAATTCAACTGGCCAGGGCGTACGGCAGGGGAGAAGCTGCCATCACTGATCATTTCCGGGACATATTTTCCACGTGCGTCCTGTGCGGCGCGTGCTCCGTGACATGTCCCAGCGGTGTGGACCTCACAAAAGTATTTACCCACATGCGGAGAGAGATTACCGAAAAAAAAGGGATATCGCCATCCATGAAACCCGCCGTTGAGTCACTGATGATCCATCATAATATTTCCCGCGAAGATAACGAAGAAAGGGGAGACTGGCGGGAGGACATGAAGGACCTTCCCGATCACCGGTACGAAAAACCCACAGCAAAGGTGGTCTATTTTGTGGGGTGCGTGGCATCTTTTTTTCCCATGGCCCAAACCATCCCTCAAAATATGGTTCGGATACTCTCAGCGGCCAACGTGGATTTCACCATTCTGGGGGGGGAGGAATGGTGCTGCGGCTTTCCCCTCATGGGGGCGGGCGCAGGGGACCGCATGGATAAATTCGTGCGGCACAACGTCGAAAAAGTACGCTCACTTAAAGCCGAAAGTATTGTCTTTTCATGCCCCTCATGCTACCGGATGTGGCGGGAACACTATCCCGACGACATCAAATTGTTCCACTCCACCCAGTTCATTGAGCAGCTTATCAACGAAAACACCCTTTCCTTCAATGAGCTCCCCTGGTCCGTCACCTATCACGACCCTTGCGATCTCGGGCGAAACGGAGGTGAGTACGATGCACCCCGAAAAATCCTAAATGCCATTCCGGGGCTTGAGCTGGTTGAAATGGAAAACATACGCGCCAAAAGCGTCTGCTGCGGCGGCGGCGGTAACCTGGAAATGACGGACCCCGCCCTTTCGAGCAAATTGGCCCATGGGAAAATCGCTGAAATCAGGGAAACCGGTGCTAAAACCGTGGTGACCGCCTGCCAGCAATGCGTAAGAACCATCAAAGGTCGTGTCAGGCGGGAAAAAATGGATCTTGAAGTCATGGACATTTCGACCGTGGTGGCCCGGGCGCTCTTAAATGTCTAGGGTCAAAAAAGAAAGTCATCGCCAGGGTATGGCGGAAAAAGGTTACCCCCCGGGCTATTTATCATGGGTCGTCTGGGGGCTGGGCGCCTCTTTTTATCTGAGCGGATTCTTTCAGCGGGTGGCGCCCGCAGTCATGACCGATTATCTGATGGCCGACTTCCACATAGGGGCTGCGGCCCTGGGAAACCTTTCCGCCTACTACTTTTACAGTTATGTGGCCATCCAGATTCCCACCGGTATGCTCGCCGATGCATGGGGGCCCAGAAAACTGCTGACCGCCGGGTGCTTTATCTCAGCCCTGGGCGCCTTTCTGTTTGCGGCAGCCCCTACCCTTCTGTTGGCCAACGTGGGGCGTCTCCTCATCGGGGTTTCGGTGGGTGTGGCCTGGGTTGCCCTTCTGAAACTTTCCATGCACTGGTTTCCGCCGCAGCGCTTCGCATCCACCAGCGGCCTGGCCCTCTGCTTTGGACTGGTGGGGGCCGTATCCGCCGGTGTGCCGTTGCGCATCCTCATTGATCAGTTTGGATGGCGCCCGGTGATGATGGCGGCAGCCGGAGTCTCCGTGGCCATTGCTTTAAGCATCTGGTTTATCGTTCGGGACGACCCCTGTGAGAGGGGTTATAAAGGCTTTGTTTCCCCCGAAACCGGGACTTCCCATTCGGCTTCATCCCTGTTATCGGGCCTTTTGAAGGTTTTCACCTATCAAAACACCTGGATCATCTCCATTGCGCCCAGCGGCATCGCCGGGTCGGTGCTGGCTTTCTCCGGATTGTGGGGAATTCCCTTTCTCACCACCCATTACGGCCTGACCCCTGCGAAAAGTGCCGCACTGACCTCTCTGCTGCTCATCGCCTGGGGATTGGGAGGACCTCTCGCCGGTTTTGTGTCAGATCGCATGGGTCGCAGAAAGCCCATCTACATCGGGGGAAGTTTCGTGGCGCTGGGGTGCTGGTATCTGATCCTGTTCATGCAGAATCTTCCCATTTGGCTTCTGACCCTGCTCATCATTATGGTGGGAATCGCCTCGGGCGTCATGATTTTGAGCTTTGCGTTTGCCAAAGAATCGGTTCCCTTATCTCTTTCGGGCACTGTATCCGGCGTTATCAACATGGGCGTCATGTCCGGTCCCATGATCCTTCAACCTGCCATGGGATGGCTCCTGGATAAAAGCTGGAACGGATCTCTTGAGTCGGGGGTGAGGATCTATGAACTCGGGACCTATCAATCCGCCTTTGTCCTGATGCTGGCATGGTCCTTCATGTCGGCCATTCTCATCTGTTTTTCAAAGGAAACCCATTGCCGACAAATGGTCAAAACTGATTAGGACTTCAACGAGTTATACTTTTTTATATTGAACCAACAGGCATTTTGGACCATGAAATCCAACCACTGAAACATTTATTCAGGCTTGTTTAAGTATTTTTTTTGCTTTTTTTGTAAAAACACATTGACCTATGGTGTGATAATCAGGCAAAATAGAGATTATTGGTTATTTTCCATCTCGAATATCCAAGGACGTAGCCGTACTATTGCTCGTATAATAGGCGGTCGAACCATAAATAGGGCTCTTTGCTCAAAAATTCTAAGGAGGAAGAATGATGAAAAGAAACAGCTTTTGGATGGTTCTCTTGTTTGGACTACTGGCTTTGCTTCTGGCCGCCTGTGCCACTACAAAGCCATTGGCCCCGTTTAATGCCATTGACCTGAACCCCATGTTGACAAGTGGGGACTATGTGCTCAAGGCCAATAATTTTACGGTCATCCTTGATAAATCCGGGTCCATGGGTGAAAAGTACAAAGGGAAACAGAAATTGGATTGCGCCAGAGACCTGGCCAGCGCTTTTAACCACACCGTTCCCAATGCGAATCTAACGGGTGCGCTCAGAATGTTTGGTAAAAAAGCCAATGTGCAACCGGCGGGAACGGATCTTCTATGGGGCCCGGCCGCCCAAAACGCAGCCGCACTGGACGCTGGCCTGAATCAAGTCGGATTCAGCAACGGCGACAGCCCTCTGAACCTGGCGCTGGATGCCACTGCCCAGGATTTCAAATCCGTTCAGGGCAACATCGCGGTGGTCATTTTCACGGACG
>CAYPQJ010000047.1:0-23466 GCA_964412835.1 uncultured Desulfobacteraceae bacterium | reverse complement strand
AAATGTATTCCTGCGGTTAAAATTTTGATCTTCCTTGATCTTGACAAAAAATCCTGGTTTTCGTTCAGACACTATTTACCAAAATATGCTGATTTAAGAATTGATATGGCATTGTTGTGCTGATCGGAAGCGTTATGCACACATTTCTTCAAGGAGTCGAATCCTGGCAGATTCACTGTGCATATTTTTGCATCAATCAAACAGTAATAAACGCATTGTTATTCGACGGAGTATCCTCATTTGGATCTTTTTCGTGATCTAATCCGGAAAGCGGCAGGGAAGGTGTTGCGAGATATTTCGCCAAATGACGAAATGTTTTCGGGAGACGAACGCCATTATTTTTCGGTGGGAGAATCTGCCCTTGAATCCATTGAACTTGCATTGCTGGCCGCAAGAAGGTCCAAATCCAGTATTCGACGAATTTTAGATATACCTTGTGGGCACGGTAGAGTCCTCCGATATGTGAAGGCAGCCTTTCCGGAAGCCGAAATTACCGCCTGTGATCTGGTAAGGGACGCAGTTGATTATTGTGCAGCCGTTTTTGGTGTGATACCGGCATATTCTAAACAACAACCGAAACAGATAAAACTAAAGGGCGGGTATGATCTTATCTGGTGCGGTTCTTTGTTAACCCATCTTGAGGAAAATCGTTCTGCGGAATTTCTCCGTCTGTTTAATTCCCTATTATCCAAAAACGGTATCCTGATTTTCACTTTACACGGCATCTCCTGTGTCTACGCCGTGCGCGAAGGCTATTTTTCGTACAATTTGGATGAAGCCGGCAAAAAAAAATTACATAAAAGATTCGCTCGGCACGGTTATTGGTATACACGTTACCCAGACAGAAAAAATTATGGCATTTCCTTTACAGCGCCTTCGTGGGTTGCCAAACAGTTCCTTCAGTTGCCCGATTTTCGACTGTTAACTTATACGGAGATGGGATGGGATAAACATCAGGATGTGGTGTCATGTATTCGTGAGCCCTTTGATTTGAGGGTAAGACGCGTTCTTCAAAGCCTTGGGGGTTTGGGATGAAAAGAACTGTTTTCGCAATCGCGTTTTTTCAGTTGTACTAGTGCTGTCCTTTGCAGGAGGCGCCCGAGGGGCGGCAACTTTAACCGCTCAGTATCGTGTCCCTGGAATTTGGCTGAATTTGTAGCGGTGGAATTCCGCTGATTTATTACTGAGCAAGTGCTTCAATCAATGTTTCGATAATTTTCCCGGATTTGCTTTCGTCTTCCACCTTCTGCCCTTCCAGGTCCCGCACATAAAAGACATCGGCAACCTGATCCCCTTTGGTGGCGATTTTGGCAATCCGGATATCCAGGTCCAGTTCAAAGAGGGTTCGTGTGATTTTGTAAAGGAGTCCAATGCGATCATCTGCGAACACTTCGATCAAGGTAAAAAAATCCGAAGCCCGATTATCCACCCGGATTTTCGGTGGATGGGAAGGTTTGTAGTCGGTGTTCAAGATGGATGGCTGGGATTTTTCTCTGATGTGGTCTTCAAGGGGCAGGTTTCCCCGAAAGACGTCTTCCACGTCTTTTTCCACCTTTTCCCATATTTCGCGGGCACGGCGGGGGTCGGGATGGGGGGTTGCCTTGAAGATATCAACGGCCGTGCCGTCTCCCCAGGTATAGATATTGGCTGCCACCACATTGACATGGTTGATGGCCAGTACACCGGCCATCCGGGAAAAAATTCCCGGCCGATCCCTGATCATGAAGGTAATGTCCACACAGCTTTCCATCTCATTTTCCTTGATTTCAACCGCCAATTGAGGCGCTGTTTCATCTTCCTGGCGTTCCCGCAGGGCTTTCAACATATGAACATGGTGAATGATTTCACGGGGTGTGCGGTTCAGGAGATAGCGGGGGGACATGGCGGAAAACAGGATTTCTTGCTCTGTATCGGTCAGCTCCGGAAAGGCTCCCTGGACCTGTAAAAGGGTTTCCCGGGCCTTTTGGGATGCATCGCGGGTGGCCAGTTCCTCTCCCAGAAAGATGTTGAGGATTTTGAAGAAAAGCGCTTTTGCGTGCCACAGAATCTGATGGTAGTCCCGCAACCCCCCGATGCCCTCCTTGAGATTCGGTTCGAGAAGATGGCTTGCATCTCCAAAGGTCTCCATGCGGATTTTGTGACAACCCTCCAGCCAGTGTGATATTTCAACCGCCTTTTTTTGGGCTATCTTTTTGTGAAGAGATTCCATGAGGGAGAAGTACAGGGGGGAATCACCGCATACAAACCGGGCGTCCATCATGGATGTCAGTACTTCAAAATCATTCTTGGAGAGATTGAGGCAATCCTTGATGGTGCGGACCCCGTATCCCAGGTCGAGACCTAAATCCCACAAAGGATAAAGAAATTCCTCAACCAGTTCTTTCGCCAAAGGGGGTATTTTTGAGCCGAACAGGATAAGGATATCAATGTCCGAATGAAAGTCGAGTTCTTTTCGCCTATATCCTCCCACAGCTAAAAGTGCGAAAGCGCCCCGCTTTTTGAATAGAAGGCGCCCCGTTTCGCTGTTTTGATGGCTCTGTCTGAAATATTGATCCATTATTTCAGTATAGGCTTCTGAAAAAAAATGGTGCGATTTCCCATTTTCAAACTGTACGGTCGGGGCGTGCCTGGAGTCTTCGAGCGTTTTTCACGCCTGCTTGAAACGGAAGCCTTGCAACCCGTGTGCCATATCACGACGATTGCCAAAACAGGAATCGCCGTGAATTTTCGGTTGTATATTCATTAGGAAAAAGTTAGAATATGCCGTTTTTTTAACATTAGCGATACCTTGGGGTCTGATTCCCTGTGAAGGAGACCCCGGCGTGATTTTTTTCAAATAGGATATCTGAGGAGAATTTTAGCATGTGTGGGATTATTTGTTATGTGGGACAAAAAGATGCCAAACCAATCCTGATTGAAGGGTTGAAACGGCTTGAATACAGGGGATATGACTCGGCAGGTCTGGCGGTTCAAGACGGCAACGAAATTTCCTGCTTTCGGGAACTGGGAAAAATTGCGAGTCTGGAAGCCCTTGTGGATGGCAAGCCCATGGATGGCAGCAGCGGTATTGCCCACACCCGCTGGGCAACTCACGGTGAACCCTCGGTACAAAACGCCCACCCGCAACAGGACCAGACGGAAAACGTTTTTGTGATTCACAACGGCATTATTGAAAACTACCACATTCTGAAAAAACAATTGGAAAAAAAGGGCATTGTGTTCCGGTCTGAAACGGATACGGAAGTCCTGGCGCAGCTGATTGGCCTTTATTTTGACGGAGATCTGGCGGACGCGGTCAGAATGACCATGAGTCAGGTGGAGGGGACTTTCGGACTCGGCGTCATCCATCGTCATGTCCCCGATCAGATCGTTGTGGCCCGGCGGGGGAGCCCCTTGATTATCGGTGTGAGCGATGAAGGCCATTTTGTGGCGTCTGATGTCTCCGCCATGGTGCGGTATACCAATAAGGTAGTACATCTTCAGGAAAATGAGCTGGCAACGGTTACGGCGGATGATTTTTCTATCTCAACAGCTTCGGCACAACCGATTGAGCGGGGTACGGAAACGGTTGAATGGCGGGCCGAAGATGCTGAACTGAACGGGTTTCCCCATTTTATGCTGAAAGAGATTTATGAACAGCCCTACACCATCAAGAATGCCTTCCGTGGCCGCCTTGAGCCGGGTGAGGGTGTGCCCAAACTGGGCGGGATCATGCCCGTATGGGAGGATCTCAAGCGTTGCCGGCATATGGTTCTGGTGGCGTGCGGTACCTCTTATTACGCTGCCTGTGTGGGGAAATACATTTTTGAAAAGCTCACGGAAATTGATACGGAAGTGGGTCTGGCTTCCGAATTCCGTTATCGAAAATTAAATTTCCCCCCCAACACCTTTGTGGTGGCCATCAGCCAGTCCGGGGAAACCGCCGACACCCTTGCCGCCATTAAAGAAGCGAAACGCAAAGGCGCTCGACTTCTCGGCGTTGTCAATGTGGTGGGGAGCACCATTAGCCGGGAAACAGACGCCGGTATCTATAACCATGCGGGTCCTGAAATCGGTGTGGCGTCCACCAAAAATTTCACCTCTCAACTGACCACCCTCACATTGCTGGCACTGCTTCTGGGGCGTCATCAGAACCTTTCACTGACGGAGGGCATTCAGGCCATTCGCGCACTGGAAGCCCTGCCCGATCAGGTTCGGGAATTGCTGGGTCAATCCAGTCACATCGAGGCCATCGCAGAGAAGTACTATCATTGCACGAACTGGCTTTACCTGGGTCGAAAGTACAATTACCCCATTGCCCTGGAAGGGGCTTTGAAGCTTAAGGAGGTCTCCTATATCCACGCCGAAGGGTATGCCGCGGGAGAAATGAAGCATGGTCCCATTGCGCTGATCAACCCGGAAATGCCGACAGTGGCCATTATCCCCAATGATGAGATGTATGAAAAAATGCTCAGCAACATCCATGAAATCAAAAGCCGAAAAGGCCCGGTGATTGCCATTGTCGCCCAGGGAGATGAAAAGGTCAGGGAACTGGTGGATGATATCATCGAGGTGCCGACCACTCTCGATTTCTTGAGTCCCATGCTGTCAGTGATCCCCTGCCAGCTGCTGGCTTACTACTGTGCAAAATTTCTTGAAAGGGATATCGATAAACCCCGTAACCTGGCAAAGAGTGTTACGGTGGAGTGATTCCCGATCCGGAACATTTTTGTAGATTTTTTCCCGGCAAATCGACATAAATGTATTTTTAAACGGGTTCCCGGTTCCCGGTTGTCGGTTCCCGGTTGAAAAAATTATAGGCCGGCGACCCTGAAGTTTTACCGCATTCTCAATTTCCTGGTGACAAGTGGTCTCAAAGGAAAGGTGCCGATACGCTTTAAAATAACGACTGCCTTCACGTTCCTTTTAATTTCTCAACTTCAATTCCAATTCCCAAGAAACCGGCTTTTTGGCACCGCAATTGCAAGGATTCGTTCCAGCTCTTCATCGAAAAAGTTTAACTGTCAACCGGCAACCGATAATCGGCAACCGTTTATCAAACAAGGAGGAATTAAAATGCAATGTCAGACATTTGATGATGTGAGAAAGATTGTAAAGGACAAAGATATCAGCTTTGTTCAGTTCTGGTTTACCGATGTGCTGGGGGTTTTGAAGAGCTTTGCCATTACCCCGTCCGAACTGGAAGAAGGCATGACGGAAGGGATGGGGTTTGACGGCTCGTCCATTGAAGGTTTTGCACGGATTGAGGAAAGCGACATGATCGCCAAACCGGATCCCACCACATTCCAGCTGGTTCCCTGGCGAAGCGGCGACCGGCCCGTGGCCCGCATGTTTTGCGATGTCCTGCATCCGGACGGAACCCCCTATGAAGCAGATCCGAGGTATGTGCTCAAAAAGCTTCTCAAAAAAATTGCGGAGAAAGGATACACTTTCTATGTGGGTCCCGAAGCGGAGTATTTTTACTTCAAGGACGACAAATGCACGGAAGTGCTGGATAAGGGAGGGTACTTTGATTCCCGGCCCGTGGACATGGGAAGCTCGTTGCGGCGCGATACCATCTTTGCCCTTCAGGACATGGGGATCCAGGTGGAGTA
Source organism: uncultured Desulfobacteraceae bacterium (assembly GCA_964412835.1). Classification (GTDB taxonomy): domain Bacteria; phylum Desulfobacterota; class DSM-4660; order Desulfatiglandales; family Desulfatiglandaceae; genus NaphS2. The sequence continues at coordinate 17,872 of CAYPQJ010000047.1, read as the reverse complement.
CAGCCATCATGAGGTGGCGCCCAGCCAGCACGAGATCGACCTCCGGTACCAGGAGGCGCTACGCATGGCGGACAACATGATGACCTACCGCCTGGTGGTCAAAGAGATCGCCCGCCAGAACGGCGTTTACGCCACTTTCATGCCCAAACCCATCTTCGGGGAAAACGGAAGCGGCATGCATGTGCATCAGTCCCTTTTCCTGAAGGACAAAAATGCGTTTTACGATTCATCCGATGAATTCAACCTGTCCACCATTGCCAGGCAGTATATTGCCGGTTTGATGCGTCATGCCCCCGAAATTACGGCGGTTTGCAACCAGTGGGTCAATTCATACAAGCGCCTGGTACCCGGTTATGAGGCGCCGGTTTACGTATCCTGGGCCCGACGAAACCGATCCGCCATGATTCGTGTTCCCATGTACAAACCCGGCAAGGAAAATGCCACCCGCATTGAATTCAGGTCCCCCGATCCGGCCTGCAACCCCTATCTTGCCTTTGCGGTGATGCTGGGGGCGGGTCTCAAAGGGATTGAAAACAAATACGAACTGGCGGCACCCGTGGAAGAGGACATTTTTGAGATGAATCCGGCGGAACGAAAGGCCCACGGGATCACCGATCTTCCGGGGACTTTGTATGCCGCTCTCCTGGCCACGGAAAAGAGTGAAATGGTCCGGGATGTGCTGGGGGACCATGTGTTCAACAAATTTATTGAAAACAAACGGATCGAATGGGATGGTTACCGAACCCATGTGAGTCAATATGAATTGGATAAGTATCTGTCCACCTTATAGCCCCTATTCACCTGTATCACCGTAATACAGGTCGCCTCCCTTTGGTTTTCCAAAGGGGGCGATTCTTTAACTGAACTGACGAACAGATAATTTCATGAACCCATGAACGGTTACCCATATTAGAAAGGATTCATCCAGGAAATGATAAACGCAAAGAGGCGCAAATTGGCGCTTTTTTATTGCCGGAATGTCCCTGAAAGCCGGGAGAAGGATCGACAGCTGCTGGAAGAGGCTTGCGGCGAAACCATTTCGTTCTTTCCGATGCCGTGCAGTGGAAGAGTGGAGCCGGTGCATTTGCTTCGGGCCTTGGAAGAATTTGCCGACGCTGCCTATGTGATCGCCTGCCCGACAGGTGCCTGCCGCAATTTTGAAGGGAATCTGAGGGCAAGAAAGCGGATCGAAAGGACAAGATCGATCATTGAAGCGATCGGTCTTGAAAGAGAAAGGGTGGGGCTGGTTGTTTGTTCAAAGGACAACCCCAAACCCCTGGCCGTTCTGGCCCGAGAGATCATGGATAAGGTTTCGTCCCTGGGGCCGTCGCCCGCGTTGGGTCCCAAGGCCCTGAATGAGGAGGAGAAAGGGATATGATCACAGGAGAACAAAAGCCTGTTGAAGAGATCAGGCAGATGATTGCCCCCTACAAGCGGATACTGGTGCTGGGTTGCGGCTCATGTGTTGCCGAGTGTGCGTCAGGCGGTGAAAAGGAGACGGCTATGCTGGCGTCAGCTCTGCGCATGGCGGCCCGAATGAATGATGAGGATGTGACCATTGAAGAAATGACCCTGGACCGCCAGTGTGTTATGGAATTCGTGATTCAGCTGGACAAAGTCATCGATCCCTATGATGCGGTGCTTTCATTGGGGTGTGGGGCGGGCGTTCAGGCGGTGGCGGATATGTACCCGGAAGTGCGGGTTATCCCGGGGCTCAACACCGAATTCTTAGGCGAAACAAAAGCCCAGGGGGTCTGGGCGGAGACCTGCCTGGGATGCGGGGATTGCATGCTCTATGATTTCGGCGGTATCTGCCCCCTGGCCCGCTGTTCCAAACAGATTTTAAATGGCCCCTGCGGCGGGTCCGTGGATGGGCGTTGCGAGGTGAACCCGGACATACCGTGTGCCTGGCAGCTGATTATCGATCGCCTGGACAGATTCGGTGCACTGGACCGGCTGGAAGATATTTACCCCCCCAAAGACTGGTCTACGAAACAGGGAGCCGGTCCCAGAAAAATTATCAGGGAGGATCAGCAAAAGTGAGCCATGAAAGCCAATTGAAAAAAGTTCTGACAGAGGGTGAATTCGCTGTTACTGCGGAATGTGGTCCTCCGAAAGGCGCGGACGCGCAGGTGATATTAAAAAAAGCCCGGTTGTTGAAGGACAAGGTGGATGCCGTAAACGTGACCGACAATCAGACGGCCATCGTCCGTATGTCAAGTCTTGCCGCCTGCGCGCTGCTCAAAACTGCCGGCCTGGATCCGGTGTTGCAGATGGTGGTCCGGGACCGGAACCGCATATCGCTTCAGTCGGATATCCTGGGGGCGTCGGCCCTGGGGATCCGCAATGTGCTGTGTCTCTCGGGCGACCATCAGATTTTCGGCAATCAGCCCCAGGCGTTGGGTGTCTTCGATCTGGATTCCATCCAGTTTGTCCAGGCCGTCAAGGGGATGAGGGACGATGGTTTGATCCTGGGAGGTGACTCTTTGGACCACAAACCCGACATGTTTATCGGTGCGGCCGCCAATCCCTTTGCGGATCCCCTGGGGTTCAGGGTTGTCCGGCTGGCCAAAAAGATCAAGGCCGGGGCCGACTTTATTCAGACCCAGTGCATCTACAACCTGGACCGATTTGAGTCCTGGCTTTCCATGGCTGTGGATCGGGGACTGACCCAAAAAGCCTATATCCTGGGCGGTGTGACCCCCATCAAATCGGTGGGTATGGCCCGATACATGAAAACAAAGGTAGCCGGCATGGACATCCCCGATGATGTGATCAAACGGATGGAAGGGGTGCCCAAAGAAAAACAGCGGGAGGAAGGGATCAGTATCTGTGTGGAAGCCATTTTACGGTTGAAAGAGCTCTCCGGTGTGAGCGGTGTGCATATTATGGCCATCGAATGGGAAGAGGCCGTGGGTGAAATTGTCGAACGGGCGGGGCTTTATCCCAGACCGGCCCCGGACAGGGCATAGGGGGGAACTGGTTATGCCGTCCAAATATGTGATTCACACCGAGGCCGTCCCCCGTCGTTTTCAGCCGCTGATCCAATCGGGCATCATCGCCTGGGAGGAAGGTTGTCTCAAATGCGCTGTCTGTGTGAAAAAAAAGTGCGTTTACGGTGTTTACGACCACCGGGGGCTGGATGCGCGGCAGATGGTGGAATCCATTGACAATGAGTGCATGAACTGCTTGAGGTGCGTTCAGGGGTGCCCCAATGAACTGATCCACAAATCCATTAATCCCGAATTCATGGCCATGGGGGATGAACACTGGTCCCCCAACATTATCGCCAGCCTGTGGGCCCAGGCGGACAGCGGAAAAATTCCCGTGTCCGGAGCCGGTTATCCGGGGCCTTTCAGCGGACCCGGTTTTGACGCCATCTGGACCGATATGTCCGAGATCGTGAGACCCACCCGCGACGGCATCCATGGCCGCGAATATATCAGTACGGCCATTGATCTCGGGAAAACGCCGGGGCACCTGGTTTTTGAACCGGAGAGCGAAAATGTAGGGGCGAAAAATTTTTCGCCCTTACAGTTATTGGACATCCCTCTACCCATTATCCTCAAGGTGCCGGGGTTTGGGGCGATGAGTGAAGAGATCTTTAGAGGATGGTGTGAAGCAGCCAAAAGGCTTGGAACGCTTTTCTCTCTTTCTGCGGAAATGTCGACCAAAATGCCTGAAGAATACGGTCCATGGCTTCTGCCGTCCCTTTCAGCGGACCCGATTTCTAAGGGTTTTAACAAAGCGCTTAAAGCGTTGCCCCCAGGGTGTCGCATGGTGGAATTATGTCTGGATGACGACTGGCATGAAACGGTGAAAGAGGTGATGGCTCTCGACCGAAAGGTATTAATCTCGGCAAAGGTATCCATGGCTGAAGGTATGGAAGAAAAAGCGCAACAACTGGTGGATGCAGGTGTTCCCATTATTCATCTGGAAGGAGATTTCCGAGGGAGAGGTTTTGATGACCCTGAAAAATTTCTGAAAGACGGCATCCGATCCGTGCACCTGAAGCTGGTGGAGACCGGGGTTAGGGACAATGTCACCCTTCTGGCCAGCGGCGGGATTTCCATGGCTGAACACGTGCCCAAGGCGATAATCTGCGGCGCGGACGGTGTTTTTGTGGATTTCCCCATGCTCATTGCGCTGGAATGCCGCATGTGCCGGCGTTGTGAAAAAGGATTGTCCTGCCCGGTGGATATCCAGGATGCATCATCGGAATGGACGGCCGGCAGGGTCATTAACCTGACGGGAGCCTGGCATAACCAGCTCCTGGAAGTGATGGGCGCCATGGGGATCCGGGATGCACGTCGTCTGCGCGGAGAAGTGGGCCGCGCCATGTTCTTTGAACAGTTGGACAGGGAAACCTTTGAGAGCATGGGAACGGTTGAGGAGGAGTGTGAACTTGAATAATTCGGAATCATTTCAGTTGCCTGAAGTCAAACGAACGCCTTCCCGATTCAGAAATCCCATCGGGAAGTACCGGTTGAACCGGACCAGTGCGTGTGTCGCATGCGGTAAATGCGTAGAAATATGCCCTTACGAGGTCCATGTGGCGAGAAGGGGCCGTGTGCGGATCGAAAACGCCTACCGCTGTGTGGGCAAGGACTGTGAAAATACCTGTATCGACGTCTGTCCGGAGCAGGCCCTCTCCCTAAAGAGAAACCCTGATTTTGAGGTGTTGGGAGATCGCCGATGGCCGCCGGATTTGCTGGCCGCCTCCTGGCATATGGCCGAATTCGGTCAAGTCCCTGAAAAGGGCCTCGAGTACAGGATCGGCGCATCCGAAGGGGGTTATGACAAACTGCGCATCGCATTTAGAAAGAGCAAAATCGGATCGGCCATGGTGGATGATGATGAAATGGATCTGGGCGTTCTTCTCAACCGGCGCGGGGATAACGCTCACCTGGCCAGAACCGAAGTGCCCTTTTACGGTGGCGGCATGAGTTATGGGTCCGTGAGCATCAACACCATGCTGAGCCGGATGAAAGCGGCGGCAGCGCTCGGTACCTTCTGCTGTACCGGCGAGGGGGGGTATCCCGACGAGCTCAAACCCTATGACGATCACGTGATAACCCAGGTGGCCACCGGTCTTTTCGGGGTGCGCGAGGAAACCCTTCAACGGGTGAAGATTGTTGAATTCAAATATGCCCAGGGGGCAAAACCGGGCCTGGGCGGGCATCTGCTGGGCGACAAGGTGACCCCGGGTGTGGCCCGCATGCGTGAAGCGGTGGTGGGGTACCCGCTTTTTTCACCCTTTCCCTTTCACAGCGTGTATTCGGTGGAAGATCACAAAAAGCATGTGGACTGGATCAAGGCCATTAATCCCAAAGCCCTGGTTTCCGTAAAGGTCTCCACCCCCACGGATGTGGATATGGTGGCGGTGGGGAGCTATTACGCCGGCGCCCACATCATTCATCTGGACGGCAGCTATGGGGGTACGGGGGCCGCGCCCGACATCGCCAAGAAAAATATCGCCATGCCCATTGAATACGCCCTGCCCAAGGTTCACAAGTTTCTGACGGAAGAGGGGGTGCGGGACAAGATAACGGTTATTGCCAGCGGCGGTATTCGAACACCCCACGATGTGGCCAAGACCATCGCCCTGGGCGCTGACGGGGTCTGCACGGGAACGGCGGACCTGGTGGCGCTTGAGTGCATTCGGTGTCATAACTGCGAAAGCGGCCGGGGTTGCGCCAGGGGGATTGCTTCCACGGACAGCGAATTGATGAACCTGATCGAGGTGGAATGGGGTACTCAGCGGATTCTGAACCTGTTTCTGGCCTGGCGAAAAGAGCTCATCCGCATTTTGAAGAAACTGGGCATGAAAAGTTTGAAGGAACTGGTCGGGCGCACCGATTGCCTGGTACATCTGGATTACATGAAGAATGGTAGCGAGAAATGAAAAATAACACCCTTGTAGAGAAAGTGATTCAATCCAGGAAAGCCTTAGTTGAGGGGTTCCCCTCAAAAGACTGCTTTGAAACGGAGACCGAAGGGGGCTGCGGCGTTACCGGATTTGCCTGCAGTGTCCCGGTCAGGGGAAAGCATATTTACGAACCCAGCAAGCAGATGCACAACCGGGGAAACGGTCGCGGCGGCGGGATCGCCGCCATGGGGTTTGAGGCGCGAATGCTGGGCGTATCAAATGAGATCCTTGAAAAAAACTATATCCTTCAGATCGCGGTTCTAAATGAAAATGTGGTTGCGGATCTTGAAATGCGGTTCATCGATGCTTTTTTCGACGTGCATTTTTCCGAGCGGATCCCCCATGTGCCGGATTACCGGGATATCCGGGGGCTGGATGTGAAACCACCTGAAGTGCTCCGGTATTTTGTACGGGTGAAACCGGAAGTCTTGAATCATTTCAAAGACCAAAACGGTTTGGAAGAAATGCCTGTCCGGCGGGTTGAGGATGAGCTCGTCTACCAGAACAGTTTCAACATTAACAAAGCCTATTATGACGCATATGGGGAGCAACATGCTTTTGTGTTGAGCCACGGCAGGAATTTTTTTATCCTCAAAATTGTGGGATATGCGGAGAAGGTGGTGGAGTATTACCAGCTGGACAATTTCAAGGCCCACGTGTGGATTGCCCACCAGCGATACCCCACCAAGGGCCGGGTCTGGCACCCCGGCGGGGCTCATCCCTTTGTGGGGCTCAACGAAGCCTTGGTGCACAACGGTGATTTTGCCAATTACCACTCCGTGGCGGAATACCTGTGTCAGAAGAACCTCTATCCCCAGTTTCTAACGGATACGGAGGTGGCGGCACTTCTCTTTGATCTTTACAGCCGGACCTACCAGTACCCGCTGGAGTATGTGATCGAGGCCCTGGCCCCCACCATGGAGCGGGATTTTGATCAACTGCCCGAGCATAAACAGCACATCTATCGGGCCATTCAGGCCACCCATGTGCACGGGTCTCCCGATGGGCCCTGGTTTTTCATTATTGCACGGAATGACACGGAAAATGATCGACTTCAGTTAATCGGTATTACCGATACGGCCATGCTGCGCCCCCAGGTATTCGGGCTGCATGACGGTCAGGTACAGGTGGGGCTGGTCTGTTCGGAAAAGCAGGCCCTGGATGCCACCCTTAAAAGCCTTGCTGATGAAGACCCCCGGGTGGGTACGGTGGCGGATCGGTGCTGGAACGCCCGTGGCGGAAGCTATACGGACGGTGGGGCCTTTATTTTCAACCTGGACAAGACGGGCGAAGAGGTCTCTGACCGTAAAATCACCTGCATGGACAAATTCGGACGAGAGATCAAAGCGCCTGAGGGCAACCAGAAGGCCTATCTTCCGGGGCGTGTCTATTATCTGGATGAAGCGGAGGAGAAAGAGCGGTTTCATGTGGCCCGGTTTTTTGAGCTTCAGCGGGATGATCTGCTGTTTGAATACATGCGGGATGAACTGGCCAACTGGGATTTCTCCGACTTCATGGACTGCTTGAAAGAGGTCAAAACATGGGCTCTCAAGGGAGATGCGCACCTGGAGGTTTCTCTTTCCGCATTGACCCGCCTGCTGGACCGGCGTTACCCCACTTACGACAAAAAGCGTCGGTCCATTCTGCAAATGGTGAACCAGACCCTGGAAAACATTTTTCGCCATTTTCCGTCTCTGGGTCGGGAGGATGTAAAATCCGCCTATCGCCTGGTCGACTGGGAGACCCGAACCTTTTTTAGAGGTCCCAACTATGATGAAAAGGTCCTGATTATCGATGCCTCCCTCTTTCCGCCGGAAGGGGACCATTGTGACAGCCGTCTGCTGGCGGAGGCGTTCATGCGGGGCTGGCGACGGTTCATTGTTTTCGGCCTGAAAGGACAGCGCTTCCACGGATGCGGCCTGGGACCTGATTCAGGGGGTGTTCGCATTGACATTTACGGTTCATCGGGGGATTATCTGGGCAGCGGAATTGATGGGCTGAACATCCACGTGCACGGCAATGCCCAGGATCAGTTGGGGCAGATCATGAAAGCCGGCAAGATGGTAATTTACGGTGATACGGGTCAGACGTTCATGTACGGCGCCAAAGGCGGCGAGGTGTATGTCATGGGAAACGCCGCGGGCCGACCGCTGATCAATGCGGTGGGTCGTCCCCGGGTGGTGATCAACGGAACGTGCTTGGATTACCTGGGTGAGTCATTTATGGCGGGGGATCCCCACAACGGGGGCGGGTTTGTGGTTTTAAACGGTATGGCTTATGACGACCAGGGTGATCTGGTGCCACAGGAGACGCCCTATCCGGGTTCCAATCTGTTCAGCCTGGCTTCAGGCGGCGCCATCTATGCCCGGGATCCCCACCACATGATAGACGATCAGCAGCTGAACGGCGGTGAGGTGGTAAACCTTGAAAACAAGGACTGGGATCTTATCTTACCCTACCTGGAAGAGAACGAGCGCCTGTTCGGCATTTCCATTGAAAAGGATCTCCTGGTGGTGGATGGGGTGCCCAAAAGCCCGATGGAGATCTATCGAAAAGTCAGACCCATTCAGGCCGTTGATCTGGAAAAAGACGGATTAGAAGAACAAGGAGATTGTACCGTATGAAAAAAATCGAGGCCATTATCAAACCGTTTAAACTGGATGAGGTGAAAGATGCCATCCTCAAGCTGGGTGTGAGCGGTATCACCATGACCGAAGTGAAAGGCTTCGGCCGACAGAAAGGGCACAAGGAGATTTACCGGGGTGCGGAATATGTGGTTGATTTTCTGCCGAAAATAAGGCTGGAAGTGGTGGTGGCCGCAGACCTTGTCCCCCAGGTGGTGGAAGCTGTCAAGGAAAAGGCTTACACCGGCGAAATCGGAGACGGAAAGATTTTCATTATCCCCGTTGAGAAGGCCATCCGCATTCGAACGGGAGAAGAAGACCGGGACGCCATTTAAGGCGAAAATTTTGAAAGGATCGCGGAAAAGGGTCGAGGCGTTCATTTCGGAAAGGGATGCCCTGGCCGGAAAAGAACTCCAGTCTGAAACCGGCCTTCGATTTTCCCATCGATATACCGATGTGATGGATCGGTTTGTTCGGGATCTTTTCCGGGTTGCCGGGTTTAAAATGCACAACCGGCCGGAAGGCGACGATGCCCTAGCGGTCGTTGCTATGGGCGGCTACGGAAGGCGGGAACTTTGTCTGGGATCGGATGTTGACCTGATGGTGATCCACCAGGGTAACTTGTCACCCCAAATGGAGCAGGTGATCCGTGACGCCCTGTATCCCTTATGGGATGCGAAACTGGAGGTGGGCTATTCCATCCTGACGTTTCGGGAGTGCATCCGGCTGGCCATGACGGATTTCCGAATGCTCACCTCTCTGGTGGACAGTCGTTTTCTGCTGGGATCGCGCGCCTTTTACAGGCTTTACCAGGAGGCCTTCTGGTCCCGCATGGCCCGCGAAAAAGACTCCCTGCTGGGCCGCTTTCTGGTATCAAGGCGTGAGCGGGCCGATCGCAACAAAGGTGAAGGGTGTTTTGTGGAGCCGGACCTGAAAGAGGGCCTGGGGGGTCTTCGGGATATTCATCTCATGGCGTGGATGGCCCGAATATGGTTCGATTGTAAACGCCTGGGTCAGATAAAATGGTTTGCGGCCTTCAGCCATTTTGAAATTCAAAAGCTGGCGGTGAGCAGAAGTTTTCTCCTGAAGATTCGAAATCACCTTCACTGGCTTGCCCACCGCAAAGAAGACAGCCTCAGGCTTTCCTACCAGGATCAGATTTCAAAAATTTTAGGCTATGAGGACGAACCCCGTATCTCCGGCCCTGAAAAGCTCATGCAAGACGTATACCTCCATTTAAACAGGATTCGGTATCGGCATGAAGAATTTCAGGTGAAGATGCTGGATATGATCGATCCATCGCCCATAGGGTTGGATCAAAAGGATATCCCTTCTGAATTTGCGGTTCTAAAAGGGCATCTTGTTTTGGGTGAAGGAGTGCTCTCGGAAAAGGATCCCTTGGTTATTTTGCGGGGATTGAAGGAAGCCAACGAGCGGGAGCTTTTTCTGGGTTCCGGGTTTATCTGGGAAGGTAAGAAAATTATCAGCCGGAAACGGAAGACCTTGGCCCGATCGGCCGAGGGGAAAGCCCTTTTTCTGGATCTGATTCTGAAGCCTCGAAACCCTGAAATTATTCGGCTGGCCCTTGAGATCGGACTCATCAGCCTTTTTATACCCGAATACAAGAACATTCGAAATCTGCCGCAGTTCGGGTTCTATCATGAGATGACCGTTGACTTGCATTCCTTGAGAGCTGTCGACGTAATCAGCGAAATTGCAAAGGGGATCTATGATGAAAAATGGCCTGTTTTCAGAGCTGTTTTCGAGGAAATAGAATCTCCGGACCTGCTTTTTCTGGCGGCGCTGCTGCACGATATTGGAAAAGGATACGGAGAAGACCACTGTGTTCGGGGTCCCCAAATGATTCCCGTGATTCTGGCGCGTCTGGGTTTTCCAAAAAAGTCCGTTCGAATAGTCGCTTCACTGGTCCAGCATCACCTGCTGTTGCCCCGCGTAGCACAGCGCAGGGATCTTCGGGAGGAAAAGACCTGCGTCCAGGTGGCCCAGGCCATACAGGATCGGCAGTTGCTGAAAATGCTTTTTATCCTGTCGTTTGCGGATAGTTTCGCCACCGGCCCCATGGCCCGAAGCGATTGGAAAATTTTGCTTCTGGCGGAACTGTTTCATAAGGTTCAGCGAATACTGGAGCGGGGCATCCTGGCAACCCCCGATGCCACACAAAAAATTGATCGCAAAAGAGACCGCATTCGGGAGATTCTGATGCAGGATTTTGAGCAGGAAAAAGTCAGCCGGCTTATTGATCAGACGTCCAGTCGGTATATCCTGAATACGTCTCTTTCAGACATGGTACTCCAGTTTACCATGGCGTTGAACCTGGGCGAGCAACAGAATGTGTGGCAACTGGAAAAACGAACAGGTCATTCCGTTACACGGGTCATTCAGGTGACCTACGACAAACCGGGTTTATTCAGCAAAATGGCCGGTGCTTTTACCCTGAACAATATGAAGATATTGTCTGCGAACATCTTTACTTTGAAAAACGGCCTGGCTTTTGATACCTATGAGGTGACCAATCCTCCTGATGACTATCATGAAACGGAAAAGTGGGCCAGAGCGCAAAAGGATTTTCTGCAAGCCCTGGACGATCATCTTCAGTTGGATCGTTTAATTCAGGAGAAAAGAGATGCCAAAATGCAGGCGGCATACGGACGTCAGATTGGAAAGAAAGTGGTGGTCAACAATGAAGAATCGGATTTTTTTACCATTTTAGAGATTCGGTCGGGCGCCAGGTTGGGTCTGCTTTATGATCTGGCGTGCGTGATTTTTGCCATGGACCTTGACATCCGAACGGCAAAGATCAACAGTGACGGAGAAAAAATGACCGGTGTTTTTTATGTGCGGGATTCGGGCGGGGAGAAGATTTATGAACCGGATGATATTGAAGACGTCAGAGGTCGTTTGATGGCGGTGTTGTGATCTAAGCGGTGAGCGTTTAGGCCTTGTGCCTGGTCCGGTTATTCCGCTTCCCCTTGCAAAGAGGGACTTATATGGAATTGGCTGATGTGGGGGGAAAGGATTATGCGAGCATTTTAGCGCGTTGGAAGGACAGCCAATGTATGGAGATCGGTCCCAAATTGACATGAAGCCGCGTATCTGGAAAGCAGGCAACTTAATCTGGAAACAAAAAGGGGTTAAAAAATGCAACCAAATATCGAAAATCTGACAACGGAATTGATTAAGTTGCCCAGGAGAGAGCGTTTAGAAATCGTTAGATTTCTTCTTTTTCTCGATAACCGATCTTCGGATTTTGGTGATGTTGATTCTGCCTGGAAAAAAGAAATTGGGGATAGAGTCCGCGCTGTTGAGGAAGGAACCGCAGTCGGTATGGATTACGATAAAGCGATGCGGAAAATTGAGATGCGCTTTGAATCATGAAAAAATAATCCTTCAACAGGCATTCGAAGAATTGAATGACGCTATAGCCTATTATGAAGAACAACAGGCTGGATTGGGACTAAGATTGAAGGACGAATTCGACGGGCATGTCGATTGGATTTTGAACAATTCTGCTGTTCCAAAGGTTCGGAAAGGAGGGTACCGTCGAGTCAATCTCAAAGTATTTCCCTTCTTTATTGCCTACATTATTCGTGAAAATACTTTATGGATTCTGGCAATTGCGCATGGTTATCGCAAACCTGAATACTGGATTAATAGAAAGAACGAAATCAGCTGACAAAGCTTTGCGCCAATAGAAAGATAAGAAACAGGGTTTTATAAAGGTTGGACATTCTGAAGTAGTTAACGATATTCTCCGGGGGCGACATAAAACCGGCCGAGGCAATGGAATAAAATTAGAAGAACTGGTCTCTATGATGATAATACTGTTTCAGGAAAAAGAACTCAAATGAAAGCAATGCTCGCATTGGAAGACGGCACGATCTTTAATGGTCGCTCATTTACGGGTCACGGGGAAACGACAGGTGAAGTGGTCTTTAATACCAGCATGAGCGGGTACCAGGAAATTCTCACCGATCCTTCCTACTGTGGCCAGATGGTGACCATGACCTATCCGCTGATCGGCAATTACGGGGTCAATGAAGCCGATGTGGAATCGGACCGCATTCAGGTGAAGGCTTTCCTGGTGAAAGAGTACCAGCCATATCCCAGTAACTTCCGTTCACAGAAAAGCCTCGGGGAATACCTGGAAGAAAGTGGTATCCCCGGGATTGAGGGGATTGATACCCGTGCCTTGACCCGGCATATACGCCTTTCGGGTGCCATGAGGGGGGTGCTCTCCACTGAGGACCTGGATCCCGTTTCCCTGATTCGAAAGGCAAAAGCGTCGCCCCAAATGACAGGGTCGGACCTGGTCATGGAGGTGACCTGTCGGGAACCGCTTCTTTGGCATGACGGGAAGCCGTTAACCGTTAAGGGAGAGTTGTCGTCATTCACCTGGCCGGCAGGTAACCACCACCATCGCGTGCTGGCCATGGATTTCGGCATCAAATACAACATCCTTCGATCCCTGGAAACCCGAGGATGTGACGCCCTCCTGGTTCCGGCAGATACCCATTCGGAAGTTATCGACAAGCTCAATCCGGATGGTCTTTTTCTGAGCAACGGTCCCGGAGACCCCGCAGCCGTTGACTATGCAATTGAAACCATCCATAAACAGGTGGGCCGTCGACCCATTTTCGGCATATGTCTGGGACACCAGTTGCTGGGTTTGGCCCTGGGGGGCAAATCCTTTAAACTGAAGTTCGGGCATCGGGGCGGGAACCAGCCCGTCAAAGACCTGAAAACGGGCAAAGTGGAAATCACCTCCCAGAACCACGGATTCTGTGTGGACCATAATACCTTAGATGACCCGGACATTGAAATCAGCCACCTGAACCTGAACGACAATACCCTGGAAGGCATGGTCCATAAAAAATACCCCCTTTTCTCGGTCCAGTATCATCCTGAAGCATCTCCCGGTCCCCACGATGCTACGCATCTTTTTGACCGGTTTATTGAGATGATGGAAAAGGGTTTCGTTAGTAGGGGCGAATAATCATTCGCCCGCATTAAAATCAGGGCGAATGATTATTCGCCCCTACAAAAAAAAATACTATGCCCAAACGCACCGACATCAAAAAGATTCTCCTCATCGGCTCCGGTCCCATTGTTATCGGCCAGGCCTGCGAATTTGACTACTCCGGCACCCAGGCCTGCAAGGCCCTCATGGAGGAAGGGTTTGAGATTGTGCTCATCAACAGCAATCCCGCCACCATCATGACCGACCCGGAAACAGCCCATCGGACCTACATCGAACCCATTACCGCCGAGGCTGTAATTAAAATCATCGAGCGGGAGCGGCCCCAGGCCATTCTGCCCACTTTGGGAGGACAGACCGGCCTCAACACGGCCGTGAAAGTGGCCGAGACAGGGATTCTTGAAAAACTGGGCGTGGAGATGCTGGGAGCCTCCTTGCCGGTGATTCAGAAGGCGGAAGACCGTGAACTGTTTCGCAACGCCATGGAAAAAATCGGTCTGAAAGTGCCTGAAAACTTTATCGCCAGGAACATGGATGAGGCCAGGCACGCGGCGGAACAGATTGGCTACCCTGTTATTATCCGTGCCAGTTTTACCCTGGGAGGCATCGGCAGCGGTGTGGCCTACAACCGGGAAGAGATGGAAGAGATCGCCAAGAGTGGTCTTGATGCCAGCATGATTTCGGAAGTGATCATGGAAAAATCACTCCTCGGCTGGAAAGAATACGAGTTGGAAGTCATGCGGGATTTCAAGGACAATGTGGTGATAATCTGCTCCATTGAAAATTTTGATCCCATGGGTGTTCACACGGGCGACAGCATCACCGTGGCGCCGGCCCAAACCCTTTCCGATCGGGAGTATCAGGTCATGCGGGATGCGTCTCTTGACATTATCCGAGAGATCGGTGTTGAAACGGGCGGCAGCAACATTCAGTTTGCCATTCATCCCGAAAACGGAGAAATGGTGGTCATCGAAATGAACCCCCGGGTGTCAAGAAGCTCGGCCCTGGCATCCAAGGCCACGGGATTTCCCATCGCCAAGATTGCTGCCAAGCTGGCCGTGGGGTATACTCTGGACGAAATCCCCAATGATATTACCCGGAAAACCTTTGCCTCCTTTGAGCCCACCATAGATTACTGCGTGGTCAAGGTGCCCCGGTGGACCTTTGAGAAATTTCCGGGTACCCGGGATTCCCTGACCACTTCCATGAAATCCGTGGGAGAAACCATGGCCATCGGCCGGACCTTCAAGGAATCCCTCCAAAAGGCGGTGCGGTCTCTGGAGATCGGGCGATTCGGCATGGGGACCGATACCCCCGATTGTACCCTTTCAAAAACAGATGTTTATGAACTGGAAAGGGGTCTCATCCGGCCCAATTCTCATCGGCTTTTTTATATCTACGAGGCCTTCAACCGGGGCATGAGCATCGAGAAAATTAATGAGCTCTCAAACATTGATCCCTGGTTCCTCTATCACATTCAACAGATCCAGGCATTTGAAAGCCGGCTGCGTCAAATGGCGCAACAGGGGGATGGGCCGGAGCATTGGGATGAGGATTTCCTGAAAAGTGTCAAGGAATACGGGTTTTCAGATGTTCAGCTGGCCGGCATTTTTGATACCACCGAGGAAATGATTCGACAAATCCGAAAATCAAAGGGCGTGGAACCGGTCTACAAACTGGTGGACACCTGCGCCGCCGAGTTTGAGGCCTATACCCCCTATTACTATTCCACCTACGAGCAGGAAAACGAAATTCGAACATCCCAAAAGAAAAAGGTGATCATCCTGGGCGGTGGGCCCAACCGCATCGGCCAGGGCATCGAGTTTGACTACTGCTGCGTCCATGCTTCCCTGGCCCTTCGGGAGATGGGCATTGAAAGCATCATGGTGAACAGCAACCCGGAAACCGTGAGCACCGATTATGATACGTCCGATCGGCTCTATTTCGAACCGCTTACCCGGGAAGACGTGCTGCACATCGTGGAGCAGGAGAAACCGGTTGGGATTGTCGTGCAGTTCGGTGGGCAGACCCCCCTGAACCTTTCCGTTCCCCTTTCGGATGCGGGTGTGAAAATTCTGGGCACCAGCCCGGACAGTATCGACCGGGCTGAGGACCGGGAGCGCTTTCAGGTGATGCTCAAAAAACTCCAGATCCTTCAGCCTGAAAACGGCATTGCCAAAACCAAACAGGAGGCCATTCATATAGCGGACCGAATCGGTTATCCCGTGGTGGTTCGGCCCTCATTTGTGCTGGGAGGGCGGGCCATGGAAATCGTTTATGACCGGAAAGATCTGGAATACTACATGGAGACCGCGGTCCAGGTGTCTCCCGGTAAACCCGTACTGGTGGACCGGTTTCTGGACGGGGCTGTTGAAATTGATGTGGACGCCATTTCCGACGGCCAAGACACCATCATCGGTGGCATTATGGAACATATCGAGGAAGCGGGTATTCACAGTGGCGACAGCGCCTGCGTGCTGCCTCCCGTTTCCCTGGAACCGGAAATTCTTGAAACCATCATGGAACACACCCGGGCGTTGGCTAAAGAGTTGTCGGTGGTGGGGCTCATGAACATCCAGTACGCGGTAAGAGATGGTATTGTTTATGTGATTGAGGTAAATCCGCGGGCCTCGCGAACCGTTCCCTTTGTGAGCAAGGCCACCGGCGTGCCACTGGCCAATATGGCCACCCGGGTGATTATGGGTGAAACCCTTGAATCACTGGGTTTGACCCGGGAAGTGGTCCCCGAATATGTATCCGTGAAAGAAGCGGTTTTTCCCTTCAGCCGGTTTCCGGGGGTGGACACTATCCTGGGGCCCGAGATGAAATCCACCGGGGAGGTGATGGGCATCGATCGTACCTTTGGGCTGGCATTCGGGAAATCCCAAGTGGCGGCCGGTCAGAAGATTCCTTTGGAAGGTACGGTCTTTATCAGCGTCAAGGATGAGGATAAAAAGAAGGTTCTTCCCGTGGCACAGGGGCTCTTCGAGCTTGGGTTCGGAATCCTGGCGACCCAGGGCACTTCCCGGTTTCTTAGGGAGAATGGTGTGATCAACGAGCCGGTCAATAAGGTTCGGGAAGGGCGCCCGCACGTGGTGGACATGATCAAAAACGGAGAGATTGATCTGGTGATCAATACCACCGGCGGCAAAAAGGCCATTGGCGAATCGTACTCCATTCGAAGGGCGTCTTTGACCCTCAATGTTCCGTACACCACCACAGTGGCCGGCGCAAAAGCGACCCTTTTAGCCATACGCTCCATGACGGAAGAGGATATGAAGGTCAGAACCATACAGGAATACCACAATGATTAATTGTGGAATGCGGAATGCGGATTGTTCTTTCCGTGGGCCTGCCATCTGTCTTGCACCTTACGTTTCCAGAACGCTTACCCTTTGAACGGTTACGAGCTATGAATGACACAGAATCCCAATCCAGACGACCCAAGGATGAGTGCGGTATTTTTGCCGTGTACGGCCATGAAGATGCCGCAAAACTCAGCTACTTCGGGCTCTATGCTTTGCAACATCGAGGGCAGGAGAGTGCGGGCATCGTTGTTTCCGATGGGAAAAAGGTGGTGGAGCACAAAGCCATGGGCCTGGTTCCTGAGATCTTTAACGAACAGATCTTAAACGGCCTCAAGGGAAATGTGGCCCTGGGGCATGTGCGCTATTCCACCACGGGATCTTCACTGCTGTGCAATGCTCAGCCTTTTCGCGTCCGCCATTCGGGCCACTCCATGTCCATCGCGCATAACGGCAACATTGTCAATGCCCACCAGATCCGTTCGGTGTTGGAGCAAAACGGGTCCATTTTTCAGACCACCATGGACAGCGAAGTGGTCTTGCATCTGATGGCGCGGCGTTTAAATATGGGTATGGAACAGGCCATGATCGAGACCATGGGCCAGCTAAAAGGGGCCTATTCGGTGGTGGTTATGACCGAGGACAGCCTCATTGCCGCCAAGGATCCCAACGGTTTTCGGCCCCTGTGCCTCGGGAAACTCAATTCCGGGTATGTTCTGGCTTCTGAAACCTGTGCCTTTGACCTGGTGGAAGCGGAATTTATCCGCTTTATTGAACCCGGCGAGATTGTGATTATCAACAAAGACGGCGTCAAGAGCATTCATTCAGGCATTCCATCCCGACGAAGCCAGTGTATTTTTGAATTGATCTATTTCGCAAGACCCGACAGCAATGTATTCGGTGAAAATGTCTATCTCTTTCGAAAACGGCAGGGAGAACTTCTGGCCAAAGAATACCCCCTGGACGTGGACTTCGTGATGCCCTTTCCCGATTCCGGAAACTACGCCGCCATCGGTTA
>CAYPQJ010000046.1:0-23571 GCA_964412835.1 uncultured Desulfobacteraceae bacterium | reverse complement strand
TGCTGTAGACCTTGCCGGTGGGATTGTTGGGAGAATTGATCAAAACAGCCTTTGTTTTTTCGCTGACGGCACCTTCAATGGCATCAAAATCAAAGGAAAAATCCTCCTTTGTGGGCACCCGATGTACCACCCCCTGATGATTGTCCAGATAGAAATCATACTCAACGAAGTAAGGTTTGGGGATGATGACTTCATCGCCTGGATTGAGAATGGTTTTAAATACCACATTTAGACCGCCGCCGGCCCCCACGGTCATGACAACCTCATCGCCTGAAAAGGTCGCTTCGTTATAGGTGCTTAGAAAATCGCCGACGGCTTTACGTGTTTCTGGAAACCCGGCATTGGGCATGTAGGCGTGTCGGGAAGGGGACGGGTCTTCAATCAGATCCCTGAGGATCTCTTTCAGCTTAAACGGCGGTTCCAGATTGGGATTTCCCAGGCTGAAATCAAAAACATTTTCCGGCCCGAACTGCTGCTTTCGTTTGGCACCTTCCTCAAACATTTTCCGAATGAAGGAAGATCTTGCTATGGCTGCTTGGATCTTTTCTGATGTGGGCATAATTTGCTCTCCTGATTCGATGCTGTTGATCTGCAAGAATAACTTTTTGGGCTGGGTTGTCAACATAAAATGTAACCATTTACGGTTCACGGTAAATCATCTTGACAGCATCAGGCGCTTTGCCTAATTTGGAAAGGGCCCATTGTGGTCGTGCCGTTTTTGCATTCCAAAATAATTACGAGAGACTTCAGAGAGGTTATAATATGGAAACCCATACCAAAAAGAAACCGGTCATTGCCATTCTGACCGGCGGAGGAGATGTCCCCGGACTCAACCCCTGTATCAAGGCCCTGGTATGCCGGGCCATCGATGAAGGGATCAGGGTCGTGGGGTTTCGGCGCGGTTGGGCAGGTTTGCTGGAATATCATCCCGATGCCACAGGTCCGGATCTGGACCATTTTGTGCATGAATTTGACAAACCGGAGGTCCGCACCATCGACCGCGATGGCGGGACCTATCTGCACACCTCTCGTACCAATCCGGGGGCGGCCAGGAAAAAGGATGTTCCGGATTTCTTGAAAGACCACTTCGGGACGGATGATGATGTCATCGATTTTACATCCCACTGCATCGGAAATCTGGAACGGTTGGGCATTGATGCGGTGATTCCCATCGGAGGGGACGACACCCTCAGTTTTGGGGTCAGGCTGGGCGACTACGGCTTTCCCGTCATTGCCATTCCCAAGACCATGGATAACGATGTGTTCGGTACTGACTACTGTATCGGGTTTTCAACAGCGGTGACCCGAGGGGTCGGTTTTATCCATGCTCTCAGGACATGTGCCGGTTCCCACGAAAGAATTGCCGTCATTGAACTGTTCGGCCGTTATTGTGGAGAGACCTCCCTTATAAGCGCCTATCTGGCCGGTGTGGAGCGGGCCATCATCAGCGAGGTGCCTTTTGATCCGGAAAAACTGGCAAGCCTGATCATGGAAGATAAAAAGGCCAATCCCAAAAATTATGTGATGATCACCATATCGGAAGGGGCGAAGTTTGTGGGCGGCGAGATGACCCTGTCCGGAGAGTGCGACGCCTATGGCCATCGCAGGCTGGGTGGAATTGGTGAAGAAACAGGCGAACTGCTCAAAAATCTGACCGGGCAGGATGTGTTGAATCAGCGGCTTTCCTATCTCATGCGAAGCGGCGCCCCCGATTCCCTGGACCTGATGGTGGCGGTCAACTATGCCAATATGGCCATTGATCTTTTTCTCAAGAAGGTGTTTGGAAGACTTGTGGCTTTAAGCGGCGGCGTTTATGCGGATATCCCCCTGGGAACCATCAGCACCGGCCAGAAACGGGTGGATGTGAGAGAACTCTACGATGTGGATGCCTATCGACCCAAAATCCGGCATGTGAGCGGAAAACCCATGTTTCTTTATTAGCCATGACATATAACAAATCCCAAAAAGCATTAGCTCAAAAATATGAGGATTTATCTTCCTTTGAAAAGCATCTGTTGCAGCTTTGTTCCGTCATGTACGAAACACGGAACAGGACCACCATATTAAAATGCTGCAAAAAAGCAGGACTACCTTTTCCCGAAGGACCATTTACCCAGGCAAAGCACCTGACGCCCTATGTGAAGCGGCTCCAGGATCGTGATTTTCTGGATGAGAAGTTCAATTGCCGCTCGGATTTTGTTGAATTGGCCACGAGACGCGCCATCCACGACGGTCATTACGATATCATGGTAAAGGTGGTTTTGCAGGAGATGCCCTCCACAAAAAAATCTTATGGATACCGGGGTGCCGAGACAAGGGACTGTCCCCTCTTGATGCGGGATTTTCGAATCGGGATCTACACGCACCATATGGAGATGATCCGCGTTAACTACCAGGCGATCATGGAATCCCGATCGTGCGGTACCCTCATACCTGAAAATCCGTTTCTTCAAGTCTGCAATGACCCTTTCGACGCGAAATGGTTCATGGGGCTCAACGCGAAGATCAGGATGCAGGCCCTCAATGTCATTCTGCCTCATCACATGGAGAACCAGGAACCGGATGAGGAAGCCCTCACCTGTGCCTTGCAACAGGATTTTTTGAAGTCCATCCCCAAAGCGGATAAAGATGGATTTTGTTCCCTTCTTGCGACCCGGCTGATTTTGGGCGGCAGGCTTGGAGAGGCCCGTGACATCATCGGTATGATCGACAATTCGGGCTATACCGCTGGATTCCGTGGTTGGATTTTGTTCGTGAAAGGAAAAAATAAGGAGGCCATTGAAAGTTACGAAGCGGATCTGAAGACCTACCGAAAGATGGTGCACAGTCGAAGTGAATACTTCCGAGGGATGGCCGGGATATTCTTTGTCCTTGCCCTGCTGAAAACGCGGGATGCCACTCTGCTGCCGAAAATCGCCAGGATCATTAAGAAGGCCAAATCATATTCCTATCGCTTCTCCTTTATGTTACCGGTCTATGATGCCCTGGACAGGGTGTGTGAGATTCAGAAGGGGAATGTCGACTTGGCCAAAGGGAGGTCAGACGCCGGTTTAACGGGTGACGGTGGTATCGCGGAATTTTTCAGCGTGTTTGCGTCTTACTGGCTGAACAACAAAATCAGTTCTGAGGAAGCCAAAGCCCTTCAGTTTGTTTCTTCCATTGCTGAATGGGCGGGATGGAAGTGGCTGAGCATGGAATGCGCCGTTTTTCTTTCGCGGGTTTCTAAAAAGAGTGCGACCGACCATGATGATTTTGTAAAGAAAATTCAAAATGAGACCGGCATGGTTTCCATTTTGTCCATGGTGCCCCATGAGGAACTATGGCAAAAAAGCCTTCGAGCGCTGATGGGTACGGGAAAACCGCTTTCCCAGGCGGGCACTGAACAGGGAGCCGCCCGGCTGGCTTGGCTCTTCAATTTCTTTCATGGGGATATATTTCTCCAGCCTCTGGAACAGAAGCTGGGAAAAACGGGGCGTTGGTCCAAGGGGCGAAATGTGGCCCTTAAAAGATTGTTGCATGCGACCAATCTGGATTATATCACTGATCAGGATCGAAGGATTTCCCAAACCATCCAGATGGAATCCTCATATTATTCCGGCACCACCTACTATTTTGACAAGAAAAAGGCCATATTGGAATTGATCGGCCATCCCCTGGTATTTTCATGGGAGTCTCCATCCACACCGGTAACCATTGAACGGGGCGAGCCGGTGGTGACGGTAAAAAAGACGAAATCTCAACTGAAAATTTTATTTTCTCCCGAGATTACAGACCAAAAAATCATTATGGTTGAGCAAAGCCCCACCCGGATTGAAGTGCTTCAGGTGAATGCGGAACATCGCCGCATCGCCGGTATTCTCGGGAAAACCGGATTGAGCGTGCCGTTAACGGGCAAAGAGGATGTCTTGTCGGCCATCGGCGCCATTTCCGCTGCCGTTTCCGTGCATTCTTCCATCGGCGGTGCAACCGAGAAGGTGTCGGAAACAGAAGCTGATCCGGTTCCCCGCATGCGCATATTACCTTCGGGAAATGGCCTTCGCCTGGAGATGCTGACAAAACCGTTTGGGGAAGGCGGGCCGTATGTGAAGCCCGGTGTTGGAAATGAAACCCTCATCGCCGGCGTTAACGGCAAACGGATGCAGACCCGGCGGGACTTGAAAAGGGAAGCAACCCATGCCAGCGCTGTGGAAAACGGCTGTCCGAGTCTGGTGATGGGCCTGGAAAGTGAACATGAGTGGCAGTTGGATCAGTCTGAAGACTGTTTGCAGGTGTTGTCGGAATTGAAAGTGCTTCAGGATAATAACCAGGTGGTCATGGAATGGCCTGAAGGGGAAAAACTGCGGGTGACCCGGGAAATCTCTTTTGATCGCCTTAAAATGGGTATACGGAGCGGAACGGACTGGTTTGAAGTGGATGGTGGCCTGGCGGTGGATAAGGACCTGGTTCTGGATATTTCGAAACTCCTGGACCTGGTAAGGGAAACCGAACATCGATTTATACCCCTTGGCGACAACCGTTTTGCGGCACTTACGGCGGAATTCCGCAAAAAGCTTGCGGACATGGATGCCTACGCCTATCGGAAAGGCAAAACCGTCCGATTTCATCCCCTTTCCGCACTTCTTCTGGCGGAATTTGCTGAAAACCTCTCCCATGTAAAGACGGACAGGAAATGGCAGACAAAGGTCAACCGTTTCAAGAAGATCATGGATACGGTTCCCCCAATCCCTTCAACCCTGAAGGCGGAACTCAGGGATTATCAGGTGACGGGTTTCCAATGGATGACCCGGCTGGCACATTGGGGGGTCGGCGCCTGCCTGGCGGATGACATGGGCTTGGGAAAAACCGTGCAGGCCCTGGCCGTTCTCCTGGATCGGGCTGCCGATGGCCCGGCCCTGATTGTGGCCCCCACGTCCGTATGCCATAATTGGATTGCGGAGACCCACCGTTTTGCACCCACTTTGAATCCCATCCAGTTCGGTGGAAAGGAGCGGGATGAGCTGGTTCAGGGTTTGAAAGCGTTTGATGTGTTGGTTGCCAGTTACGGATTGATGCAACAGGAGTCCGATCTGCTGGGTTCCCAAAAGTGGCACACCATTGTTCTGGACGAAGCCCAGGCCATCAAGAATATTACGGCCAAGCGTTCCCAGGCCGCCATGAACCTGAAGGGCGATTTTCGGATTATCACAACCGGAACTCCCATTGAAAACCATCTGGGTGAATTGTGGACCTTGTTTAATTTCATCAATCCGGGGCTTCTGGGTTCCCTCAAAAGATTCAATGAGCGGTTTGCCCTGCCCATTGAGAAAAGTGGTGATCGGATGGCCAAAAAGCGGCTCAGGAAACTGATCCAGCCCTTCATCCTTCGCCGCGGCAAGACAGAAGTTCTGGAAGAGCTTCCTTTGAAGACGGAAGTGATGCTTCATGTGGAGATGGACGCAACAGAGGCCGCCTTTTACGAAGCCCTGCGCCGGAATGCCGTTCAAAAGCTGGAACAGGACGACGCTCCCGCCGGGCAGAAGCATCTCAAAATTCTTGCGGAGATCATGCGGCTGCGAAGGGCCTGCTGTCATCCCCGCTTGGTTTTGCCCGAGAGCCCCCTTTCCGGCGCCAAACTGGCATTGTTCGGCGAGGTGATTTCGGAACTTTTGGAAAACCGTCACAAAGCCCTTGTTTTCAGTCAGTTTGTGGGGCATCTGGAAATATTACGGGAATACCTGGATGGGAAAAAAATCGATTACCGATACCTGGACGGTTCCACTCCGGCGAAGGTCCGGCAGGAGCAGGTGGCGCGGTTTCAAAAAGGGGAGGGCGACCTGTTTTTGATCAGCCTCAAGGCGGGTGGGCTGGGCCTTAACCTCACCGCCGCATCCTACGTGATTCACATGGATCCCTGGTGGAACCCGGCGGTGGAAGACCAGGCCTCCGACCGAGCCCACCGCATCGGCCAGCAGCACCCGGTCACGGTTTATCGGCTGGTTACCCGGGGAACCATCGAAGAAAAGATCATTTCACTCCACCGGAAAAAGCGGGACCTGGCGGACAGCCTGCTGGACGGCAGTGACATGAGTGGGAAAATTACGGCCGAAGAACTCCTGCGGTTGATTCGTGAGGATTGAAACCAAGGGGGTCCTCGTTCTTTTCGCTCCCGCACTCCAGCTTAGAAGGGTGTTATCGGAAATCCTTCCCTATTCCGTTGGCTGGGGCTGGGGAACTTTTTTCTCAATTGGACATCCTACTTAATGCGGATTGACAAATCTCTCCACTCAAGGTATTCTTTGTGTGTCATACTGAGGAGGGTCATAAATATGCTTACCCAAAAGGTCGCCATTACAATTCCGAAAGATTTGATCATAATGATCGATGACATCAGCAGGAAAAAGGGTCTATCCAGAAGTAAATTTATTTCTACCGTACTGAGGGAAAGGCTCGTATTGGAAAGAAATCGTCATATCAAGCAGACTTACGACAAGGTTTTTTCAGACGAATCCATAAGAGAAGAACAGCTTAACTGCGCCGGCTGGTTTGAAGGATTGGAGATTGAGGAGGGGCAGGAATGGTAATCCGAAAAGGCTCTGTCTATTGGGTCGATTTTTCGCCTGGGAAAGGCTCCGAGCCTAAGGGAAGTCGCCCCGGGCTTGTTGTTCAAAATGACCTACTGAACGACAGCAAGTTAAACACGGTTATTGTGGTTGCCATTACCTCCACACTGAAATTCGGTGAGTTGCCCGGCAATGTGATTCTGCAGCAAGGAGAAGCAAACCTCCCCAAAAGATCGGTCGTTAATATGACGCAAATAAAAACTGTGGATAAAAACAGCCTCAAGGAAATGATCGGTAGCCTCACCAAAGGCAGGCTTGCGGAAGTCTATGACGGCGTGAAACTTGTCATGGATATTCCATAAAAGTTAAAATTTATCCGTAGTCGGGATGAATTCCGTGAAAGTCTTTTTAGGCAACGTCCAGTGGCGGGGTGGTCAGGGCCTTTGTCCGGATACACTCTATATGGACAGCACGCCCGTTTCTGAAAGTTTTCACAGTTCCGGGGATGCGCGAGAAGAGGTAGCAATGGGTGTTGCTGAGCCAGAGGTTGGTTTTGACCGAGACGAATAGCCTCCCTTGTCATGGTTGACATCCGCCAATACAAGGCTGCTTGAATTAAGGAGAGTGTTTTGACGGAAAAATTTATGAGTATGAGGAACCTGAAATTCCTCCTTTACGAGGTCTTTGATGCGGTTTCATTGACCCGGCATCCATACTATGCGGAGTACGATCGTAAGATGCTGGACATGGTGCTTCAGGCCGCAGAAGAACTGGCCCAGGGAATCCTGTGGCCCCATTACCGGGAGATGGACCGAAAACCTCCGGAACTGGTGGACGATGCGGTAAAGGTGCACCCTTCAGTGAAAAAAGTGCTGAAGGAAATGGGCGAGGGGGGATGGATCGCCATGACCGTTCCCGAAGATCTGGACGGGCAGCAGCTTCCCCATATGATTGCGGACAGCTGCCGGTTTATTTTCTGTGCCGCCAATTATTCCGGGGCCGCCTATTCAGGGCTTTCGGACGGCGCGGCCCGCCTCATTGAAAATTTTGGCGGCAAGGGACTTTACGATGCCTTTGTTCCGCACATGCGAAGCGGCCGATGGCAGGGGACCATGGCATTGACGGAGCCTGAGGCGGGAAGCTCGCTCAGCGATATCACCACCACGGCTGAACCCACCGAAAACGGTTACTACCGGATCCAGGGACAGAAGATATTTATTTCGGCGGGGGATCATGATGGTGTGGAAAATGTGGTGCATCTGATGCTGGCCCGGGTCCGGGGAGCGCCTCCCGGGGTCAAGGGGATCTCCCTGTTCGTGGTGCCGAAAAAACGGATTAGTGAAAAGGGCGCCTTGGTTCCAAACGATGTGGTTACTTCCGGCATATTTCACAAGCTGGGTTACCGGGGATGCCCCATTGCACAGCTCAGCATGGGGGACAAAAACGATTGCCGGGGATATTTGGTGGGTGAGCCCCACAACGGTCTTCGGTATATGTTTCAGATGATGAACGAAGCACGGATCGGGGTCGGCATGGGGGCCGCCGCAATGGCCACGGCTGCTTATTACGCCTCCCTGGACTATGCCGCGGTCCGAAAACAAGGGCGAAAGATCGAAGAGAAAAACCCTTCGAATCCCCCCGTCCCCATTATCGAACATGCCGACGTGAAACGAATGCTGCTGTTCCAGCGGTCGGTGGTGGAGGGGGCCTTGAGCCTGTTGCTGCAATGCAGTCAATATGTGGACATGAAAAAAGTAGGGAGCCATGAAGAGAAGGAAAAGTATTCACTTTTGCTGGATCTTCTCACACCGGTGGCCAAGAGCTATCCGTCGGAGGCCGGTATCCTTTCCATCAGCCAGGGGCTTCAGTGTCTCGGTGGTTCCGGTTACTGCGACGACTACCCTCTGGAACAATACTATCGGGATGCCCGCATTCATCCCATCCATGAAGGGACCACCGGAATTCACGGGATGGATCTCCTGGGCCGAAAGATCCCCATGAACAACGGCAAGGCCTTTGCGACATATCTCGAAGAAGTCGAAACCGTCATCAGAGAAGCAAAGGGAATGTCTGCGCTGGAACCCTATGCGCTAAAGTTATCGGAATCCCTTGAAAAGCTGAAACGGGTCACCTTTCATCTGGCCGGCATCCTGAAGGAGCGGGGAATTGAACACGCTTTAGCCGATGCAACCCTTTATCTGGAATTGTTCGGGATTATCACCGTTGCCTGGCAGTGGCTCATTCAGGCCATTGTCATCGTAAATGCTTTAAAAGGGGGACTGCCGGAAGCCGAAGAGAATTTTTATCAGGGGAAATTCTATACCTTCCGATATTTCTTCGGTTACGAATTGCCAAAGACCGAAGGATTGATCAATCGGTTGATGCATACCGATGGAATGACCGTTCAGATGAACAAAGAATGGTTCAAGGATTAGATACAAAAGTGTGTTCCGCGAAGAGCTTGCGAATATAGTTCCTATTCCCGTTCGGGAATATTTTGCCATCAACTTGATGAATATCAACCATTGTTCCCGAACGGGAATATTATTCTTGACCGAGCGCCTTTTCATTGCTATTATTCCCGAACGGGAATGCTTTGTTGAGGTAATGCCATGAAGATACGTGTTAAGTCTGCCTCGGATATTGGAGCGGCTGTTCGAACCAAGCGTAAGGAGGATGGTTTGACATTGGTTGAGGCATCGGGTCTCTGCAATGTGAATTACCGTTTCCTTTCAGACCTGGAAAACGGCAAATCGACGGTGCGTTTCGACAAAGTCCTTCAGGTTTTGGCTGCCTTGGGTCTTGAACTGGAGATCACGGAAAGGACCTGGTTGAATGAGTAATAAAGCAACGGGACTGGATGTTTTTTGTGGCGATCGGTTGACCGGACGGCTTTGGCTGGATGATGAGCGGCGATTTGTCTTTAAATACGCGTTGGAATGGCTGAATAGACCCGAGGCTTTCCCTCTGTCTCTTTCTTTGCCGCTTCGTCCGGCTTCATTCGAGAATGACGCTGCGCGCCCTTTTTTTGCGAATCTCCTGCCTGAAGGGGAAATCCGGCGGCTTATTGCAGCAAAACTCCATATTTCCGAACAAAACACCTATAAATTCCTTGAAAAAATAGGCGGTGATTGCGCTGGAGCTGTTTCCATCTTACCTCAACATGAAATGCCCGTTGGCCGCTCCGGCTACAGGGCGTTGGATGAAGAATCCTTGCACCAAACAGTCGCCGAGCTTTCCAACAAACCGCTTTTGGCCGGAGAAGAGGGCATCCGTCTTTCCCTTGCCGGCGCACAGAAAAAACTACCTGTTTATATTGAAGATGACCGAATCTTTATCGCCATGGGTAACAGCCCCAGCACCCATATCCTCAAACCACCCATTGTCAGGCTCGAGGAGACCGTCGAGAACGAAGCTTTTTGCATGGCGCTCGCCCAACGAACAGGCCTGCCGGTGGCAGAGACTGTTATTCGAAAAAATGGGGATACGATTTTGATGGTCACACGTTATGACAGGGCCAGGGAACAAGACGGCACGATTCTCCGTTTACACCAGGAAGATTTCTGCCAGGCGCTGGGGATTCTTCCGGAACAAAAATACGAAAGCGAAGGGGGGCCTTCACTTGACCAATGCTTTATGTTGCTTAAAAGATACAGCATAAGACCTGCAGCGGACCAGCGGTCTTTGCTCCATTGGGCCATTTTCAATATTTTGATTGGAAATGCTGATGCCCATGCAAAAAATATTTCCATATTGATTGCCGGCCGGGGGCCGCGGCTTGCGCCATTTTATGACCTGCTTTCCACCGAGGTTTACCCGAGCCTAGCAAAGAAGTTTGCCATGAAGATCGGCGGTGAAAACAGGGCAGACTGGATTAAAACACGCCACTGGGAACGATTTGCCGACAGTATTGCACTAAAACCACGATATGTGCTCAACACGGTTCAAGACATAGGGAAGCGTATCGCCTCTGATTCCGACGAAATTGCAGAAAGCTTTTATGGAAATGGAAAAGATATTAAAACTATTGAAAAAATAAGAAAAATTATACAAAAACGAGTTGAAAGATGGATCTAACGGATCCTTGCTCACAGAGGGTGTCTTTGCTTAAATCATCTTGACAGGATCAAGGGCTTTCCCTAATTTGGTGAAGGCTGATAGCGATCATGAAGAAGGCTTCGATCCGATCAGCCATCGAAAGCGGTTTAATTGAGTATTTGATTTGTAAAACGATTAAGGAGACCAACTGAATTCATGCCCATAAAAGGAGTTCGTAAACCTACAAAAAAAATTCATGTGGGAGATGTGCCCATCGGTGGCGATGCGCCCATCGCCGTTCAATCCATGACCAATACCGATACAAGGGATGTGTCTAAAACAGTGGCCCAGATCGAACGCCTGGCGGAAGCGGGATGTGACATTGTCCGCCTGGCCATACCCGATGAAACGGCGGTTGCGGCTTTTGCCGAGATCAAGAAAAAGGTCAAGCCCCCGCTCATAGCCGATATTCACTTTGATCATCGGCTGGCCCTGGGGGTTTTGAAGGCCGGCGCTGATGGTCTTCGCATCAACCCCGGCAATATCGGCGGTCCGGAATCGGTGAAAAAGGTGGTTTCCGCCGCCCGCCAGGTGAAAGCCCCCATACGGATCGGGGTTAACGCGGGGTCCCTGCACCGGGATGTGCTGAAGAAATTCGGAGGGCCTACGCCCGAGGCCATGGTGCATAGCGCCATGGAACATGTGAAGATTCTGGAAGATCTTGATTTTCCCCATATCAAAATCTCTTTGAAGTCTTCCGATGTCAGGAATACCATTGCGGCCTACGAGCTTCTGAGCGAACGGGTGGACTACCCCCTTCACCTGGGGGTCACTGAGGCGGGTACGCTGATTTCCGGTACGGTCAAAAGCACCATGGGTATCGGGTTTCTGCTGGCTGAAGGCATCGGAGATACCTTCCGGGTGTCCCTCACCCGCGACCCTGTTGAAGAGGTCCGGGTGGCGTATGAAATTTTGAGGAGTCTCGGTTTGAGATCCCGGGGGCCTGAAATTATATCGTGTCCTACCTGCGGCCGCTGTGAGATCGATCTTTTCTCCATTGTGGATAAAGTGGAAAAAGCTGTTTCCGGCATTGTGGCATCCCCCAAGGTGGCTATCATGGGCTGCGTGGTTAATGGTCCCGGTGAAGCCCGGGAGGCGGATGTGGGGGTTGCCGGTGGGCGAGGGCAGGGGATTTTGTTCAAGAAAGGAGAAGTGGTTCGGAAAATACCCGAGGATCAGCTGGCGGAAGTCTTGATTGCCGAAGTCAGAAGGATTGCGGAATGCGGAATGCGGAATGCGGATTGAGGTGCCCTGGGAAGCTCAGGCATACGGATCAAAATTTGTTAATTCAAGGAGAACAGCAAGAAAATTATGCGATATTCCAGCTATTTTATTCCCACGCAGAAGGAAGTGCCGGCCGATGCCGAGATTATCAGCCACCAGTTGATGGTCCGGGCCGGCATGATTCGAAAACTGACCTCGGGCATTTATACGTACCTTCCCGTCGGTCTCAGGTCCATACGGAAGGTGGAAAATATTGTCCGGGAAGAGATGAACCGGGCAGGTGCCATCGAGGTCCTCATGCCCGCTGTGCAGCCCGCTGAATTGTGGCAGGAGAGCGGCCGGTGGGAATATTATGGCCGTGAACTGTTGCGGTTCAAGGACCGTCATGACCGGGAGGCCTGCATGGGGCCCACCCACGAAGAGGTGATCACGGACCTGGTACGAAAAGAGATCCACTCCTACAAACAGATGCCCATTAATCTCTACCAGATCCAGACCAAGTTCAGGGATGAGATACGCCCCCGTTTCGGGATTATGCGCGGGCGCGAATTCATCATGAAGGATGCCTACAGCTTTGATGTGGATGAGGCAGGGGCCAACAGCAGCTACGAAGCCATGTACGAGGCTTATGAAAGGATTTTCAAGAGATGTGGACTGAAATTCAGGGCTGTTGAGGCTGACTCCGGTACCATCGGCGGAAGTTATTCCCACGAATTCATGGTGCTGGCCGAGTCCGGTGAGGACCAGATCGTCAATTGTACCGCATGTGATTATGCGGCCAATCTGGAACGGGCGGAGGTGAAAGAAGAAGATTTATCTTCGCCGGATGGGAATGGTTTTGAGGTCATGGGCCGGGTGGACACACCCGATCAGCGGACCATTGATGAGGTGACCGAATTCCTGAACATTACGTCCGAACAATTGCTGAAAACCCTTGTTTATATGGTTGATGAAGAACCGGTGGCGGTGTTGATTCGCGGTGATCATGAATTGAATGATGCCAAGCTGAAAAATGCGCTGGATGCTCAAGCCGTGGAAATGGCTTCCGAGCGAATGGTAGAAGAAGCGACCGGAGCCCCATTGGGTTTTGCGGGTCCTGTGGGCCTCAAAATCAAAGTGGTGGCCGATAATGCACTCAAAGCCATGAAAAATTTTGTGGTGGGGGGTAATGAAAAAGACCTTCACCTCAAAAATGTGAATTTGGAAAGGGATTTCAAACCAGCGCTCTTCGGTGATTTGCGCACCATTGCGCCGGGGGACGCGTGTCCCCGTTGCGGCGGTCCTATCGCCTTCGGCAGGGGCATTGAAGTGGGGCATGTGTTCAAACTGGGTGTCAAGTATAGTGAGGCCATGAAAGCCGTCTTCTTGAATGAACAGGGAAAAGAGATGCCCATGATCATGGGGTGTTACGGCATCGGTATCGGTCGGACCGTGGCGGCGGCCATCGAGCAGAACCACGACAAGGACGGTATTGTTTTTCCGGCTCCGGTGGCCCCCTTTGAGGTGACCATCCTGCCGCTGCAGATGCACAATGAGGACGTTGTGGAAGCGGCCTCAAAAATCTACGGGGATCTCCTGAACCTGAACATGGATGTGCTCCTGGATGATCGAGACGAACGGGCAGGCGTCAAATTCAAGGACGCCGACCTGCTTGGTATTCCGGTGCGCATCACCGTGGGTTCCCGGGGGCTTAAGAACGGGGAGGTGGAGGTCAAGCTTCGGTCGGAACCGGAGAGCTTTACGGTACCGCCGGACAGTGCCGCAGTCGCCATTTCGGATACGGTGAAGGGCCTCTATGATTCGATTAAATGACATTACCTCGCAGGTTCTCAGTTACCATCCCAAAGCGGACATTGAATTGATTGAAAAGGCTTATGTGTACTCTGCCAAAGTCCACCAGGGGCAGATTCGCCTTTCAGGTGAGCCCTATCTTTCCCATCCCCTGGAAGCCGCCTATATCTTGAGCCAGTTGAAAATGGACGTCATCTGTATTGCCGCCGGACTGCTGCACGACGTCATTGAAGACACCCATGCGAGCCTGGAGGAAATAACCAAGCTTTTTGGTGAAGAAACCGCCAATATCGTAGACGGTGTCACCAAAATCAGCAAAATCCATTTCAAAAGTTCCAAACAGCGCCAGGCCGAAAATGTTCGCAAAATGATTCTCGCCATGTCCACGGATATTCGCGTGATACTCGTCAAACTGGCGGACCGGCTCCATAACATGCGGACTTTGGGTTTCCAGGCTGATGAAAAGCAGCGGCGAATCGCCACCGAAACTCTGGATATCTATGCTCCCCTGGCCGGGAGGATGGGCATCAACTGGATCAAGAGCAGCCTTGAGGACCTGTGTCTCTTCTATCTGGAGCCGGAGATTTATGCCAGCATCAAAGACCTGACGGCGCGGCGACAGGGCGAGATGGGGAAATTCTTGAAGAGTGTTCAGGAGACCCTGACCGATGAACTGGCCAAGGTCAATATTTCCGCCACCATCAAGGGTCGTCAGAAACACTTTTACAGCATTTACAAAAAGATGATCGCTCAGGATCTGGAAGTGGGCCAGGTTTATGATATCCTGGCGTTCCGGGTGATCGTTAATACCATCAAGGAATGTTATGAGGCGCTCGGGCATATCCATTCCATGTGGAAGCCCGTATCCAAACGCTTCAAAGACTACATTTCCGTTCCCAAAGGCAACATGTACCAGTCCCTGCACACCACGGTTTTCGGCCCGGTGAAAGAAAGGATGGAGGTTCAGATCAGGACCTGGGACATGAACCGGGTGGCTGAGAGCGGCATCGCGGCCCACTGGAAGTACAAAGAAGGGAATGCTGCGCGAAAAACCGATGAAAAGCAGTTCGCATGGCTTAATGAGCTGCTCGACTGGCAGAAAAACCTTAAGGATCCCCAGGAGTTTCTGGACACCGTGAAAATGGATCTCTTCCCTGATGAGGTCTACGTGTTTACGCCCACCGGTGAGGTGAAGTCTTTTCCCAAGGGGGCCACCATGATCGATTTTGCGTACAGTATCCACTCAGAGGTGGGTGAGAAGTGCACTGGGGCCAAGGTTGACGGCAGGATGGTTCCCCTGCGGGCC
Source organism: uncultured Desulfobacteraceae bacterium (assembly GCA_964412835.1). Classification (GTDB taxonomy): domain Bacteria; phylum Desulfobacterota; class DSM-4660; order Desulfatiglandales; family Desulfatiglandaceae; genus NaphS2. Next base: position 8,613 of record CAYPQJ010000046.1, on the reverse strand, counting down.
CAATTGAAAAACGGCAACATCATCGAAGTGATGACCTCCCCGAAACAGCATCCCAGTAAAGACTGGTTGAGTTTCGTCAAAACCTCAAAAGCAAAGACCAAGATCAGACAATGGATTAATACCCAGGGGAAAGATGAAAGTATCAGCCTGGGCAAGAGCATCCTGGAAAAGGCTTTGCAGCAGGAGAGGTTGACTGTGCCTAACCTGCTCAAAAGTGAACAGATTGCAGCCGTGGCCAAAGAACTTTCTTTCCAATCAGGTGAGGACCTTGTTGCACAGATCGGGTTTGGGAAGATTTCGGCCATGCAGGTAGTGGGGCGTCTCAGGCCAAAATTGGTGGAAAAAGAGGAAAGCCCTCTGGGGTTGGTCGGCAAGGTGGTCAGCCGTTTGACCAGGCCTAAAGCGCATGCGGGTATCAAGGTCGATGGTGTGAGCGATATGCTGCTCCATTTCGCCAACTGCTGCCAGCCCCTGCCCGGTGAGAAAGTGCTCGGGTTTATTACCCGTGGAAGCGGTGTGGCCATTCACAATGAAAACTGCCGGCATGTTAAGGAAGCCGATCCTGACCGGTTGGTGGCCGTCTCATGGGAGCCTTCCGAGAAAAATACCTATCCGGCCAGACTGCGGGTGAGTAGCCTGCAGAAAAAGGGCGTTCTGGCGGATATCAGCACCATCTTCAGCCAGAAAGACGCCAATATCATCCAGGCCGAAGTGAAAACCACGGTGGACAATAAAGGCATCGCTCTTTTTACGATTGAGGTGGAGGATTATGCCCAGCTTCAGGACATAATCCGTTCCATCAAAAAGGTGAGAAACGTGCTGATGGTTGAAAGGCTTCAGGAAACTTGAAAGGTTTTCTTCACGGGTTTTGCCACAAGGCCGGATTTGATGCAGCTGGTGCAGGCCTTGATTTTTACGGCTTGACCGTTTTTGACACATTTGACGCTCTGAAGGTTGGGGTACCATCGTTTCTTGGTTTTATTGTGAGCGTGGCTGACGCTATAACCGACAAGCGGTTTTTTGCCACAGATATCGCATACTTTTGACATTTGAATGTTTCCTCCCTGCTGGACATTATGATAATCCGTCTTTTTAACAGTTCCTGACTGAAATATCAAGTACTTTTCTATGTTGCTTCATTTTTTTCCCCATCGATGGAAAGGGATTCAAGCCCTTCAAGATTCAGCAACCGGATGGTGCGGTCTTTTGTTTCGATGAGGCCCTGCTTGTTCATCCGGTTCAGGATCCGGGAAAGGGTTTCAGGAATGGTTCCCAAAAGGCTCGCCAGTTGTCCCTTTGAAATGTCGAGCGTGACGGAATCCTCTCTTTCCTGTTCCGTAGATAGATAAAGCAGATACGCTGCCAGGCGGGCGGGGACTTCTTTCAGGGAAAGGTTTTCGATTTGCTGGGTGAATTGCCGAAGCCGCATGGCCAGCACCGCGAGGATGTTCAAGGCAAGTGATGGATGGGCTGTAATCAGCCCCAGGAATGCGGTTCTCGGGAAAAAGAGAAGCCTCGATTTTCGAATGGCTTCGGCATTGGCGGGGAATCGACGTCCGGAAAATACCGGGACCTCACCGAAAGGTTCTCCGGGGCCGAAAACGTGGAGAATCTGTTCCTTGCCTGACGGTGAAACCTTGAAAATTTTTACCATTCCTTCCGCCACCAGGTAGAAGCCGTTTCCTTCGTCCTGCTCCATAAAGATCATTTCACCCTTATGGTAGTTTTTTGAGACCGACACCTCTTGGATCTGTTCAAGGTGTTGTTTGGGAAGCCCATCAAAGATAAGGGCGCTTGAAATGATGTCTAAATCACTCGTCATTCAGGTTGACTCCCGGTCGGTGTTTCAGGAACTGATCCTCATTGTTTTTTTAGGAGCAAACCTACCACGTTCCCTTGATTCGGGTCAAATAATTTTGAAAATACCTTTTTTCATTGAAAAGCAAAGATTTACCTGATATGAAGAAACCATATAAAAAACAGGGTAAGACTGATTTTTCAGCGGGTACCCGACGTTCGAGATAAAGGGAATGGTGAAATACTGCAGGAGGATATGTGCAATGAAAGAGCTGGAAACATTTGTAAAAGCGTTTGGCGAAGGGTTGAGGACCTTGGCCCAGGGCGTGCAGACCATCGCGGATAAGCTGGACGGTTATGTGGATTCGTCAGGCGGTGACAGGGATTTCGAACCCGAGCCCGCAGCGAATGATTACAACCCACCCGAGGCACCAAAAGAGACTCCCGATAACACGGTTTCTCAGAAAAAGCCGGCTGTCAACGCAACGGAGGTGGTTTACGAAGTGATCGTCACTGCGACAAAACCCATTACAATGGATGAACTGGGTGAGCAAACAGGCTTTAACACGAAAAAATTGAACAACATCATCTACCGGCTTAGAAAAAAGAAAAAAATCAAAAGTGTCAGCAAGGGAGTGTATACAAAGAAGTAGGCTTGCATCTCCTAGAGAAAGGTGTTTTGCCTAACCGAATCAGTTGTTACTCCTGCCCCTTTAAATGCTATCTCCCCGAGCAACTCTAACCCCGACCTTTACCGGAGACCTGAGGTCTCAACCGGTTTCTTGTGATTTTGAAATAAAGAGAATTTATGGACGGTATATTATCTGAAAAGCATCGTATCGTACGGCGATCTGTTCGTTCCTTCTGTGATCGGGAAATCAGGCCCATAGCCGGTGAGATTGATCGAGAGGCTCGGTTTCCCTGGGAAGTGGTGGAAAAGATGGGGAAGCTCGGATATTTCGGTATCCAGGCACCCCGAGAACTGGGTGGCGCGGATCTGGATTCCGTCAGCTATGCCATTATCGTTGAGGAGATCAGCAGGGCCAGCGGCAGCCTGGGGCTCTGTGTGACGGTCCATAACAGCGTGGCCCTGTACCCCATCCTGGCGTTCGGATCAGAGGCCCAGCAGGAAAAGTGGGCAAAGCCTTTGGCCGGTGGGGAGAAGATCGGTGCTTTCTGCCTGACGGAACCCAACGCGGGGTCAGACGCGTCGGGCATTGAGGCCACGGCCGTTTCCGATGGAGACGCATATGTGGTCAACGCCAACAAGGTATTTGTGACCAACGGAGGGGTTGCGGACATATGCCTCTTGTTCCTTAAAACCAACCCGTCCGGTGACCGCAGGGAGATTAGTGTGGTGGTGGCGGAACGGGGAACCCCGGGGTTCGTGGTGGGGGACCTGGAAGACCTCTGCGGCATGCGGGCAAACCCGGTCAGTTCCATACGGCTCTATGACTGCCGCCTGCCGCTCGATAATCTCCTGGGCCGGGAAGGCATGGGGCTTAAAATCGGTCTTGCGGCCCTGGATACGGGCCGGATGGGGATCGCGGCCCAGGCCCTGGGTATTGCTCAGGCCGCGCTGGAAGAGGGGATTCTGTATGCTCGGCAGCGCCGCCAGTTCAGGGTTCCCATTTCAAAACACCAGGCCATCCGGATGATGATTGCGGATATGGGTACCCTTGTGGAAGCATCCCGCCTCATGACATATCGGGCCGCCGCCCTTAAAGATTCCGGAAAAAGATTTTCCCAGGAATCGGCCATGGCAAAACTCTTTGCGTCCGAGGCCTGCTGCAAGGTGACGGATATGGCGGTACAGATTCATGGTGGATATGGGTACTCCAAGAGCTACCCCGTTGAACGCTACTACCGTGACGCCCGGGTAACGAGAATTTACGAGGGCTCCTCCGAGGTGCACCGGATGGTGATTGCCAGAGGGGTCCTGGGGAAAAAATAATGGGATTTCATATTGTGGTATGCATTAAATCGGTCATCCTGGCGGCGCCCGAGGAACAGGTGGTTCGAACCGAGGATACCTCGGAGCTCAATCCATTCGACCGGCCGGTCCTGGAAGCGGCCCTTCGCCTCAAAGAACTTCACGGTGGCCGTGTGACGGCCATTTCAATGGGCCCTGAAGCGAGCCTTTCAGCCCTTTCCGAGGCCAGGGCCATGGGGGTGGATCGGGAGATCCTCATCTCTGATCCGGCATTTGCCGGTTCAGACACCCTGGCCACCTCAACGGTCCTCGGGGCGGGCCTTCAAAAGCTGGTCCCCTTTGACCTGGTGCTTTTCGGCGTTCGGACAGCGGACAGCGATACCGGTCAGGTGGGGCCTCAGACATCGGTACAGCTCGGCATCCCGTTTATCAGTATGGTATCAGGTATAGAATGGCAGAAGGACGTATTCAGGGTGGAACGAGTCGCTGATCATTTTTTGGAAGAATATGAAGTGACAAGCCCGGTGGCATTTACGATCCATCCCGGTGCTTTTGAGCCGAGGGATCTGGGGCTTTCAGGGATTGGCCGGGCATTTGAATCAGAGCGGGTTGAACGCTGGAACCTGTCGGATCTGGGGCTTGTGCCGGAACGTGTGGGCGATGCGGGTTCCCCCACCCGGGTGATTTCCATGATGCGGGTTAAAGAAACAAAGAAATGCGAGTTCCTCAAGGGAGACGCCCGGGAGCAGGCGGACGAGCTGATGAAGCGCCTGTCGGAATCCGGTGCCATCGGGGCTTGATCAAGATATATCGGAAGAAAAAATGAACGATGAAATCTGGGTATTCGGTGATTTGCGGCACGAGCGGCTCTTCAGGTACAGCCTGAACGTGCTGGCCAGGGCACGGGCCCTTGCCCGGTCCGTAAACGGAAAAGCGGTGATGGTGTTCCCGGGTGTTCCCGGTGATGACACGGCACCCGGGGATCATGTGGGTGCCGTTTCTCTCAAGAGCTCTTACGGGGAATCCTTTTCCGCGGGCGCGGATCGAGTCCTGGTTCTCGAAAATGAGCACTTCACCATTCCCCTGTGCGATGTTTTCGCGGAAGCCCTGGCGGCCACGGTGAAACAGCACGCGCCCATGCTCATGCTCTTCGCCCTCACGGATTTTGGCCGGGAAATGGCATCCAGGACTGCGCGCATCTGCAATGCCGGGTTGATGGCCGATTGCGTCGATCTTCGCATTACGGGTCAGCAGATCGTGGGTTTGTGCCCTGCTTGGGGTGGGGAAATCATGGCAGAAATCACGTATGCCGACGGTCATGGTACGGGATTTGCCACGGTGCACCCCCAGATTCAGACCGATGATAAAGAAATGTCGGAAGCGGACGGGGCAAAAGGTACGGTTGAACGGATCCCCGTTCAGACAGATCCCGACGTCAATCGCCCCAGGCTGCTTTCCCGTTCCCCTGAGCCCCCGGAACACCGGAAACTTGAAGAAGCCGAGATCGTTGTGGTGGGCGGCGCGGGGTTGGGCAATATGGAAGGATTTGGTCTGGTTCGGGAACTGGCGGTGGCCGTGGGCGGAGAGGTGGCGGGAACCCGGCCCCCCGTGCTGCACCACTGGGTGGATGAGGATCGACTCATCGGCCAGACGGGAAAAGCCGTTCACCCTAATCTGCTCTTTTCCATCGGAACATCCGGTGCCATTCAATACACGGCCGGCATTATGGAATCAAAGACCATTGTGGCCATCAATCGCGATGCAAACGCCCCCATATTCCAGGTGGCGGATATTGGTATTGTGGCGGATGCAAAGACGTTTCTGCCGTTGTTGACCGCACGGGCAAAGCAGGTGGTTATGCGAAAGCTGGCCGACGTGTTATCCGATACAAAGAAAGCCTCGGGTGAAGCAGGAGGGTTCGGCGCGAAAATTCAAAAGATTCGAAAATCCCGGGACTGGACCGTGGAATCCCTGGCCAAGGCCACCGGTCAGACGCCGGAATTCATGGCCATGGTGGAATCGGACAAGATGTCCCCGCCCGTCAGTTTCCTGCTCCGCCTTGCCGGGGCCCTGGGGGTCGATCCGGGGACCTTTCTGAGCCGGGAAGAGCAAACCGCAATTCGGGACCAGCGTGCCCAGGCCTTTATCAAGAGAACAAAAAGCTACTCCTATGAGACACTGACGCCGGGTGCGGAAGAAAGCCACCTTCGAGCTTTCATGGTCACCATCGAATCCCATCACGCCCACAAACCGGTGGAATATCGGCACGAAGGAGAAGAATTCATCTTTGTGATGGAAGGGGACCTGGAATTTGTTCTGGGGGGAAAGCCCCATGTGCTCAAGAAAGGGGAAAGTATCCATTTCAATTCAGACATTCCCCACAAGCTGAAAAGCCTGTCCAACGAACCCACCCGCTGCCTGGTAATGCTGTATACGGTATGACACGGTACAACTTCCAATTGTAAAGGGGATATCATTGTTATGGTCGAAAACAGATGTATTCTCTCCATTAAAGGCGAAGACGTAAGCGAACAGGATCTCATCGATTACGTGTCCGCCGTCAATTATAAAAAGCTAAAGGAATTTTGATGATCGAATGAAAATCGACGCACACTATTATGCCGTCCTGGCTTTCGCCCTCGCCATCGGTTTTAACAGGGAGAGCGCTCGCACCATCGCTTATGCCTCACAGTTCGTAGATGATGCAAGGATCAATTATGTGGTCATTGAAGGCGATATCCCCAATGATATCCAATATGACACCATAGAGGGCAAAGCGTCCTTTTTCAACATGGCCACCTGCCATTCCTACATCCGCATCAAAACCTTCAATTACAGCGCCATGATCAACAACACCGCAGCCTTTCACTTTGTGCCCGGGTGCAACGGGAACCATTTCGTCAAACAGTTGCGATGCACGGAAGAAGGTCCGGTGATCACCGGCATATTGCAGGAAGCCATGCTGGAGGAGGATCTCGTCAAACTGGGCATCGTGCTTCATGCCTATGCGGATACCTTTTCCCATCAGGGCTTTTCGGGCCTGTTAAGCAAGGTTAACGATATCGAACAGGTTCAGATTCTGAACGGTTCGGGGATTGTGGTCGATAAATTCAAATTCATTTTGAAGTGGCTCAAGGATGCTGTTTCCGAACAGTTTGACTTGCTGATCCCCGCCTACGGACACGGCCAGGCCATGGTCTACCCGGATCTTCCCTATCTGGTTTGGCAGTACGCCTATGATTACACCGATGAGTTTTCCATGGCGCTTAAATCCTCCGGAATCATCGATAACAGGGAGCGGTTTAAACGGGCCTTTCAGGGTATTTCAAAATGCCTGTCCCTTTATCTGCGGGATCATGAACAATACCGAGGAAAAGATATCCGTCTCGATTCCCTTCACGCACTCTTTGACGCCCTCCTCATAAAGAAAATGGACGGGGGCAGGATTCGGAACTGGCAAAAGGTCCTGGTGGAACAGGGACTACTGGACCCGGATGATCATGATTCACTTGAATATGACGCGGGGCGATGGCTCGATGACGCGTTTTCCAACTTTGATGGGAAGATATTCGATCAGCGAAAGGTGGTCGGTGCAAAGCTGGTCCCAAACTTCCTTCAATCCAACTGGTACCGCTACTACCGAGCGGTGAAATGGTACAAGGAACGCCTTTTTCATTACTGCGAAATACATGGCCTGGAGATCTGCCGGTGATCCTTCAAATTCCGCCAATCCCGTTGGCACATTCCTGGATTTCCCCCTTGGAATTTCCAATGAGGATTCGATTGACGTGACGTCAACGACCCAATGACCAGCCAAGACAGACTATTAGGGCCACGGAACCTGCCTCTAAACCTTGGGCTCCTTCCACCAGGGGTAGAAGTCCGGCATGTCTGTTGAGGAACTCATGGTGAAGTTCGGTTGCCGTTTTTCCAGGAAGCTTAAGATGCCTTCATTTGCATCCTTCTGCTTTCCCGCCCAGTAGAAACAGCGCGAATCCACAAGGTGAGCGGATTGGGGGTCATCTTCGCCCAGCCCGTGCCAGAGAAGCGCCTTGTTGAGTGCTACGGAAACTGCCGAGGTATTGGCTGCGATTTCGGTTGCGATTTCCATGGCCTTTGAAAGCACTCTGTCTTTCGGCAAAACATAATTGAAAAGTCCGGAACCTGCCTCTTCAACCGCACGGAATACACGTCCCGTATAGGCCAGTTCAGTGGCCTTGGCGATGCCGATGATACGGGGCAGAAACCAGGAGGAACAGGCCTCTAAAACGACGCCGCGTTTTGCAAATACAAAGCCGATCTTGGCGTCTTCGGCCACGATACGCATGTCCATGGGTAATGTCATGGTTATGCCGATTCCAACTGCGTGTCCATTAATGGCTGCAATAACGGGCTTTCGGCACTTATATATTGCCAATGCCACCTGGCCTCCGCCGTCACGATGGTCGCTGATGGTGGTTTTTTCGGATCGGTCAAAGGTAGAACCGCCTCCTGAAAGATCCGCCCCGGCACAAAAAGCCTTTCCGGCGCCGGTTACCACCACAACGCGGACCGCATCGTCCATATCTGCTTCTGCGAAAATGGTGATCAGTTCATCATGCATCACGGGGGTAAAGGCATTCATCCTATCCGGTCGATGCAGTGTTATTGTTGCTATGCCCCTGTCAATTTCATAACTGGTCTGGGTCAAACCCATTATTTCACCTCGTAACATGCTCAAAGCTTATTTTGTTTAGAGCGATAAACCCTTTAAAATGTAAAAATTGAGGTGGTCCCCAAAATTCGGACAATGTGTTAAGCTCTGAGTCAACCCTTGAATGGAGATGACAATGAGCAAGAAACGAACCCAGTACAAACCGGAATTCAAAGCGAAAGTGGCCCTG
>CAYPQJ010000045.1:22302-23825 GCA_964412835.1 uncultured Desulfobacteraceae bacterium | reverse complement strand
ATCTGGAAGCCATGGCCTGCAAACGCAGCGGAAAGGCTCCATGGCGGGTTGGGAATTGTCCTTGATGACCTGGTGGCCGGTCTGTATGCGAATCTGGGCCTGAGACTGCTCTTGTGTTTCGGATCTTTTTGATTTTTGGAATTTTCAAGGTTTAACAGAAATCCAGCGCTTTACGCTATAATTGGGGAAACATGGCATTGAAACGTTTTTGGCTAAACAGCTAACGGCTAAAAGCTAACAGCTCCGAAGGAAACACCATGCACGGAGAAATCATCACCATCGGAAACGAATTGGTTTCCGGAAGGACTCAGGATCTGAATTCCTGGTATGCCGCGGCCAGACTGACTGCATCCGGCCTGAAAGTGATTCGCGTCACATCCGTGGGTGATGATGAAAAAAGGACCGGTGACGCACTGAAACGGGCACTGAATTCTTCACAGTTTGTCATCGTAACCGGCGGCCTGGGATCCACCACCGATGACATGACCTGTGAGATTGCTGCCGATGCCCTGGACCGCCCCCTTTGCCTTGATGATCAGATGCTTCATAAAATCGAGCAATATGTGCGGGTACGCAAAATAGAAATGACGGAATCCCTCAAAAAGATGGCCTTAATGCCCGAGGGAGCCCGAATGCTTAACCCCAAAGGCGCCACCTGCGGTTTTTCCCTGTTGACCGGAGGGGTTTATTTCTATTTTCTCCCCGGCGTTCCCGATCAAACGCGCTACCTCATTGATACATTCGTCCTCCCCGACATCCTGGGCCGATATGAAACCCTGCCGGTCATGCGGCAGCGGATCTTGAAGCTGTACGGTCTTAATGAACCGCGTATCGCTGAAATTTTCAAATCCCTGGAAAAAGAGATCGGAGAAGTGATTATGGGGTTCTACCCCCATTTTCCGGAAAACCACATTACCATCAGCTTAAGGGGCAAAGATGAGCCCACCATTTCAAAAACCCTGGATCGGGTTGAAACTGCCATTTCTGAAATGGTGGGGGCCTATGTTTTCGCACATGACAGCCGCGAAATGGAAGAAGTGGTGGGCGAGATACTGCTGAAAAACGAAAAAACCCTTTCCGTGGCGGAGTCGTGTACCGGAGGGCTTATCGGTAATCGCTTGACGGAAGTTGCCGGCAGTTCACAATATTTTCAAGGGGGTGTGGTCTCGTACAGCAACCGGGCAAAAGTGGACCTGTTACGGGTTTCGGCCAAAACCATTGACATTCATGGTGCCGTCAGTGCTGAAACGGCCAGTGAAATGGCAATGGGCGTACGGTCCTCTATGCATGCGGACCTGGGTCTGGCGGTCACCGGAATTGCAGGGCCCGACGGGGGAAGCCGGGACAAACCCGTGGGCACGGTTCATATTGCCTTGTCTTCCGAAAAAGGGACCTTTACGGAAAAATACCGCTTCTGGGGAAGAAGAAAACGGGTTAAGCTGAACAGCGCCATGATGGCCCTGGATTGGGTTCGCAGGTATCTTAATGGAGATCCGTTCATTCCTGGCATTTGAACTGCCGCC
>CAYPQJ010000045.1:0-22202 GCA_964412835.1 uncultured Desulfobacteraceae bacterium | reverse complement strand
GGTTCGCAGGTATCTTAATGGAGATCCGTTCATTCCTGGCATTTGAACTGCCGCCGAACATTAAAGGGGTCATTAAAAAGGTATCACGGGCGGGAAAGGAATTGCCCCTGGATTTACGCTGGGTTAAATCGGACAACATCCACCTGACCGTGGTATTTATGGGGAATGTTTCCGAGGATAAAATCCAATCCATACGGGAAACCATAAAAAGGGTTTGCACCAGGTTCGAGCCCTTTGATGTCAGCTCCGGGCGCTTGGGTTTTTTCGGTAGTCGGCGTCATCCGCGGGTTTTTTGGATGGGGCTTAGCGGTGATATTCAACCCATGGGGCGTTTCAGAAATGCACTTCAAAAAAAGCTGAAACCCTTTGGCGTCAAAACGGAGAAAAGGCCTTTCAAACCCCATCTGACGCTGGGGCGATTCAAAAAAGGGGCACACCCATGGCCCCATCTGGACGACATGATTTCGGAATATGCGGGCCTGAAGGGTGAGGCCTGCTCCTTAAAAGAGTTGGTACTGTTTAAAAGCGATCTGACACCCGGAGGGGCGCATTATACAAAGCTGGGTGCCTGGCCTCTGGGAGGGGCTGGAAATTCTTTGAAGCTGTGAAATCACAGGGTGCAGGGGACAGTTGTCAGGGGGCAGGAACCAATTCAAAGCCGTTTTTTCTGCACCCTGACAACTGCACCCTGAAAACTATAAACCGTTGTCAAAGACAACAAAAGGGGAGACAAATGGATAGAGAAAGAGCGGTTGATCAGGCCATTTCCCAAATCGAAAAACAGTTCGGTCGAGGATCCATCATGAAGCTGGGCGAGGATAAAAGCGTCGATATCCCAGCCATCTCCACGGGATCTCTGACCCTGGATCTGGCCCTCGGCGTGGGCGGCGTGCCCAGAGGACGGGTGGTGGAAATTTATGGGCCGGAGTCCTCCGGCAAAACCACCCTGGCGCTCCATGTCGCAGCTGAAGCCCAGATCAAGGGCGGCATGGTGGCGTTTGTGGATGCGGAACACGCACTCGACGTGGTGTACGCTCGAAAGCTTGGGGTGGACGTGGACAACCTTCTGGTTTCCCAGCCGGATACGGGGGAGCAGGCATTGGATATCACTGAAATCCTGGTACGAAGCGGCGCCATCGATGTATTGATTATCGATTCAGTGGCCGCGCTGGTACCCAGAGCAGAGATTGAAGGGGAGATGGGCGATCACCATGTGGGCCTTCAGGCCAGGCTCATGAGCCAGGCGCTTCGGAAACTTACCGGAACCATCAGCAAATCCAGAACCTGTGTCATTTTCATCAACCAGATCCGAATGAAAATCGGCGTGATGTTCGGAAATCCGGAAACCACCTCGGGGGGAAACGCACTGAAATTTTATGCCAGCCAACGCCTGGACATCAGGCGTATCGGAGCGATTAAAGAGGGCGATCAGGTGGTGGGAAACCGCACCCGGGTCAAGGTGGTCAAGAACAAGGTCTCCCCGCCCTTCAAGAATGCGGAATTTGATATTATTTACGGGGAAGGTATTTCCAAGGAGGGGGATATCCTCGATCTGGGTGTATCGTTGGATATTGTCGAGAAAAGCGGGGCCTGGTATTCTTTTGAGGGCGACCGTATCGGCCAGGGCCGGCAGAACGTCAAACGGTTTTTGAAGGAAAACACGGATATCCGGGATAATATTGCGGATCAGATCCTTCGTAAAACAGGGCTCAGGAAAGATCCGAAAGAAAACGACAAAAAATCAGAAGAATCGGCTGAATCGGCTGAAAAAGAAAACAAGTAACGGTTCAAGGGTTCCACCTGGTTCCCACGTTGGAGCGTGGGAACGAGAGGAACAGCTAATAGCCAACAGCTATATTGGAGACACGATGAATTTCAGGGAAATCAGAAACCAGTTTCTGGATTATTTCAGTAACCATGGCCACAAAATTGTAGAGAGTTCCTCGCTGATCCCCAGGGATGACCCGACCCTGCTCTTTACCAATGCGGGCATGGTCCAGTTCAAAAACGCCTTTCTGGGAGAGAATCCCGGTTATTCGCGGGCAACCACGGCCCAGAAATGCGTGCGCGCCGGGGGAAAGCACAACGATCTGGAAAACGTCGGGTACACCCCGAGGCATCATACATTTTTCGAAATGCTGGGAAACTTTTCGTTCGGGGACTACTTCAAGGAAGAAGCCGTTCACTGGGGCTGGGAGCTGCTGACGGAAGGCTTTAACCTCCCCGGCGATAAACTGCATGTCTCCATCTTTAGAGATGATGACGAAGCCTACGACATCTGGCAAAAGGAGATCGGTCTGCCGGCGGATCGGATCGTAAGGCTGGGCGAAAAAGACAATTTCTGGGCCATGGGGGACACCGGACCGTGTGGTCCCTGTTCTGAAATTCATATCGACCAGGGACCGTCGGTAGGATGCGGTCAGCCGGGTTGCGCGCCCGGTTGCGGCTGTGACCGTTACCTGGAAATCTGGAACCTGGTCTTCACACAGTTTGACCGAAGTCCGGACGGCACCCTTACGCCACTGCCGAAACCCAATATTGACACGGGAATGGGTCTTGAGCGACTGGCAGCGGTCATTCAAGGGGTCAAAAGCAATTATGACACCGACCTGTTCCAGGATATTATCGCACACATTGAATCCCTCTCGCATAAAAAATATGGCGGAGATGACCGAATGGATGTGGCCTTCCGCGTCATAAGCGATCATGCCCGGGCGGTTTCCTTTCTCATCGGTGATGGCATCATGCCGTCCAACGAGGGACGTGGTTACGTGTTGAGACGTATTATCAGGCGGGCCAGCCGATTTGGACAGGGCCTGGGCCTTGAAGACATTTTTCTGCGCTCGGTCTGCAATCACGTAATTGATCTGATGGGCCGGGATTATGGTGAGTTGCTTCGCGCCAGAAGCTTTATTTTGGGCGTTGTGGAAAACGAAGAGCGGCGGTTTGCCGATACCCTCACATACAGCATGAAGGTCCTGGAAGAAGAAATCCACCGGCTGCAGGAAAAGGGTAAAAGCATGATACCCGGCGATGTGGTCTTCAAGCTCTATGACACCTACGGCCTGGCCTTGGATTTGGTGGAAGATGTGGCCCGGGATGAAAATCTTGTGGTGGATCTGGCCGGCTACAAAGACGCCATGGGCAAACAGCGCCTGCTTTCCCAGGAATCCTGGAAAGGGAGCGGGGAAGCGGCGGTTCCCAAAACCTTTCGCGATCTTCGCTCCCGCGGTCTTGCCAGCCGTTTCCTGGGCTATGATACCCTTAAAACCGAATCGAAGATCCTCTCCCTGGTGTTGGGCGACCAGGAAGTCGATTCAATCGAAAAAGGCGCCGAAGCAACAGTGATACTGGATCAAACCCCCTTTTATGCAGAATCCGGAGGACAGGTGGGGGATGTGGGCCAAATCACAAACGGGACGGCCCATTTTCGAGTGGAAGGCACCTTCAAGTACGGTCAGGACCTGATTGTTCATAAGGGCCGTCTGGAAGAAGGTTCTCTAGCTGCGAACGACTCGGTCAATGCTGCCGTTGACATGGCGCATCGGATGACGGTCGCCGGCAACCATTCCGCCACTCATCTGCTCCATGCGGCCCTCAGAGAAATCCTGGGGGATCACGTCAAACAGGCGGGATCACGCGTGGCTGCCGACAGGCTTCGTTTTGACTTCAGCCATTTCACCCAGGTTTCCTCCGAAAACCTTTTGGAAGTGGAACGGTGGGTCAATGACCGTATCCGCGAAAATCTGCTGCTGAATACACAGATCATGAACAAAGAGGATGCCATGAAAACAGGCGCCATGGCGATCTTTGAAGAGAAATACGGGGACGAGGTCAGGATCATTGATATCGGCAACGGTGTGAGCCTGGAATTGTGCGGTGGCACGCACACCCGGCGAACCGGCGATATCGGCGTTTTTCGCATCATCAGTGAGAGTGCCGTTGCGGCCAATGTCCGCCGTATTGAAGCGCTTACGGGGGAAGCGGCACTCCGGCATGACCAGGAAAGAGATGAAAGACTGAAAGATGCTGCCGGACTGCTCAAAGTTTCTCCGGACAAATTGGTTCACAGGCTTAAACGTCTAATGGATGAAACCAAGGAAAAGGAACGGGAAATTGAATCCCTGAAAAGCCGTCTTTTTACGGAAAAGTCGGCGGATCTTCTCCAGGATGTCAGGGAGATACGGGGCGTTTCAGTGGTCGCAAAAAAGCTGGAGGCCGATACACCCAAAGAACTTCGGGAAGCGGTGGACCGGATCAAAGACAAGCTGGGTTCCGGTATTGTCCTGCTGGGGGCCAACGCCAGGGGCAAGGCCATGCTCATATGTGCTGTAACAAAAGATCTGACAGATCAATTTAATGCCGGTCAAATCATCAGGGAATTGTCCGGTATCGTCGGGGGAAAAGGGGGAGGACGCCCGGATATGGCCCAAGGGGGAGGAGACAAACCGGAAAAACTGGAAGAGGCGCTTGAATCGATTGATGATCTGGTTGCTTAATTGTCGTATAGGAAACCGTTCAACCAGGAGGTCTCTTGAGCTCCGTCTAATTCTTTAATCTTATCCTTGCATTTTTTGACGGATTCAAGGGCCTGGTAATACTGTCCCACATCGGGATAATGGGCAATCAGGTAAAGGTATCGGTCCATTGCCGGCTGGTATTTTCCTTTTTTGAAATAAAAATTCCCCACATAGACTTCATGTTCCGCCAGCTTGACATAACACTCCCGCACCTTTCTGCGGGCCTGCTCCGTGTAGTTACTTTTGCGGAATCGTTTGATCAGCCGTTCGAATTCCTCTCTGGCCTTGAGTGTATTGGATTGGTCTCTGTCAATGGCCGCTGACTTGTTGAAATGACACATCCCCTGCCGATAGATAACATAGGGCACATTTTTGTTTCTGGGGTGCATTTTTTCAAATTCAGCATATTCATCACGGGCTTCATCATACTGTCCCTTCTCATAATAGGCATCCGCCATTTTCAATTCTGCGGTGATGGCAAAGGTGCTGTAAGGATACCGGTCCTTGATCTTCTGAAATGTCTCGACCGAATCTTCAAAGCGCCCTGCATTAAAATCCTCCATGCCCTCGCTCATAATCTCGGCCGGCGTCGCTTCGTCTTCCGACCCAAACAGATCATGCCAGAGGGAACAGCCGCTTAGAAGAAACAGCCAGCAAATGCCTACTAACATTA
Source organism: uncultured Desulfobacteraceae bacterium (assembly GCA_964412835.1). Lineage (GTDB taxonomy): Bacteria > Desulfobacterota > DSM-4660 > Desulfatiglandales > Desulfatiglandaceae > NaphS2. The sequence goes on along the minus strand of CAYPQJ010000045.1, from coordinate 17,009 downwards.
AGTCCAGCAACACCCATTTTGATTGTCTGATTTTCATCTTCATACTCAATGACCTTCAATAAACCGTTCAGCGGCGAAAGCGGCGGTAGCGCCATCCCCCACAGCCGTGCTGACCTGACGCAGTATTTTTGATCGAATATCCCCCGCGGCAAACACACCGGGTATGGATGTTTCCATATTGTCGTCCGTTTTTACGAAACCAAGATCATCGAAATCGAGCGACAGGTCCGCCAACAGGTCATTGCTGGGGTTGTACCCGATAAATACAAATACCCCTTCAACGGGAAGGGTGGATATTTCGTTCGTCTTGACATTTTTGAGCTCAACCCCCTCAACGCCTGCCTGTCCCAAAATTCGGGTCGGCACCGAATCCCATACCAAGGTCACTTTTTCAGCGGCTTTGACACGTTCCTGCAGCAATTTTGTGGCCCGCAGCTCATCCCGTCGGTGCACCAAGTAAACGCGGCCGGCAAATTTGGTCAGAAAAATGGCTTCTTCCACTGCGGTATCGCCACCGCCGATGACCGCGACTTCCTGGTCCCTGTAAAAAGGCCCATCGCAGGTGGCGCAGTAGGAAACCCCTTTCCCCGTCAGAAGACCTTCTCCTTCAATCCCCAGTTTCCGGGGCGATGCACCGGTGGCCAAAATCAAGGCCTTTGTTTCCATGGCCTCTTTATCCGTAAAGATGATCTTTTTCTCCGGCGTCAATTCAAGGCGAACCACTTCTTTACCCTCAATTTTCAGACCAAAATTCTCCGCCTGACGTTTCATTCGATCCACCAGTTCAAACCCGGAGAGACCTTCAGGAAAACCCGGATAATTTTCGACAAAATCCGTGGTAAGGATCTGGCCTCCCGGCGCCAGTTTTTCGAGCAGGACAGTTTTGAGGCGAGCCCTTGATGCGTACAGCCCCGCGGTGAGACCCGCAGGTCCAGCGCCGATGATGATAAGATCTTCCATTGTCTTTCAGAGACTCCTAATGGTAACCGAATTAGACATCAATAAAAAATCCGCCTTCCTCTTCAGGCGGGTTGCGGTCTGTTTCGTCATCTGTTAGAGGAGCTTTTTGAGTTCCTCTTCAAGATGGCTTTTGGGATGCGCCCCCACAATGGTTTGGGAAACTTCGCCATTTTTAAACAGGATGAGGGTGGGAATATTTCTGATACCGAATCGCGTAGGCGTTTCACGGTTGCTGTCCACATCCATTTTGGCGATCTTCACTTTGCCTTCATACTCCTTTGCCAATTCTTCAACAGTCGGCCCCACTACTTTGCAGGGACCGCACCACTCCGCCCAGAAATCAACCATAACCGGCAGTTCAGACTTGATGACTTCCTGCTCAAAATCCGCATCCGTGACTTGCAATATATCAGACATCATTTGGCTCCTTCCAGTCGTACCCGGCTCGGCCGGCATTTTTGTTTTGTCCGATGCTTAGCTTTCAGGTTCTTCCAGCAGCTTTTTCAGGCTCTTCTCGATGGTGGCCGGCACAGGTCCGGAATTTGTATAGAGATTCAGCACCTGGTGGGAAACCTTGATCTTTTCTTCCACCGTGTCCCAGCCTATCCCTTTTTCTTCTACCTGGTTCATTAAATCAATCAGTCCTTGAGAATCCATTTCACTCCTCCTTAATTCCTTTTAGATGGCACCAGATCCGGGGGGTACGCAAACTTCGGATCTATCGCATAGGTCCAGGGGAGCCCCCACCATTGCCATCCATAGTGACGTCTATGATTAAAACTGTAAATTTTGTTCCTTTTTGCAAGCTGACGGTAAAACTTGTTTTTGTGGTTATCCTTGAAAACCGGAAATTCGGATCCCTCAAAACCGTCTGCCACTTCATAAACCTTCTTGAACCCGGCACTCAGAAGTTCTTTTGCCGCAAGTGCACCCCTCGTTCCATCCCTTGAGAGAATCAGCAGGTTATCCGTCTTTTTAAATACCTTGCTGATCTCCTTTAAAAACGCTCTGTTCTTTTTGTTCATGCCGTATTCATAGCAATCATCCTCTTTTTTGAGGCTGGTGGTCCAGAACATATACGGGAAAAGATAAGCATTGATGGGATGGCCAACGAGCTGGTATTCAGCCCTTGTCCTTACATCAATAAGATAGGTGTCGGGGACTGTATTGAGCATATCATAAGCTTCAATGCTCAATACATGCTTGGGCTCCTCTGCAAATGCACTCACAAAAAACGCCAGCAGGAGTGCCACAAAACCAAAAGCGGTTAAAAAAAATTTCCTGTTCATTCTATTATCTTCTCGGACGGTTCTGCCATCCAAATTAGAATCACCATAAAACTTGAGTCTAAACAAATAATCCAGTACCGTATGTTTGTCAATGAAAAATCCTGGCTTTCGGTGATGGGTTTTTACGCTCAAATATTTCAAACGGAGGAAACATTAATGGCAGCAAGCAAGGTGTATTTTTCGGACCTCAGAACATCCTTTAAGGAAAATATCTTTATAAAATTAAACAGGCTTTTGGATGAAGCCGCCATGAATGACGTGGTGGCCGAAAGAAGTCTGGTGGCAATCAAATTGCATTTCGGTGAAATGGGAAATTCCGCATTCATTCGCCCCAACTTTCTAAGAACCATTGTGGACCGGGTTGAAGGACTGGGGGCAAATCCGTTTTTGACCGACGCCAATACGCTCTACGCAGGAACGAGGGGTAACAGCGTCTCCCACCTTCATACGGCAGTGTTAAACGGGTTTGCATACTCGGTGGTCAAGGCGCCCGTCATTATCGCTGACGGAATTCGAGGCGCTTCTTTTAAAGCCGTTGACATTGATCAGGCGTTTATCCGGACGGCCTATATCGCAAGGGATATTGCAGAAGCCGACAGCTTGATCAGTGTGGCCCATTTCAAAGGCCACGAGCTTACCGGTTTTGGTGGCACCATCAAAAACTTAGGGATGGGGTGTGCTTCGAGAAAAGGAAAAATGGCCCAGCACTCTGATGTGTCCCCAAAGGTTAAGCGGAAAAAGTGCGTGGGGTGTGGGGATTGCGTGCGCCATTGTGCCAGCAAAGCCATATCTTTGAAGGAGAAAAAAGCGTCGATTAATGCTGAAAAATGCGTGGGCTGCGGTGAATGCATCCTCATTTGCCCCAACGGCGCCATCGATGTCAGTTGGAATGCGGATATTCCACTGATGCAGAAAAAGATGGCGGAGTACACCCTGGCGGTCCTCAAAGGAAAAGAGAAGAACGCCTTTTTTATTAATTTTCTGACGGATATTTCCCCTGCCTGCGACTGCTACGGACACAGCGACGCGCCCATTGTTCACGATGTGGGGATTGTGGCCTCAAAAGATCCTGTTGCCATTGATCAGGCTTCAGCGGATCTGGTCAACCAACAGACCGGGGCCACGGCATCCTGCCTCAAAGAAGGCACGAAACCCGGTGAAGATAAATTTCGTGCCGTATATCCCAACGTCGACTGGACCATTCAACTGGATCATGGCGAAAACATCGGTTTGGGCAGCCGTAAATATGAGTTAATTCCAATTTAATATGGGGCATTGGCCCTTTTTTCCGGGGTCTTGCTTGTCTTTGTCTGCAATATGTGCTATGAGACACCCGTTTCGCGACCTGTTAATAAGGAGAAAGTGATGGATATAAAAATCGCGGCGGCAGCGCCTGACCAACTGAAATCAAAGCCGGCGGATGAATCTCAACTGGGCTTTGGTGAGATCACAACGGACCACATATTCCTGATGGATTATGACGCTTCCAAGGGATGGTTCAACCCACGCATTGAACCCTATGGCCCCCTGGCCATTGATCCGGCTGCCATGAGCCTCCATTATGGACAGGAAATTTTTGAAGGGCTCAAAGCCTACGCAATAGCGGATGGCGGTATCGGGCTTTTCAGGGCCGGAGAAAATTTTGAACGGCTGAATCGTTCCGCCGCTCGCCTCTGCATGCCCGGGGTGGATATACCCGTAGCCATGGAAGGCATGAAACAATTGATCCTTCAAGACCAAGACTGGATTCCGAAAAGCCCCGGCACCTCTCTTTACATACGACCCACCATGATTGCCACTGAACCGCACCTGGGCGTTCGTCCTTCCAACACCTACGTGTTTTTCATTATTATCGGACCGGTGGGGGCATATTATAAGGAAGGGTTGAACCCGGTTAAGATCTATGTGGAAGACTTTTTTGTACGCGCCGCAATCGGTGGCACGGGAGAAGCCAAAACAGCGGCCAATTATGCGGCCAGCCTTCTGGCAGCCGAAGAAGCCAAGAAAAAAGGATTCACGCAGGTGCTCTGGCTGGATGCGGCGGAACGAAAATACATTGAAGAAGTGGGCACCATGAACATGTTCTTCCGCATTGACAACGAAGTAATCACCGCACCGCTGAACGGCAGCATTCTGCCCGGCGTCACCCGGGATTCCGTCATTCGAATCGTTAAAGACTGGGGCCTTAAAATGACAGAGCGGTCTCTTGCCATTGATGAAGTGATTGCAGCTGCTGAAGACGGGAGGCTTCAGGAAGCATTCGGCACCGGTACGGCAGCCGTGATTTCTCCGGTGGGACAGATCACCTTCAAGGGTCGCGATTATGTGGTGGCCGGCGGCAAAATGGGAGAACTGAGCCAGAAACTCTATGATGAAATCGTTGCCATTCAGTACGGGCAAAAGCCAGATCCATACGGATGGGTTACGCGGATTGAATCGTAATGAAGGGAAGTTAAGGTGAAGAGGAGGCGATAAGTTCCAGCGCCTCCTCAGGCAGCCAGCCCCGTTTCCTGTCCGGCAAACGTATGAGTCGCCACCCACCTTCCGACCGTTCCTGCGCCACGATAGCGCCTTCGTGCAGTTTAAACAGGATCGTATCCCCCTCATGGGGCCCTGCCAGAACCTCAACTTCTTTTTGCAGAATAACGGCCCGATGGTCATCATGGACCTGTGCCCATTTCATCCCAAGGGAAAGCCCCGTCACCAGCCAGAGGCACAACACCAGCAGCAAACAATAAAAAAGCCATTCGGACCGGTGAAACAGGCGGATCAAAAGGGCAACACAGAGCAGCAGGTTCAGAATTGCAAAACACCAGAACAGCTCACTCTGGCTGACGTTCGGCAACCAGAAAAACGCCATACTGAAAAATCCCTTTGAAGGGGGAATGGCATCCACCACCTGGTCCCGGGCATGGGCCAGGTTGAAGTTGAGATCCGCATCCCGGGGCATGTCAACATGGGCCCGCTCGTAGGCCAGGATGGCCCGGCCCAGCTGATTCATCCTGAACCAGGCGTTCCCCAGGTTGTACTGGATGCGGGGCGCATCATGACCCGTGCGAATCAATTGCTGGTAGGCCTCGACCGCTTCCTGAAATTTTCCTTCCCGGTAATCCTGATTGGCCTTATAGAAAATTTCCTCCCATGCCCTGCCCCCCTGATGGTCGTCCTGGCCAAAGGCCGACGACATCGGAAAAACGGCTGCTAGGACACAAATGATGGGCAACAGGAAACGATATTTCACCGCAGCTCCTTTTCAATCTGTTTGATAATTTCCAGAATGTCCCTGGATGCTGATCCACAGGTGGCTTCCCCGCCCGTGTAGATGCGACTTTCAAGTTCTTCCAGAACATTTCTGAGTCTGTCTGCCGTATCCGGGTGAACCCCTTCTGCCATCAACAGCTTCGGCACATCAGCAGGGGTCAGGGATCCCAGGGATAATTCAAACCGATCATTGATGTAATCCCGAACGGCGGTCATCATGCCATTGGCATCCTTGTGGTCACGGCGGCATTCTTTCAGGAAAACATGGGCCGCCTTTCTGGCCCGCTGAGCGTAAATGGCCTGATCGGACTTTTTGTTTAACCGCAACCCCAGAAAAACCATCCCCAACACCAGAAAAGGCGCTACGAGTATGGCCCAGCAAAAGAGATTTCCAGGACCCATTACCTTTGAAGACAACCAACCATCATCTCTCAACCCCGAAATTGAGGTGTAGATGGGAAGGATGTCATGGCCGATTTCTTTTACTGCCTGTTTGGCAGGCTTTAAGGGGTCTTTTGATTTTTCCGTCTTCGGGGCCGTCACCAGGGTTTGCGTTTCTCCGGGCAGAACCTTCAAAATGAGCGGTTTCGTTTTCCGGGTCCCATAGGTTTCGGCTTCGGGATCAAAATAACTGATCGTAAATGGGGGAATGGTATAATTGCCCTCCCTATCCGGCACCAGTGCCCATTTCATGGTTTTGGACCCGGTCAAGCCATCGGCGCCGGCGCGGGTTTGAAACACCGGCTCATCGGCATAAGTTTTCAAATGATCCAATGGCGGCATTTTCAGATCCGGCAACCGGTTCACATTGCCCTTTCCCGAAAGGCGAACGGTGAGGGTTACAGAGTCCCCCACGTGAACCTCCGACCCGGAAAGGCTGCCCTCGATGGTGAATCGCCCCACAAGGCCACTGAAATACTTGGGTTTTTCTTTTTCGGGAAATGGCAATACTTCGAGAGCAAGGGGTTCACTGGAAACGGTCAAGGGCCGCCCGCTCCTGAGGGCGCCGCCAAAAAACGGATCGTCAAACAATCCCCTGGGCGTTCGCTTCCGAGCACTGTAAACCGTCAGCCCCATGCGAGCCGGCGGGATGCGAAAACGCCCGGGCTTCAGGGGCATCACCCCGTAGGAAACCTCCAGGACCCGGTAGGCGGTGCCCTGATAAACCGCCTGATATTCTTTTGGTTTTTCCAGTTGCCGAAAGGTGAGTTCATCGGTCTCAGGCAGATCGAGTGAAATATCGCTCACGTTGGTGCGAAGATGCAATTTCAGGGTGTAGGGAATTTGTTGTTCCACATAGGCCTTTTGGGTCCCCAGGGCCGCCGTGAGAAACACCGGCCCTTTTTCCGATCCCGATGCTTCACCGCCGGCCGCGACCTTCAGGGTGGCCACATTGCTTTTAGATGTTTTCCCATCCACTTTGATACCGGCAGGCCCTACCTGAAACACGCCCTTTCTTTTGGGTTGAAGGTAATAGGTATAATCCACACCGGAATGGTACCGGCCGTTGATGATTTCAACCCGACTGGCGTTGCCCCCTTTTGTCACATGAAAGGGTTCTAAACCCTTGATGACCGGGGGGGCGTCACTGCGCCTCGCACCGGATACACGCACCTGAAGCTCGATGGAATCCGCAAGGGTAGCTTCCCGACGATCCAGGTTGAGGGTCACGGAGACTTCTGCTTTAACCGGCTGAACCGTCAGGAGCAGCGTGGAAAGGAACAAAAAAAAGCAGGCAATTTTTTTCATATCACCAGTCCTTTCCCGACGACTTTCCCTGATCCTTTGCTTCGGGGACCTGAAATTTCATAAACCGCGCCCGATCCTCTTTGATGTTGTCCAGCAGGGCCTCGGCTTTCTGTTTCTGGATTCGGGCGACAGGGATTTCTTCCGGTTTTTGCGCTTCGGGTTCGGTTGGTTTCTGAGGTTCTTGGCCACCGGCACCCTGGGATTTTTTTTCAGTTCCCTCTTTCTTTTTCTGATCCGGCTTCTTCTGTTGTTTATCCTGCGATTGTTTTTCCTGACCCTCCTTTTTTTCTTTTTCTGAAGAATCCTCTTTCTTTTGACCCTTTTGTTGCTGTTGTTTCTTTTTTTCCTCTTCCCGCTTTTTCTGTTTCTCCAGTTCCCTCAGGGTCAACTCCAGATTGAACCGCGCATTTTCGCTAGTGGGATCCAACAAAAGGGCCTGCTGATAATAGGCCTTGGCCGAAGCGAAATCTTTCTGTTTAAAGGCGGCATTTCCCAGGTTAAAAACTGCTTTCAGACGGGTTTCCGGATCATCGGTTCGCTTGAGAACGCTGGAAAACGCCGCCATGGCACCCTTGAAATCAGTGGCCTGGTAATCGGCGCAGCCCCGGTTGTATCGATACCGGATATCCCGGGGGTTATCCATATCCCGATCAGCGTACAACTTGGCGGCGTCAGCAAAGCGCCCCTTCTCATAGAGTTGGTCCGGATCTTCGTCGCACTGCCCCTGGGCGGGGAACAGAAACAGCAAGACAATGGAGAACAACACCGGCATTTTCCGTTTCAAATGGCCGATCAATCCTTCCAGCAAAAGCAACAAAAACGCCGCCGCCGCGAAAATGAAAAACCGCTCCTCATAGACCTTGATCTTGCCGCTTTTGACCACGGCCGCATCGGTTTTCTGTTTGATACCGTCAAAATAAAGCAGGTCCAGGTCCAGATCGCCGGCCATGGATCGCACATATTCGCCGCCGGTCACCGCTGCTATTTCCTGCAACCCGACTTCGTTCAGTTTGGAGAGGACCAGTTCACCTTTGTCATCTTTGATAAATCCCCCCCGTCCCCCGGATGCGGGAATCGGTCCACCGGCAGGGTCTCCCATACCGAAAACAAAGATCTTGATCCCTTTCCGGGCGGCATCCCTGGCCGCTTCAAGGCCCTGTTTTTCATTGTCTTCACCATCGGTGATGAGCAGGATCACTTTGTCGGTCTCGCTTTTGGGATCAAAGGCCGCCATGGCCCCCTGGATGGCCGCGCCCAGATCCGTGCCGGGAACCGGAATATAATCCGGGTGCAGGATATTTAGAAACATCATCAGTGCGCCGTAATCCAGCGTTAAGGGGCATTGGGTGTAAGCGGCGCCTGAAAAGGCCACAAGACCCACCCGGTCTCCTTGCACCACCTTCAGAAAATCGGTGATTTCCCGTTTGGCCCGCTCCAGGCGGTCCGGTTTTACGTCTTCCACCAACATACTGGGGGAGACATCCAGGGCGATGACAATATCCACGCCCTTTTGCGTCACTTCCTGGTAATGGCTGCCCCACCGGGGGCCGGCCAGGGCCAGCAGCATACATCCCAGTGCCAGCAGGCACAATACAGCCTTGAGCACACGCCTTCCCCGGGAGCCCCCGGGGGCCAGTCGCTTAAGCAGTTCCGGTTCCGCGAACCGTATCAGGGCCTGGCGCCGTTTCCGGTACACCACCAGGAAGGTGACGGCCACGAGTGGCAGAAGCCAGAGGAAATGAAGGATCCAGGGATGGGACAGGTTCATGGGATGATCCTCAATATCCAGGTCTTGAGCAGCAGTTCCAGCAGGAAAACCAGGATGGCCGGGGCCAGGAACCAGGGGTAAAGCTCCCTGAAATGAAAAAACTCCTTGACCTTCACATCGGTCTTTTCTTCCCGGTCGATGATGTCATAAATTTCCTGAAGCTCCCGGCTGTTGGCCGCGCGAAAGTACTTTCCGCCGCCGGTTTCCGCCACCCTTTTTAGCGTTACTTCGTCCAAATCCACCTGCTGGGGCACCAGCTGCGTTCCGAAAAGGGTCTTCATACGAAAGGGCGCCGGGCCTTCGCCGCCCACGCCGATGGTATAGAGCTTGATGCCGAACTCCCGCACGGCCTGGGCCGCGGTCTGGGGGCTGATTTCCCCCGCATTGTTCCGGCCGTCGGTGAGCAGAATCAGTATTTTCGATTTGGCTTTCAGGTCTTTTAAGCGTTTGCCACCGATGGCAATGGCACTCCCGATGGCCGTGCGATCCCCGGCCATACCGATGGTCATGCGATCCACCAGCTCCAGCAAAAGCCCCTTGTCAATGGTTAAGGGCGACTGGGTGAAGGCCTCTTCACCAAAAACCACCAGGCCGATACGGTCCGTCTCCCTTTTTTTGATAAAATCCGCCACCACTTTTTTGACCGCTTCCAGCCGCGTCACCGCATCCCCTTCCACCTTGAAATCCAGGGCCTGCATGGAACCGGATGTGTCCAAACACAGCATAATGTCCACCCCGGGGGAACGAACGTCCCGGGATACATTATATAACTGGGGTCTTGCCGCCACTAAAATCAGCAGCAACAGGCAGCAGGCCCGAAGGATCCTAGGGATGCGGGCCACCAGGGTACTGTTGCCGCCGCCTGCCAGGGCCGCCATGCGGGAGGTCATGGAATAGGTGATCCCCGTGGGCTTCTTGAAAAGGGCAAAAGCCAGCCATCCCAATGCCAGGGGAACCAGCAGAAACATGACGGGATAGGCAAACCGAAACATCATGATGGCGACCCCTCCGATGCAGTCCGAGGGCCATCAGCCATAATATGTTTGCCGCCATGGCGTTGGGCCGCAGCTTCGGTCATCAGGGGGTCACGAGTGTTCTGAATATAGGCAAAGGCCGTTTTCATGTCTTCATCTTTTCCGGCCGGGGTGGCGACAGAATCGGCGAATTTCACCATATCCGCACGGCGAAGCAACACCAGCAACGGCTGATCTTCTTTCTTTTTGGCGGCCCGGGCAATCTCCTCAAGGGTGTATTCCGCCGCAGGAAATCCCCGGATGGCTTCCAGATACCGTCGCAGAATCTCGGAAAAACCGAAGTAGAAGTCCTTGATCCGGCCTTTTTCAAACAGTTTCTGCGCATCCAGCGCTTTCAGGCCTCTTATGGCCAGCTTATCGGGAGGGATCTCATTAATGACCGCTGCCCCTTTCCCTCGCCTTTTTCGGATCCACCACTCGCATATCACCCCCAGCAGCAGAAGTGCAATCCCCCCCAGAATCCAGAATCGGTATTTTTCCCAGGTGTCGACGGTGGGTATGATCCCGTAGATGGGTTTCAACCGGGCTGCTTCGGGCTTGTCCCCCAGATTGGAAAGGACCGTGAGGGGAACCGGGGCTGCTTTAAGCAACGCCGGTTTTCCTTTGGCGCTCACATAGGAAAAGGAAATGGGCCCAACCGTTCCCGAATCCAGACGGCCTACCATTAGTTTGATACGATATTCTCCTTGAATGGGCATGGCGGAATTTTTCTGTTTGCCGTCGTTTTTTCTCTCACCGTCAAGGGCAATATTCCGATCCAAGACCTGGAAACCTTCAAGGCCACTGACCTCGGTTTCGGGGGCAAGACGTGCGCCTTCGGGAAGTTGAAACCGTAACGTCAGGGTGATGACACCCCCCACACTGGTCTGATTGGGAACCAGAGATGCCGTCATTTCAGGTTCGGTTTCAACACCCCCCTCAACACCGGACCATGCCCATACAAAAAGGCACAACACCACAATAGTTAGTAGGGGCCGGCCCCCGTGCCTGCCCATCAGGCCTGCCAGATCGCCCAGTTTGCCTAGATTGCCTAGATTGGTATTCAGATTGGGCAGATTGGGCAGCTTGCGCATCACCGTCGCTTCCTGCTCTCAAAGAGCCGGGTCAACGGTTCCACCACGGGACCGTCCGTGGTCAATTCAACCTGGTCTATCCCGGCTTTTTTAAAGATGTTGTTCAGGTAGGCCTGTTGCTCATCCCCATAGGCCCGCCAGCGTTTCCGGAGCTTTCGGCTTCCACTGTTCACCAGGGCGGTTTTTCCGGTCTCGGGGTCCCTGAGGGTGACAAAGCCCACATTGGGAAGTGTTTCTTCCGCAGGGTCGGCAATGCGGATCACCGTGAGGTCATGTTTTTTGGATGTTAACCGCAACGATTTTTCAAACCCCGTGTCCATACAGTCGGAAATGAGAAACACGATGGTATGCCGCCTGGCCACGCGATTTAGAAATGTCAGGACCCCATCCAGATCGGTATTCAGATCTTCGGGTTGATAGGTGAAGACCTCTTTGATGAGACGCCACACATGGGATGCGCCCTTTTTGGGGGGGATGTATTTTTCCACCTTTGAACTGAAAAGGATCGCGCCCACCTTGTCGTTGGTGCGTATGGCCAGAAAGGCCAGCATACCGGCCACCTCCGCCAGCAGTTCCCGCTTGAATTTCTTCCGGGTTCCGAACCGATGGCTTCCGGAGAGATCCAGCACCAGCATGACAGTCAACTCCCGCTCTTCGTGAAAAACCTTCACATAGGGGTGTCCGAAGCGGGCCGAAACATTCCAGTCGATGGTGCGAATATCGTCTCCTATCTGGTATTCCCGTACCTCGGCAAATTCCATGCCCCGGCCTTTAAAAGCGCTTTCGTACTGGCCCGCAAACATATCATTGGCCATGCGTTTGGTGGTGAAATGAAATTTCTGGATTTTTTTGAGCAATGCCTCCGGGAGCATCTCAAGGCACCTCAATCCGTTCCAGCAGCACCTCGATGAGATCGTCGGTGGTTTTTTCTTCGGCTTCCGCTTCATAACTCAGAATGATACGGTGCCGCAGAATATCCGGCGCCATGGTTTTCACATCCTGAGGTGTCACATAACCGCGGCCGCTCACAAAGGCATGGGCCCGGGCCGCCATGCCCAGCCAGATGGACGCCCGTGGGGAAGCGCCGTATTGGATCATGGGGGCCAGTTCCAGTCCGAAGGCTTCGGGCTCCCGGGTGGCGCGCACCAGCCGCACCACATAATCCATGATCCGGTCCTCCATGTGGATGGTCCGCATGGTCTGCCCCGCCTGCGCAATCCGGGTCCAATCCACTGCGCCGGTCATCTGGTCCTCCACACCCCCATAGACCCGGGTCATGATCTCCCGTTCCTCTTCCGCCGAAGGGTAGTCCACCCTGATCTTCATCATGAATCGATCGATCTGGGCCTCGGGCAGGGGATAAGTCCCTTCCTGTTCAATGGGGTTCTGGGTGGCCAGCACCAGAAACGGTTTTTCGAGGCTGAAGGTGGTCTCCCCGATGGTGATCTGGAGTTCCTGCATGGCTTCCAGAAGCGCACTCTGCACCTTGGCCGGGGCCCGGTTGATTTCGTCTGCCAGGATAATATTGTGGAAGATGGGCCCCTTCTTGATTTCAAACGTGGCCGTGTCCGGTCGGTAGAACTGGGTTCCCAGGATGTCCGCGGGCAACAGATCAGGGGTGAACTGGATGCGTTGAAAGGTGGTTTGAACGGTGGTGGCCAGCGCTTTCACCGCCGTGGTCTTGGCAAGGCCCGGAAGGCCTTCCAGCAACAGGTGACCATCGCACAGAAGGCCGATGATCATCCGTTCAATCAAATACCGCTGGCCAACGATTACCTTTTCCATATTGGCCATGACCTGGCGGACCACAACGCTTTCCTGCTCCACCGCTCTGGTGATTTCTTGAATATCCATTAAGCGGATTCCTCCTGATATTTACTTGCCATCCATAAAATTTTCGGGGATTAATACCGCAATCAACTCACCTTTTGCCACCACTTTATCCCCGGCTGAAAGGGTCTCGGTAATGGTCACCTTACGACCCTTGATCTCCTTTATCTTTCCACGCACTTCCAGAACCCCGTCAATGGGCGTAGGCGCAATGAAATCCACCTTGAGGGAGGCCGTTACAAACCGCAGGGCCGGCTCGGTCCCCATTTCCCGGCCCTCTTCGCGGTATTTTGCCGCCGATGCCGAAGCGGTTCCGTGGCAATCCAACAACGACGCCACCAATCCCCCATACCCGAACCCCGGGAAACCGCCCGTGTGATAGGGTCGTGGCTGGTAGCGGCATACGGTTTCATCTCCATCCCAGTAACTTTTGAGTTGCAGCCCATCCTTATTAAGTCTGCCGCAGCCATAGCAGTGGGAAAAATCATCCGGATAATAATCTTGAAAGCCCTTTTCAGTCATAATAATTTTCCTCTAATTTTGGAAGTTGGCGATTGAATCTTACAAATTTGAGTAATGCAGAATTTGAATAACATTACGGGTTCAATTTTTCAAATTTCTTTTTCTCTCAGGACCTCCGCTCGGCGTTCTACGAGACTGCGTTTGCCAGATCCAAAGCCATTTTCTTTTTACCCTCCAGATCCGCGATCCGGTACAGCGCCACATACTGGCTCTGGCTCGGGCCGGAACCCTGGTAGGTGCCCAGTCCGTGAAGCCCTGCAACCCAGTTCTGCAGAAATCGTGAAATGCGCATTCTTTCACGGGCGGGAGCGACCGCTTTGAGATATTTGGCCACATAATCCATGGTTTCCGGGTTTTCCAGTTCCTTTTCACTGGGCATGGTGGCGGGAATGCCGCCTGCAATATCGCCCGCAAGGGCCATGACTTCCCAGAAGCCGTCATTGGTGTTCAGTTTGGCGATGTTGCCCATGGTTTCATCGGGCATAAACACACCGGAACCCACGGGCTCTTCCTTCCCAAAGTAGGCCGCGGCGGTAGCGCAGGCCAGGGATGTATCGTTGAGTTGGAGCATGCGGGTGATTTTTTGGGCCACATGGGAAGCTTCCGACAAACCATTATATTCGGCCATCAGCTTGGTGGCCCCAATGATCAAATCCATAAACCCCACTTTGCAGGCCCCTCCGCAGTTCATGCGGTGGGTCTTGGCGAAACGGGTAATAAATTTCTGGGTATACTCGGTTTCACCACACATGAACACCCGGTCCCATGGAACAAATACATGATCAAAAACAATGAGGCAGGTTTCACGCTGACCGTAAATGGGGTTTCCCAAAACCCTGGGGTTGGTTTCATATTCCCGTTCCACACTGAAGGGATTGTACTGCCCGATATAGGTGATGCCTGGGCTACCGTTGGGAATGACAAACGCCAGGGCATAATCCTCCTCGCCGGGCTTCGACGAAATACCGGGCAACACCAGTGTTTCGTCGGCGGCATAGGCACCCGTGGCATGCTGTTTGGCGCCGTTGACCACAATGCCATCGGCCTTTTTTTCCACCACGTGGACATAAAAATCCGGATCCTGTTCAAGGGGTCGTTTGCTGCGGTCGCCTTTTGGGTCCGTCACGGAGCCGCTCACCACCAGGTCGTTTTCCTGGGCGTAACCCATATAGGCGTTAAAACGCTGATGATATTCGGTGCCTCTGTCCCGGTCCATCTCCCAGGTGGTAGCCGCCAGTGAAGGGAGCATTTCATTGCCGGGGCAACGGTAGTTGCAGGTTCCCAGTTTCTGACTGCTCAAACGCGCCATTTCCAGGCGTTTAAAAAGATCTTCTTTGCTCTGATGAATGTGCAGGGCGCGGCTGATGGGTTCGCCGGTCAAATGGGATTCGGCCGTCATGATGCCTGCATATTGGGGATCCTCGGTTAATTCATAAACCCGGGCGGTGGCATCAACAACCCCTCTGCTGACCGGATGATCATTCAAATTTTCAACCCGTTTTCCACCGAAAAAGAGTTTTGGCCTGAGTTTGTCCATACGCTCTCGATATTCCTGCTCCGTCTTGATTGCCACGTTCAACCTCCTGATTGAATTGCCGTTAATTTGGTTGAAAATTATATGATAATGAAAAGTTAGTAAAGGGATTATTATTAATTTATGGGCGAAGAGGGTCCCGTAATCCGGCGGATAAATTGGTGTGACAAAAGCCCACTCGGATGAAACAAAAACAATCGTGGGGGGGATTTTCTTAGACCCCCTAAAAATACGCCGGTGTCCTTCAAATCCTTTCTTCCGGAAAAAATTACACCTTGACATGCTCAGGCGGGCTGATATAGTAGTCCATTTTCAGCCAAATCATAAACAAACCCATGTAAAATAAGAGGAATGACCCAATGGTTTTATGGCGGGTTCCGCTTGATTCGGAAGAAATACAAACCACCATCGGCATCGTGCATATCCTGGAAGACCGGTGTAAGGGCTGCGGCTTCTGCATCGAATTCTGTCCCAGACAAGTGTTGGAGTTTTCCACGCGGTTTAATACAAAAGGATACCATCCGCCGGCGGTGGTCAAACCCGATGGTTGTGTGAACTGCCATTACTGTGAAATCATATGCCCTGAATTTGCCATCTATTCGGTGGAAGACCCCACCACAAGCCAACAAATGGCGGTGCCCGAAATGGAGACAACATGAAACCAGCAGTTTTGACCGGGGAACATTTCATGACCGGGGATGTGGCCTGTGCCGAGGGGGCGTTGGCAGCCGGTTGCCGTTTTTTCGGAGGGTACCCCATCACACCCGCCACAGAGATAGCCGAGCATATTTCCGGGCGGCTCCCTGAAGTGGGCGGCACGTTTATCCAGATGGAAGATGAGATCGCAGCCATGGCCTCCATTGTCGGGGCATCCTGTGCAGGCGTTAAAAGCATGACCGCCACTTCCGGACCTGGATTGAGCCTGATGCTGGAGAATATCGGCCTGGCCATCTGCACGGAAACGCCCTGCGTCGTTGTGAATGTACAGCGGGCAGGACCTTCAACGGGGCTCCCCACCCAGGGCGCCCAGGGGGACATGATGCAGGCCCGGTGGGGCTCCCACGGCCATTACGAAATCATTGCACTTTCCCCTTCATCGCCCCAGGAACTTTTCTACCAGACCATTGAAGCGTTCAACCTGAGCGAAACCTACCGGGTACCGGTCCTGATCATGACCGATGAGATGATCGGTCACCTGAGTGAGCGGGTGGTGATCCCCGAAGCCAAGGCCATCAAAACCGTCTCCCGCCCAAGGGCCAGGGGTCGGAAGGACCGTTTCAAGCCCTTTGAACCGGGCCCCAACGGTGTCGCGCCCATGGCCATTGCCGGTGAAGGGTACCGTGTCCACATAACGGGACTGACCCACGATGAACGGGGTTATCCCGACATGACGGTGGAAGGCCAGGAAGGCATGATGGACCGCATCGTGGGCAAAATCCGGAACAACCTGGACCATATCATTCAAACCGAAAGCTACCGCCTTGATGATGCAGAAATAATCATCGTCTCTTATGGCGTTTCCGCAAGAACCAGCTTGGCCGCCGTGGATGAAGCCCGCGAGCAGGGAATCAAAGCGGGTCTTCTTCGTTTGATCACTGTATGGCCCTTTCCTGAAGAGAAAATTCGAGAACTCGCGGCACGGGTTAAAGGGTTTGTCACGGTGGAAATCAACCTGGGCCAGATCCATCTGGAAGTTGAACGATCCGCCCGCGGTCTGGCGCCGTGCGTTCTGGTGGGTCATGCCGGGGGAACCATTATTACACCTGATCGTGTTTTGAAGGCATTGAAAGAATCTTTTTGAATTAGGGATAAGGCTTCAAGGCATGATCTAAGACCCTGACAATAAGGTATTTGAAATTCATAAAACGAATACGGTTCAAAAAACCAAGATCCAACGTTTTGCAATGTAAGAGATAACCTATAAAAATTTAACATCGGCAAAATTCCGCTCTTTTTTAACAATTCTCGGAATTATCATTGGAGTAGCTT
>CAYPQJ010000044.1:0-24471 GCA_964412835.1 uncultured Desulfobacteraceae bacterium | reverse complement strand
AACTGTCTTTTTCGCCAATCTCTGCGTCAGATAAAAATTTTAATCCTCAAAATACCAAATGTATTCCTGCGGTTAAAATTTTGATCTTCCTTGACCTTGACAAAAAATCCTAGTTTTCGTTCAGACACTAGTTAATCATTTTACTGATTGAGGATAGAAAATTGCGTGTTCTACGTCAAGAAAAAAGGATTTGTTTTCATGTCTTCAAACCGAGGAAAGTTGCTGTTCAAAGAGGGTTAGAAAAAGTATCTGCCAAAAAAATCTTGCGATTTAAAAAATAATAATATAGTTGAAGGAACTTACCCTGATATGGAACTAACCTATGACGCTTGCCGACTTGATATTAAGGCAAATTCGCATGGGTCCGTAATCCGGGCTACCATTCCGGCGACTTCAGAAAATCCAGGAGGTAAATACAGATGGCCGAATATAAAAAAGTGAAAGAAATTATGGCGCCCATTGAGGACTACGACAGGGTCAATATCGATGCTCAGCTCTGTGACGCCATGAGCATACTGAAGCGAAACTATGAAAAGCTGAAAGCCGGTGAGCTGGGAAATTATCACAAAACCCTGCTGGTGATTGACGACAAAGACAATATTGTGGGAAAGCTATCCATGTACGACCTGATCCGGGGCCTGGTCCCCGAACCGGCAAAGAAGCCGGAGGTATCCAAAGCCTATAATGCCATGCGTTCCGGGCGGGCGCGGGATGTTTCGGTGGAGGTGGGGGATGCTCAGGAACATTTCAAGTGGCTCAGTTCGAGCTTTTCGGATCTGATCAAGCAGGAAGCCCACAAAAACGTCCGTGACATCATGACCCCTATTGAAGAATCCAGCTTGAAATCAGAAGATAAGGTCACCCACGGCATTTATACGCTTTTCAAGGACAAGGTTCGACAGCAGTTTGTTCAAAGCGATGGAAAAATTGTCGGCGTGGTCAATCTCAATGTCATTTTTACCGAACTTCTTGAAGTGGCGAGTCCCGAGTGCCACATCAACTGGTAACCGATGCTAAGAATCCACGCAAAGCCGCCAAGACCGCAAAAAGAGCCATAACGGCTTATTTTCCCTTGCCTTCGAGCCTTTGCGGCTTTGCGTGATAAACAAATCGTTCTACCTCAGATTCATCTCCATTCTGGACGACCTGTTCCCCCTTTTTGTTTTTAA
This sequence comes from uncultured Desulfobacteraceae bacterium, assembly GCA_964412835.1. Lineage (GTDB taxonomy): Bacteria > Desulfobacterota > DSM-4660 > Desulfatiglandales > Desulfatiglandaceae > NaphS2. The sequence continues at coordinate 23,302 of CAYPQJ010000044.1, read as the reverse complement.
ACCTGTAAAAAAAGCTTGACTTCACTCTTTAACCATATTAGCTTCCAAAAATGAATGACAGTTCATTCATGTTTTCTCGAGGCGGCTTTTTACGGGGAATCCGTTTAAAGCGCGACTTTCATATACGAACACGTTAAGGAGGTGTCTATGGACAAAAGAATGAATAGAGCCGGCGTCATTGGTGCAGGGGTAATGGGGGCCACCATCGCCGCCCAGTTAGCCAATGTGGGCATCGAAACCGTTTTGCTCGACATTGTTCCCCCGGAACTTACGGACGATGACAAAAAAAAGGGGCTCACACCGGAAAGCAAGACCTTCAGAAACAAATTCGGTAACAACGGCCTGAACATTGCGTTAAAATCTAAACCTGCCTCCTTTTACATTCCGAAAAATGCCAAACTGATCACCATCGGTAACCTGGAAGACGATCTTGCCCTATTAAAGGATGTGGACTGGATCATTGAAGTGGTGGTCGAACGGCTGGACATCAAACAGAAGGTTTTTGAAAAGATTGAAACCGTGCTAACGCCCGGCACCATTATTTCCTCCAACACCTCCGGGATACCGGCGAAAGACATGTGTGAGGGCCGTTCTGAAGATTTCCAGAAATATTTCGCCATCACCCATTTTTTTAACCCCCCGCGGTATATGAAACTTCTGGAAATTGTACCCGGTCCGGATACCCTTCCCGAGGTGGTGGAAACGCTGGCTGAACTCTGCGAGAAAAGAGTGGGCAAGGGCATTGTTTACGCCAAGGATACTCCCAATTTTGTGGCCAACCGGGTGGGGACTTTCAGCATGTTCGCGGCCATCAAAGCCATGATGGAACTGGGACTCTCAGTGGAAGCGGTGGACAAATTGACGGGGCCCATTGTGGGAAACCCCAAAAGCGCTTCCTTCAGGACCGCGGACCTGGTGGGCCTGGATACGCTGCTGCATGTGGCCGACAATGTGTATGACGGATCCCCCGATGACGAAAAACGGGAAATATTTCAGGCCCCTGAATTCATCAAGAAGATGCTTGAAAAGGGCTACTTAGGTGAAAAGACCCGGCAGGGATTCTACAAAAAAAGCAAGGATGCCGACGGCAAACGGGTGATCCTGTCCCTGGATTACAAAAGCCTGGATTACACCCCCCAGGAAAAAGTCAAAATAGCGTCTCTGGAGGCGGCCAAGAACGCTTCAGGGGTTGGCAATAAAATCAAAGCCCTCTATTACGCCAAAGATCAGGCGGGTGAATTCACTTTCAAGACGCTCAGTGAAACTCTCATCTATGCCGCCAACCGCATTCCTGAAATTGCCGATGACATTGTCAATGTGGATAATGCCCTGAAATGGGGGTTTGCCCGCAAGCTGGGTCCCTTTGAGGCATGGGATGCTATCGGACTCAGCAAATCCGTAGCCAAAATGAAAGAAGCCGGTTACGAAATCCCCGCATGGGTGGCGGAGATGCTGGGGAGCGGCAAAGACACTTTCTACAAAAAGGAAGCCGGCAACTTCTACTTCTATGATATTGCTTCCAAAGATTACCGGGAAGTCCCGGTAAAACCCGGCATTATCCTTCTGCCCTCGCTGAAAGAGCAGAATAAGATTGTTGAGGAAAATTCGGGTGCATCTCTCATCGATATTGGTGACGGGGTAGCCTGTCTGGAATTCCACACCAAAATGAACGCCATGGGCGACGACATTGTCAGCATGGTCATGAAATCAGTCGATATTGTGAGCAACGACTTTGACGGCCTGGTCATTGCCAACCACGGAACGAACTTTTCAGCCGGCGCCAATCTACCGCTGATCCTGTTTACAGCCCAGGAAGAGGAATGGGATGATCTGGAATGGATGATTAAGGTGTTTCAGGACTCCTTTATGAAATTGAAATACCTCGATAAACCGGTGGTGGCAGCCCCGGCGGGCATGGCGCTGGGGGGTGGATGTGAAATTTGTCTGGCTTCCGACCGGGTTCGTTTTGCCGCGGAGACTTACATGGGCCTTGTGGAAGCGGGTGTGGGGTTGGTTCCTGCAGGCGGGGGTACCAAGGAGTTGTTTATTCGGAACACGGGCCACCTGTTTGAAGTGCAAAGAGGCGGCCTGTACCCCAAACAAATTGAAATGATGCCCTTTATTGCCAGGGCCTTTGAAACCATCGCCATGGCCAAAGTGGCCACTTCCGGCCCGGAAGCCGTTCAAATTGGTTACCTCAAGAGTACCGACAAAATGAGCGTCAATCGCGATTACCAGATCCAGGATGCCAAGGATACGGTCCTGGGCATGAACATGGAAGGCTATACGCCTTCAAGGCCGCGGAATGATCTGCGGGTGCCCGGCGAAAATACCTATGCCATGATCAAACTGGGGCTCTGGACCATGCACGAGCAGAAGTTCATTACGGACCACGACGTGACCGTATCCAATAAGATCGGATACATCCTTTGCGGCGGCGCTGTCCAGGAAGGTACAGTAGTCACGGAGCAATACCTCCTCGATTTGGAACGGGAGGCTTTTCTGAGCCTGCTGGGCGATCCCAACACCCAGGCCAGAATACAGCACATGCTGACCACCGGGAAACCGCTCAGGAACTAAATGCTGCGGATAGAACCTTAATAAACGATATTTAACGGCTGATAACTGATCAATGACAGGGGAGGACAATATGATGAAAGAAGCTGTAGTGGTTGCCGCCTGCAGGACGGCAGCGGGAAAGGCCCCTCGAGGAATATTGAAGAATACGCGTCCTGAAGCGATGGGGTGCGCCGTACTGGAAGATTTGATGAAACGGGCGGGTGATTTGGACCCGATGGTCATTGACGATGTGGTGATCGGGTGTACATTCCCTGAGTCCGTACAGGGGTTGAACCTGGGGAGGGTGCTGGTCATGAGCATGGGATGGCCGGACCGTATTCCCGGCATGACCGTCAACCGGTTCTGTTCTTCCGGTCTTCAGGCCATTGCCATTGCCGCAGAAAAAATCATGTGCGGCTTTTCGGAAGTGGTGGTTGCCGGCGGTGTTGAGAGCATGAGCCAGATCCCCATGGGGGGCAGCATGATGTACCCGAATCCGGCCCTGGTGGACATGCGGCCGGGGGCTTTTACCGGCATGGGGCTGACCGCTGAAAATGTAGCGGAACGATTCAATATCGCGCGGGATGAACAGGACGCTTTCGGCGCAAAAAGCCAGCAGAAGGCGGAAAAGGCCATTAAAGAAGGGCGTTTCAAAAGTCAGATCGTGCCTTTGAAGGTCAAAAAACAGAAACAACTGCCCAACGGGCGGTTTGAATTTGAAGAGTTTATTTTTGATCAGGACGAAGGGATGCGCCCCGGAACCACAAAGGAGAGCATCGGCAAGATTCCGGCGGCCTTCAAACCGGGTGGATCAGTAACCGCCGGAAATTCCTCTCAGACCAGCGATGCGGCGGCAGCCGTTTTGCTCATGAGCAAGGAAAAGGCCAAAGAAATGGGGCTTAAACCCATGGCCACCTTCCGGTACCACGCAGTGGAAGGATGTGAGCCCGAAGTCATGGGGGTCGGCCCCGCAGTGGCCATTCCAAGGGTCCTCAAGCTGGCCGGCATGGATTTGAACCAGATTGACCTGATCGAATTGAACGAAGCTTTTGCAGCCCAGGCCATCTACTGCATCAACGAGCTGAGCATTAACGAAAATATCACCAACGTCAACGGTGGCGCCATTGCCCTGGGGCACCCTCTGGGATGCACGGGAGCCAAACTGACCACCCAGCTGATCTATGAAATGCAGGAGCGAAAAGCCCGATGGGGCCTGGTGTCCATGTGTATCGGCTTCGGAATGGGGGCTGCAGGAATCTTTGAGGTGGAAGATTATTAAATTGAATGTTTAACGATACGATCACCCTAATGGTGAAAGGAGTAAAAAAAATGGCCGAAGAAAAGATTTTTGTCGGCGGAGAATTCCTGATTACGGATGCAACCCCCGAAGAAGTATTTACCCCTGAAGATTTCAGTGACGAACATCGCATGATCATGGATATGGCGAAAGATTTCGTGGAAAAAGAGATCAGGCCCATAGATGACCAACTGGAAGAAAAGAATAAAGAGCTGACCCTTTCTCTTTTGGCAAAAGCCGGCGAACTGGGTCTTTTGGGAACGGATGTCCCGGAGGAATACGGCGGCATGGGACTGGATAAGGTGAGTACCACGGTGGTCACCGAGGCCCTGGGAACCGCCGGTTCTTTTGCCGTGGTCTATGGCGCCCACTCGGGTATCGGCAGCTTACCCATCGTCTATTTCGGAAATGAGGAACAAAAACAGAAATACCTGCCCAAACTGGCATCCGGCGAATGGTGCGGCGCCTATTGTCTCACGGAGCCGGGAGCAGGGTCTGACGCCCTGAACGCCAAAACCAAGGCGGTTCTCTCCGAGGACGGAAAAAAGTATATTATCAACGGCGAAAAGATGTTCATCACCAATGCCGGATGGGCCAGCAGCTTTATTGTCTATGCCAAAGTGGATGGAGAACAGTTCACCGGTTTTATCGTCGAAAAAGATTTCAAAGGCGTCTCCACGGGAAAGGAAGAAAAAAAGATGGGGGTCCATGGCTCCTCCACACGCCCCGTGATCCTGGAAGACGCGGAAATTCCGGTGGAAAACGTCCTTTTTGAGATCGGAAAAGGCCACAAAATCGCCTTTAACATTTTAAACATCGGGCGCTGGAAACTGGGAGCTGCTTCCGTGGGCGGCTGCAAGGGGTGCGTCACCGAATCAGTCAAGTACGCCAACGGCCGTATTCAGTTCAAGGTTCCCATCAGCTCATTCGGCCTGATCAAAAGCAAACTGAGCGACATGGCGGTCAAAGGTTTCATGAGCGAAAGCGTCATGTACCGGCTGGCCGGCATGTTTGACGATAAACTGGGCACGCTGACGGCCGAGGCCAAGAAAAGCGGGACGGAAAACGCAAAAGCCATCGAAGAATATGCGCCGGAATGCTCCATCGCCAAGGTTTACGGTTCCGAGACCCTTGATTTCTGCGTCGATGAATATGTTCAGATCCTGGGTGGATACGGCTTTTGCGCGGAGTATCCCGCCGAACGCTATTACCGGGATTCCAGAATCAACCGCATCTGGGAAGGCACCAATGAAATCAACCGGATGCTGATCCCCGGAACGTTGATGCAACGGGCCATGAAAGGGCGCTTAAACCTTTTGCAGGAAGCTCAGGGCATTGCGGGCTTTCTCATGAGTTACTCCCCCCTCTCCGTACAATTAGACGATACCCCCCTTGCACTTCAGGAACACATGATTAGAATGACCAAAAAGATTGCGCTGATGGTGGCCGGCGGCGCCGCAATGAAATTCCAGCAGAACCTGGCAAAAGAGCAGGAAGTGCTCGGTAAGGTGGCCGATATCATTATAGAGATCTTCGCCATGGAAAGCGGTCTTTTAAGGACTCTCAAGATCATTGACAAGGCAGGGGAGGAAAAGGCAAAATACCAGATCGACGCCGTCAAGGTTTACGTTGACGACACAATCCCTAAAATTGAAAGCTGGGCCAAACAGGTGATTGCCTATGTGGAAGAGGGTGACATGCTTCGAACACAGCTGGCAGGCATCAAGAAGCTGGCCCGTTATCAACCCATTGACGCCGTGAGTTTGAAAAGGGAGATTGCGGACCGGATCATTGATCTGGAAGCCTATCCCTTCTAAACTTTCAAACCGGAATATGACACGGAAAAGGGGGTCTGCGGGAGCAGGTCCTCTTTTTTGTTGTCGGAACAACAACGAGGTATCTCATGAAAAATGAGATCAGAAATTTAAGAAACATCGGCATTAGTGCCCACATTGATTCAGGTAAAACCACCCTGACCGAAAGAATCCTGTTTTACACCAATCGAATCTTTGCCATACACGAAGTCAAAGGAAAAGACGGTGTGGGCGCCACCATGGACTCCATGGAGCTGGAACGGGAGCGGGGCATCACCATCACGTCCGCCGCCACCCATTGTGAATGGAAAAGACACAAAATCAATATCATCGATACCCCCGGGCATGTGGATTTCACCATTGAGGTGGAGCGGGCCTTAAGGGTCATGGACGGTGCCATCCTCATCCTCTGCTCCGTGGGCGGGGTTCAGTCCCAATCCATCACCGTGGACCGGCAGATAAAGCGATACGAGGTGCCTCGAATCGCATTTATCAACAAGTGCGACCGGTCCGGGGCAGACCCTTATAAGGTGGTGGGCCAACTTCGCGAGAAACTGAGCCAGAATGCCGTTCTCATGCAGATCCCCATCGGTCTGGAATCAAAATTTGAAGGGGTGGTGGATCTTGTTTCCATGAAAGCCCTCTACTTTGAAGGCCCGAGCGGGGAAATAATCAGGGAAGATGAGATTCCGGATCATCTCATGGACGAGGCGCTGGCCCGAAGAGAAGAGCTGCTGGATGCTGCTTCAATGTTTTCCGACGACCTGATGGAGGCAATTTTTGAAGAAGCGGTCACCGAAGAACTGATTTTTGACGCCGTGCGGAAGGGAACCATCTCGCGGCTGCTGACCCCGGTGTTTCTGGGAAGTGCTTATAAGAATATCGGTGTTCAATTGGTACTGGACGCCATCAACCGGTATCTTCCCGACCCTGCGGAAACCCCCAATATAGCCCTTGATCTCGACCGGGATGAAGAAGAAATCACCCTTGAAGCCGACCCGGAAAAACCCATGGTCGCCATTGCCTTTAAGCTGGAAGTGACCCCTTACGGTCAGTTGACGTATCTCAGGGTCTATCAGGGTGCCATCAAAAAAGGGGATGGCCTGGTGATTACCCGAACCGGCAGGAAGATCAAAGTGGGACGTCTGGTCCGGATGCATGCGGACCAGATGGAGGATCTCACTTTCGCCAGCGCCGGCGATATCGTGGCCCTGTTCGGGGTTGACTGCTCGTCGGGAGATACCTTTACCGACGGAAAATTAAACGTCAGCATGAGCTCCATGTTTGTGCCGGAGCCGGTCATATCGATCACCATTACCCCTGAAGACAACAAGAGCCAGAACAATATGAGCAAGGCCCTGGGACGTTTCACAAGGGAAGACCCCACCTTTCGCTCCCACGTGGATTCTGAATCGGGTGAAACCATTATCTCCGGCATGGGGGAACTTCATCTGGAGGTCTACGTGGAAAGGATGAAGCGGGAATTCAAGGCCAGCGTAGAAACCGGCGTTCCCCAGGTGGCCTATCGGGAAGCCATTACATGCCAGGCGCCATTTGACTATATCCACAAAAAACAGACGGGTGGCTCAGGACAGTTCGGAAGGGTGGGAGGCTTTATGGAACCTTCCGAAGAAGGTGAATACGAATTTATCAACGCCATCAAGGGCGGCGCGATCCCCACCGAATATATTCCCGCCGTGGACAAGGGTTTGCAATCCTGCCTGACCAAAGGAAAGCTCATCGGTTTTCCGGTGCTGGGAATGAAAATTACCGTCAACGACGGTAAAAGCCACAGCGTGGATTCCTCTGAAATGGCTTTTACCCAGGCTGCCAAGGGCGCTTTCAGGCAGGCTTACATGAAAGCAAAGCCCGTGGTGCTGGAGCCCATCATGAAGGTATCCGTGGAAGGCCCTTCGGAGTTCCAGGGAAATGTCATGGGATCCATCAACCAGCGGCGGGGGATGATTATCAGCAACACGGAAGACGGCGCTGACTCCACCATCGAAGCGGAAGTCCCCCTGGCTGAAATGTTCGGCTACGCCACAGCCCTCAGGTCCCTGACCCAGGGAAAGGCCGAATTTACCATGGAATTTTCCAAATACGCCAAACTTCCCGAATCCCTTTCAGAAGAGCTCATATCAAACGCAAAGGAAAACTCAAAAGGAGGTGGGAAATCGTGAAAGATTTCATATCCGTCAGCCCGCTAAAAATTCTTGAACAAACATCACGCCGGGGCCTGGGCCCTGGAAATCTCGGGGTTTTGATTGCGCGCGCAGGCGTCGGCAAAACCGCCTGCCTGATTCATATTGCATTGGACAGAATCTTTCGGGGGGAAAAACTGATCCACGTTTCCCTTGAAGAGGGTCCCGAAAAGGTAAGCGCTTACTACAATGTCATCTACAATGACCTGTTAAAAGCCTTGAACCACTCCGATGATGACGAGTATCGCATGCGCATCGATCGGAATCGCATGATCCTGGCTTACCTGAACCAGAGTTTTGAGCTGGATCGGCTCGAAGCCAACTTGAAAAACCTGGCTGAACGATTGGATTTCAGGCCTAACACCATCATTATTGACGGTCTTGATTTTGAAAAAGCAGGAAGAGACATGCTTGAAGGCCTCAGGAAAACGGGTCGGGCTTTCGGGGCGGATATATGGTTGTCGGCACTTTCCCACCGCCACATTACCGAAACCAATGAACGGGGTATCCCCCACCCATGTGCCGCCATTGACGATCTGTTGAGCATTGTTATTCAGCTGGTCCCCGAACCATCCGGCGTTTTTCTACGGCTGCTCAAAGATCATGACAAACCCGGAGATCCGAATATCAATGTCAGGCTGGACCCCAATACGTTTCTGGCGTTGGATTAGAAGATAAAACGTAGGGGGCAGGCCCCTGTGCCTGCCCAAGAACAGGCCTGTGTGCCAACCAAATGAAATGAAAGTCAATTGTCAGGACCATCGAAAAAGCATGGCGCTGCTGGGGTTGAAACTGCGCTTGAAGGAAACAACGGTCAACGCAAAAGAGCGCAGGAAAATCGAAAACCAGATTGCCGTCCTTGAAAAGGAACTGGAAATGGATTAATGCGTTAAAAAGTCTTGTGGCTGTCCAGCATCAAGGTCACGGGACCGTCGTTGATCAGATGAACGTCCATCATTTCCTGAAACATTCCCGTGGCTACCGTAAGTCCCTTCATTTTCAGCAATTCCACGAAGTGTTCATACAGGTCTCCGGCAGGTTCCGGGGGTGCGGCTTTCACAAATGAAGGTCTGCGGCCTTTCCGGCAATCCCCCCAAAGGGTAAACTGCGACACTACCAGGGCGGCGCCACCCGTATCCAGAAGCGAAAGGTTCATGAAACCCTTTTCGTCGGAAAAAATTCTCAAATGTGAAATCTTGCCGGCCAGGTATTCGCAATCTTTTAACGTATCATCCCGGCCCACGCCCAGCAGGATCAGTAATCCCGGACCGATCTGCCCCACCACGCGTTCCTTGACTTCCACCCTGGACTCTTTTACCCTCTGCACCACAGCTCTCATGGGTGATATTCTCCCTGCCACAGCCAACATCTAAATGGGTTCACGATTCTCCATGAAACCGTCACTGATTCTCATCAACCCCTGGATTTATGATTTTGCAGCCTACGATCTCTGGTCCAAGCCGCTGGGTCTTCTGTCTCTGGCAACGGATCTCAGACGAAAAGGGTTTGACATCCATCTCATCGACTGCATGGATGTGGACCACCCCGACATGATCAAACGGTCAACACTAAAGCCGCCCAAGAGGCGGCAATACGGTACCGGAAAATTCTGGCGTCAAATTGTCCTGAAACCCACTGCCCTTAAAGGAACCGATCGGCCTTACAGTCGTTACGGGCTTTTACCGGAGATCTTTGAGGAAGCCGTGAGGCGGGTCAAGAATCCTTCGGCCATCCTGGTGACGTCCCTTATGACCTACTGGTATCCCGGTGTTTTTGAGGCGATCCGGCGCGCCCGAAAAATACACCCGGAGGTCCCGGTCATTTTAGGTGGCATTTATGCCAGGCTATGCCGGGACCACGCCATCCGATACTCGAAAGCGGATCGGGTGGTTTCAGAGCAAGGCATTCCCGCCATATACGAGACCTTTAAGGATTACGGAATTTCTGTTCCCAACGAAACGCCGGATTCCACCATGCCCCATTATCCGGCCTTTGACCTGTTAAAAAAAATTCACTACATCTGCCTCATGACATCCACCGGTTGTCCCTACCGGTGCCATTACTGCGCCAGCCACTTTCTTTTTCCTGAGTTTGTCCAAAAAGACCCGGATGAAACTCTGGCGGAAATCCTTTTTTGGCACAGGAAATGGAGTATTCGGGATTTTGCTTTTTATGACGACGCATTGCTGGTGTCATCGAATACCCACACGGAGGTGCTCCTGGAGCGTATCGCCCGCCTCAAGCTCCATATCAGATTTCACACCCCGAATGCCATTCATGTCAGGGAAATCACGAAATCCATGGCCAGGCTTCTTCACCAAACCGGGTTTCAAACCATTCGACTGGGCCTGGAGGTGTCCGATGGCAGCAAACGCTGGGACCTGGATAAAAAAATATCAAAAGGTGATTTTGCCCATGCCATGGATCACCTGCGAAATGCGGGGTTTCATCCCAGTCAGATCGGCGCTTATATCATGATGGGCTTGCCGGGGCAATCCCCGGATGCTGTGGCCGAAACCATCCATCATGCGGATCGCTGCGGCAGCATCCCCTACCTATCGGAATATTCACCCATCCCCCATACCCGGCTCTGGGAAAAGGCGGTGGTCAACTCAAGGTATGACCTTTCATCGGAGCCCTTGTTTCATAATAATTCGCTTTTGCCCTGCTGGGACAGCTCACAGAAGAATGAAATTCCCCGTCTTAAACAGTTGGTATCCCGGGTTCGCGAAAAGTACCGAAAATAAATCAAGCCAAAAAATTTGAAGTTTTAAAAAACGAATATCGAATATTGAACAAGGAATGTCGAATCATGAAGTTTTCCTTCGACATTCATTATTCCTTGTTGGATATTCTGCGGTTCAAAAAATAGCCCAAAATACAAGGTCTTCCAAATGTGAGGAATAAATTCCCAGGATGAAATGGCAAGGATCTAAAGCAGCCCCTTCTCTCTCAAAACCGTCATGGAACGATGACCGATACTCGTGACCTGGCTCAAAGCCTGGGTAAGATGCACCACCGATTCAGGGGCCACACCTGAATCGATCATGACAACGGCTCTGCCAATGCTTTTTTCAATCTCATCCCATAATTCATCTCCCGAAAGGTTTCTTGCCAACTGGATTTCCTGCCGCATCATCTCGATATTCATCCTGATTATTTTCTGTGCCCCCTCTTTTTCGGGAAAAGGCAGCCCGGTCAGCAGTTCGAGGGACTGAGATGCGCAGATAAGGCTGGTTTTGACCTTTTCACTCTGGGAAAAGGCCATAATGGCCTGACTTGTTTCCATAGAAAACTTCTCCTTGATATGTATGCAAAGATTTTTTTCCGGGTTGATTGTGTTTCCGTCGCTGTTTGGAAAATAACAATGCCTTCCTTTGTACAGGACAGGGGGAAATTTGTCACACCTTTCCTCGCATGCCTTGAAAAGTCAACAATTTTATTGACATGGCGATAAACCTATGATAATAATTATAGTTTTTTTCGTTATCGTGGGGTTCCGTCATGAAAACAGGAATGATCCTGAGCAAAGAAGAAATTGTCCGACATATTCAGGAAATTGCGGATCAAATCATCGCGAAACACGGCTCCGGCAAAGAAATTATCCTCATCGGCATTCGCACGGGCGGCGCCTTCCTGGCAGCACGGCTTCAGAAAGCCCTGGTCGAATCAGGTGCTCCGACCCCATCCTTAGGTATCCTGGATATTACCCTTTACCGGGACGACTGGACAAAGATCAGTTCCATTCCCATCGTGGGAAAAACCGAATTGCCCTTTTCCATTGACGATAGACTGCTGATTCTGGTGGATGACGTGCTTTACACGGGGAGAACTGTCCGAGCAGCCATGGATGCCCTGATGGATTACGGTCGCCCCAAAAAGATTGAACTGGCCATTCTGGCAGACCGGGGAACGGACTACCGGGAACTTCCCATTGCGCCGGACTACAAGGGCGGTACATGGACCACATCCGCGGAAGAAACCATCAATGTATATTTGGCAGAAGCGGGGTTTGAGGATCATGCAACCATTGAAAAGAAAAAGGCCGCATAAATCATTTCTCTTTCACCGGAACATTCTCTCACCTCTTCTAAACAAATTCACCAATGCAACACGCCTAAACATTGAAAGGAGATTCCCATGCCCATTACGGTTTCCGTAAAAACGACTGCCCGCGTGGATATGGTGGACATCACGCACCGGGTGCAGCAGGAAGTCGAAAAAACAGGTGTTACCGACGGCCTTTGTGTGGTTTATGTCCCTCACACCACCTCAGGCGTGACCATCAATGAAGGTGCCGACCCGGCGGTCTGTTCGGACATCATCAATAAACTGAAACAGTTGGTGCCACCCAATGACGGCTACCGGCACATGGAAGGAAATTCCGACAGCCACATCAAGGCATCCCTCATGGGCAGCTCTGTTACAGTGCTGGTGGAAGGGGGGCGTCTCGTCCTGGGCACCTGGCAGAAGATTTTCTACTGTGAATTCGATGGCCCCCGATCCCGCAAATTTTTCGTAAAACCGGTTAATGGCTAACTATTCTGAGAAGGATTTACACCCACGAATATACCGTCTATTTTAAACGCAACGGGCAAACCCATCTGAAATTGAGGCCTCAAGATATTCTCGGTCTTTATCCTTTACGATTAAGGACAAGCTCACTTTTGTTAAGGCCTTTGTTGAAATCTTCCATTTGAAGACCGCTTGACCACGGTCACGACAATGGGGTTTTTATCTTCACCGCCTTTTGAAAAATGAGTTTTATTCGGGAAACCGAATGGAAAATTCAATCCCATTTCTGGAATTGGAAACTCGAATACGGCCTCCGTGTCGTTCGATGATCTTTTTAGCAATGGCAAGGCCAAGGCCTGTTCCCGCCTCACTCGCATCCGCCACCCGGTAGAAGGGTTCGAAAAGGCTCTCCAACTCCTTATCGGTCAGCTTTCCATAGGTGTTGAAAATACACAATTGTAAATCTTCGGACTCCCGGGCAACACGAACCTCCACCCGGCCCCCTTCGGGAACAAATTTGATGGCGTTGTCCAAAAGATTGGTAAATGCGGATTCAAGACTTTGGGCATCTCCTGTCATATAAACCTTTGGGGGAATCGCCACTGAGGATTCCAGTCTCTTTTTCTTCATTGTGGTTTCAAAACGCAAAAGCAACTTGTGAAGTAGCGCTGACAGATCCAGAGGCGCATTTTCAAAAAATCCTTCGTGAATGTCCAGCTTGGAAAACTCCAGAATACGGCCAATGAGGCCATTTAGTTCCTCGATGTCCTCTCGAATGTTGTTCAGATGTTTTTCCGTTTCTTCCGGTTTTCCCTTTTTCAGCTGTTCACGCATGATTTCTTCCGCGACCCGAATCCTGGCCAGAGGACTTCGTAATTCATGGGAAACATTGGCGGTCAGTTCTTTCCCGCCGTGTATCATCCTCTCCAGATTTTCCGCCATCAAATTAAAGGCGCCCCCCAACTGCGCAATCTCGTCTTTTCCGGTCAACGCGGTTCGGTGAGACAGATCCCCTTTGGAAAACCGAATGGCCGACTCCTGCAATCTTCTCAAAGGCCTGCTGATAAGCCTTGCCACCGGGATCACCAGAAGGGCGACAAATGTTCCGATCGCCAGTAGTCCGATGGCAAACCCTGCTTTGTAACGTGTAGTGTCAACGGATTCGAACAGGGAGTGAAGATTAACGGTTTGTTCGTCTGCCAGCCGAATGGGAATGCGCATATACAGACCGGACCCCCTTCGAAAATCCCGCTCTATTTCAAAGGTACCTGTTCCCCCGTCCATTTCCAACCGAATCCGTTTTTCCGATCCTTGCGGTAAAACACCCTCAAAGGATTTTAAAAGCGGCTTTCCATGTGAATCGGTGACCCAGAACCTGGCCCCATAGATCTCTCCCATTAGCACTATGGTATCCCGAAGGACCCGTTCTTTTGAGGCGGGCTCAAGGGAAGCGGAGCGGATCTTTTCCTCCAGAAATGTCTTTACCAGGGTGGCGTGGCCTTTTGCGTACTGCTCAAAGCGCTCATGAAAGTACCTTCCCGGAAAATGAATAAACAGCGCAAACGTCAGTAGTTGGGTCATCACCAGAATCGCCAGAAAACAAAAGAATATTTTGGTATAGAGTCGTCCGATTTTCATTTTGTATCCACAAATATATAGCCTGCACCCCAGACCGTCTTGATGCGTTTGGGGGAGCGTGGATTGGCTTCCACTTTTGACCGCAGCTTACTGATGTGCACGTCAATGCTTCTGTCAAAAGCCATGAAATCCCGGCCCCTGGCCATGCTCATCAACTGATCACGGCTGAGGGTCCGGTTGGGATGCTCGATCAGGACCTTCAGTATTTCATATTCCGTTGAAGACAAGTCCACCTCTTCATTTTCCACCCTGACCACCCGTTTTGCCCTGTCCAGAATCAATCCTCCGGCCTCAATCAAGTGATTCTCATCCTCCCCTGTTTCTCCCTCAATAGTTGCAGCAGACCTTCGAAGCACGGCCCTGATCCGGGCCAGCAATTCGCGTGGATTGAAGGGCTTGGGGAGATAATCATCGGCACCGAGCTCGAGTCCTACAATGCGGTCCGCATCCTCTCCTCTGGCCGTGAGCATGATCACCGGGACAGAAAACACGGTTCGGACCTCTTTCAGAATTTCAAATCCGTCTTTATGGGGCAACATGATGTCCAGTATGATGATGTCCGGGGTTTTGGTTTTGATGGCCGACAAAATCCGCCGTCCATCCGAAAGCGTTGAGACCTGAAACCCGAATTCCTCCAGGTACTCGGTCAAAAGTTCCCGAAGTTTTCGGTCATCATCTACGATCAAAACCCTTTTGTCCATATAAGTCCCCGCTATTTTTCAATTTTTTACATCTTTTAACATTTTTTAACATCCATCACAAACTTTCTTTACGTTCCGAGTTTATTCTGAAATCAAAACGGCGCACAAAGCGTCAAAACATCAGGAAAAGGAGGATTCATCATGCGAAAAAAAAGAACTTTGATTCTGGGCCTGGCATTGCTCGGCGCCATCGTGGTTGCCGGAATGGGATTTTTGGGGTGCCACAAGCCACCCATGTTTTGCGGCGGAGGGTTTCACGGGAAAGAATTTCCAAAACATGTTCTTGAAAAAATTGACACCGAGGTGGAAGCACTGAACCTCTCCGAAGCTCAAACGGTTCGGTATGAAGAGATTCGAGCAAAAGTTGAAAATGAACTGGTTGTGGTGGGCAATCAACGAAAGGTATTCTTTGAGAAAGTGAAAGCTGAAATGGACCGAGAAAAGCCGGACTTGAATGCTCTTTCAACCCTTGTGAAATCCCACGTTGAAAACTTTCCGATCCGTTTGGGTATGTTCATTGATGATTTCATGACATTTTATGAGATCCTGGATGAAAACCAAAAAGCTATAATAATCAATGGTTTAAAGGATAAGTTTCAGAAATTCGAAGCATTCAGATCACTTATGTCTTCATAAACCATCTAAGGTTTCCCTTGAGAGATGCGCGGTTCTTTTGGGGAAACCTTAAAACCTGATGGTTTTGTATCTGGGGAACATTCAGGCAAACATAAATTCACCATAATGAAGAAAGGAGAAATCATGATAGAATACCTCTCAAGAAGGGAATTTATTGGCAAAAGTGCCTTGATGGCAGGGGGTGCCCTGGGCACTCTGGCAATGGGGAGAAATGTGGTGTCGGCTGAAACGGAGCCGACCGCCAGGGTCAAATTTCTGGAGAGCCGGTGCAACGAAAGCCGGCAACATTCAAAAATCCTTGTGGCGTATGCCAGTCTCTGCGGCTCTACGGGAGGTGTCGCCGGAGCCATCGCGGGAACTCTTTGCGATGGCGGAGCATCGGTGGATGTGCTCCGGGTGGAAAATGTTTCGGATCTGACATCTTATCATGGCGTTGTGATCGGGAGTGCCATTCGCAGTGATCACTGGCTGCCCGAAGCATCTGATTTCGTAGAAGAGCATCGGAAGGTTCTGAGCCGCATCCCCGTCGCCTATTTTCTCACATGCTTGACGCTGGCTAGATCCACGGAAGAAAATCAGAAAAAAGCGCTTGCCTTCATGACGCCCCTTCGCCAAAAGACACCTCATGTAATACCCGTGGACACAGGCCTCTTTGCAGGTGCGCTGGCATATGATAAACTGCCGTTCATGATGCGAATCATCATGAAAATGAAAATGCAGGGCAAAGATGTGGCCGAGGGGGACTACAGGGATTGGAAGGCCATCAAAACCTGGGCGAAGGGTATTGCCCCTGCACTGATCAACAATGACAATAACATCCGGATCAAGGCATCTTGAAGGCTCCGGTAAATCCACTCCTCAAACCGCCTTTTATCGGACCTTCAGCTTTCTTGAAAATGACGGTTAACTGCATCCACAGCTATTGATATTCACTGAAATGGCCACTATAGTATCCGTTAAATTTTTTGGCGACGCGAACCTGTGCGATTTCAGGAGATGTTCATCATGAAATTCTTGATGGGCCAGCTTCACTTATCGAATCAGTGATCGTCTCTCGGTAACTCATGCTCTGGTTCATTTGAAGGTACATTTTGTCCCAACCCCTCACAAAACCTGAGGTTTCAGTGATCCATAAAAGTAAAAATATCAGCCGTTTGCAAACGGTCTTGAGTATGGTCATTCTATCCGTTCTGATGATTATCGGAGCGGGTATATGGATCGCCCAATCTCAATTTAACACTGCGGTACTGCAAAAAGGAGCGTTCTTACCGAAGCCAACTCAAAAAAAAACATCTTCCCAGTTGTCTTCGAACCCATACTTTTTACCTTTGCCTGAAGGCATACAGCCACTCACCAAAGCGGAGATATTTGATGCCGGCAATCTCTCTGATAAAATCAATGGCAAAGCGGAATTGTATTTGTCCGCCGGTTTTACCCGTCTGGTCAGTCAGCGGTTTAAGGATGACGGTACGGCTGATCTGTGGATGGAAGCCTTTGTTTATGACATGGGGAACAGTCAGAACGCTTTTTCAGTATTCAGCACCCAGCGTCGAGAAGGTTCAGAATCGCTCGATCTGGCTGAAAATGCATACCGGACATCCAACGCGGTTTTCCTGACCCATGGCCGTTATTATGTTGAAATCATCGCATCCAAAGTGTCCGAAGAGGAACGTCAACCTGGAAAACTGATGGCCGTGACGTTTATCCGCAACACCCCTTCGGAGAAAGCCGCTTTAAACGAATCGGCATTGTTCCCTGAAAAGGCAATGGTTAAAAACAGTATTGCTTTAATCGCGTCCAATGCCTTTGGTTTTGATGGTTTGGATAAGATATACACCGCCGAATATGAATTTGATGACCACAGCCTCATGGCATACCTCTCCCGTCGCGGCTCGCCTGCTGAAGCAACAAAAATGGCTTCGGCTTATGGGAAATTTCTATTGGCATTTGGCGGAAAACAAATTGAAACGCAGCTGCCCATAAAAGGTGCTCGTTTAATCGAGGTTTTAGACACTTACGAAATCGTTTTTTCCCATGGCTCTTATCTGGCAGGCGTACGGGACGCTGTTAACGCTGATCAAGCTAAAAATCTGGCCATACGTTTATATGATCAACTGAAAGAGTGAGCAATGATTCCCAATCCAAACAGTGACGAACTGAACCGGCGACAATTCCTGAACCGTTTCGCAAAAGCAGGGATTTCCATTTCCGCTGCCTGTGCCGCGGGTTTCTGGTTTTATGACGCCAAAGGTCCTGCAGCTTCCATAAATAAACGATCAGAAATTGTTCAGTTTGATTTTTCCATTGAGGGCTTGGGACAAAAAATGAGCATTGTTCAAGGTGAGGACAGGGCGGCCACCTTGCGAATGGCGCTGAAACTTTTGGGCGGCATTGAAACCTTTATCAAGAAAGGGGACAGGGTGCTGCTGAAAGTCAACGCCGCCTTTGCAACGCCTGCCATGCTGTCGGCAACGACCCACCCTGAAATCATCACCGAAATGGCACGGCTTTGCCTGAAGGCCGGGGCCGCATCCGTTGTGGTAACGGATAACCCCATTAACGACCCTGCCAGCTGCTTTACCCTGACCGGCATTGCTGAGGCTGCCCGCAAAGCGGGTGCTAAAGTGATATTGCCGCGTGATGACCTCTTCGTCACCATGACGGCCAAGGACGCAAAATTGATTCAAAATTGGCCGGTTCTTTACAAGCCTTTTGCGGATATCAATAAAGTCATCGGCATGGCACCGCTCAAAGATCATCATCGAAGCGGCGCATCCATGACCATGAAAAACTGGTACGGACTTCTGGGAGGCCGACGTAATATTTTCCACCAGGATATTCATGGCATTATCATGGAACTGGCCAAAATGGTGAAGCCGACCTTCGTGGTTCTGGATGCGACCACCACCATGATGACCAACGGCCCTACCGGTGGTTCTCTTTCGGATCTCAAAAATACCCATACCATGATCGTCAGCACGGATCAGGTGGCTGCCGATGCCTTCGGCGCATCACTGCTGGGAAGATCTCTAGACCAGCTGCCCTTCATCGGAAAGGCGGAAGCCGCGGGCCTCGGGACCGCGGATTATCAAAAGCTGAATCCCGTAACGGGATCCACATCAACAAAATCTTCTTCGGAGCAACCTTAGAACCCCATGAATATCCAGACCACCCGACGAATCTGCCAGATTTTCTTTTTTGTTCTCTTTATGTGGTTTTGCGTGGTCACCACCTTGGGAGAGCAATGGTGGCAGCTCCGTGGATGGCCGGT
This sequence comes from uncultured Desulfobacteraceae bacterium, assembly GCA_964412835.1. Taxonomy (GTDB): domain Bacteria; phylum Desulfobacterota; class DSM-4660; order Desulfatiglandales; family Desulfatiglandaceae; genus NaphS2. Next base: position 4,670 of record CAYPQJ010000044.1, on the reverse strand, counting down.
GAACTGGATCATTCAGCTGGATCCCCTGGTGGGATTAGCGACCCTGTTGAGCACCCGAACGGTATATGCCGGCCTTTTGTGGGGGCTTTTAACCATCGTGTTGACCATAATTCTGGGGAGATTTTTTTGCGGCTGGATATGCCCCTTCGGCACCATTCATCAGTTTGTGGGTTTTCTGGCCAACCGGAAAAAATCAACAGCAAAAAAAATCATAGATAATCAATATCATTCCTTCCAGTCCATCAAATACTGGATTTTGATTTTCCTGTTGACGGTTTCAGCCCTTGAAGTGGCCATTGACATCATCCTTTTGCCATCAACCTATCCCCTGCTTTTCGGAATTCTGGTTTTGGGCCTGTTGACCTTTGTAGTCTACATTGCGGTCCGCCAAACGAGTATGAACCCAAAAAAGACAGGTCTTATGGCTTTGGTTTTGGTCGGCGTCTGGCTCTTGCTGAGTTTTCTATTTAACGGCCATGAAACTTCTGTGGCATCGCTCCAAATCGGACTTCTGGACCCGATACCTTTGGTGTACCGCTCCATAAACCTTCTGATTCTGCCGCTTATGGACCAAACTTCTTTATCTCTTTCAACCACCCCCCGTGTCTATGACGGTATCTGGCTGATGGCTGCCGTATTCCTGTCGGCGGTGCTCTTAAATCTGGCGGTGCCGCGTTTTTTTTGCCGTTTTATATGCCCCACGGGAGCGCTTTTCGGCCTTTGCAGTCGTTTTGCCCTCTGGCGAATCGGCAAGACAAAAAATGATTGCACCGACTGCCGCCTTTGCGAAAAGAATTGTGAGGGAGCGTGTTCGCCCACATCGCAGATTCGAATTACTGAATGTGTCTTGTGCATGAACTGCCTTAATGAGTGCCGTCATCATTTAATGACGTACCAGACAGCAACCTCCGCTTCGGGTGAAATCGTCTCACCGGACTTTTCACGCCGGCAGTTTTTGACGTCCGCTGTGTCCGGGGCTGCGGTCATTCCCATGTTGCGGATCGGTGGTTATCTGGGGGATAACTGGGATCCTGCTTTGATTCGACCTCCCGGCGCCCTATCGGAAGAAGAATTCCTATCCCGCTGCATCAAGTGCGGTCAGTGTATGCGCATATGCCCGACCAACGTCATTCATCCGGCGGGTATAGAGGGGGGGCTTGAAGGATTGTGGACCCCGGTTCTCAATTTCCGCATAGGAACCAGCGGGTGCCAGATCAATTGCATTGCCTGTGGAAATCTCTGCCCAACGGCGGCTATCAGGCCCCTTAGTTTAAATGAACGACTTGGGAAAAACCGCTACGCTGAACAGGGCCCCATTAAGATCGGTACTGCTTTCGTGGATCGGGGCCGCTGCTTGCCCTGGGCCATGGATAGACCGTGTATCGTTTGCCAGGAAAATTGCCCCGTGAGCCCCAAGGCCATCCAAACACATGTTGTGTTCAACACCATTGATACGGGTGCTAAATTGATTGTGGCAAAGGGTGATCCCGTATATATTGAGTTTCAAGAAACGATCCCGAATATGAATCGGTTTGCCACGGGGGATTATTATGCCGTTATTCTGTTGCAGGATCAACACCCGCGCCGGATCATCGACACCTGGGAAAGGGGGTTTCGCATCGCTGATGCGCATCCCTTTGAATCACCGCCGCTGCCGGGAACCCGGGTTGATATTCGAATACGGCTTCAGCGCCCCTATGTGGATCTTCAGCATTGCATCGGCTGCGGCGTTTGTGAACACGAATGCCCGGTTCCCGGAAAGCGTGCTATCCGGGTAACAGCCGATAATGAGTCAAGAACCCGTGAACATGCATTGCTCCTTAAACGATAATTAAAGAAGGTAAGAAACTATGCCATTCGATGAACAGAACAATAATAACGGCAATCGCCGCGATTTCCTAAAGAAAGCCGCCGTCATGGGACTGGGGGCTGCCGTGGGCCGCACTGCTTTCAGTCATCCAAACCAGGCCTCAGCCCAGACCGCCCTTCCCAGTGGGCCAATGCCACGCAGAACCTTCGGCCGTTCGGGCATAAAGGTCTCCACACTATCCATGGGTGGGATGTATGATATTTTAAACAATCGATTAATGCTTGCCAAAGCCCTTGAATGGGGGCTTAACTATTGGGATACCGCCGAAATGTATGGCGGCGGCCGCAGTGAAGAGGGGTTCGGTCGATGGTTCGCCCGAAAACCGGATACCCGCAAGAAAGTTTTTCTGGTGAGCAAGCTGTCAACCCGAAGAGGTTCCGATTTTACCCCCCGACTGGACGCTTGCCTGAAACGGCTGCATACCGATTACCTGGATCTCTTTTTTATCCATGGCATCAGGAGCATCGATGAGATGACCCCTGAATTGAAGACCTGGTCCCAGGAGATGAAAAAGGCCGGCAAGTTGCGATTGTTCGGTTTCAGCACCCATTCCAACATGGAAGAGTGTCTGGAGGGGGCTGCCAAACGACCGTGGATAGATGGGATCATGTTTACCTACAACTTCCGGCTGATGAACAAACCCCGCATGTACACGGCGGTTGAAGCCTGCTATCAGGCCGGTATCGGTCTAACGGCCATGAAGACCCAGGGGGGTGGCCCGGTAAAAAGAGATTCCGATTCTGAGATGGATATGGCGACCCGTTTTATGCGGAAAGGATTTACAGCCGAACAGGCCAAATTGATGGCGGTTTGGAAAGACAAGCGTATCGCCAGCATCTGCTCTCAGATGCCGAACCTCACCATTATGGCGGCCAATGGGGTGGCGGCGGTGGATCAAAACCGCCTTTCAGCGTCCGATCGTGCCCTGCTGAACCAGTATGCCAGGGAAACCCGCGGCGACTATTGCGGCGGATGTGGCCGGGTTTGCTTTCAGGCACTGAACATGAAAGTGCCCATAAACGACGTCATGCGATGCCTCATGTACCACCATTCTTATCAGGATCAAATGCTGGCACGTTCCACCTTTCAAAGGCTGCCGGCTGAAACAGGCACGCTGCTGGGCCGGTTGGACTTTAAGGCGGCAGAACGGTCATGCCCTCGAAACCTGCCCATCGGACGGATGATGAAAGAGGCGAAACGTCTTTTTGCCTGACCGGGCACTTAGGCGAATTCTTTGATGGCGGTTTTCAAAATTTTCCCAATTTGTATTTTTTGAGGGCATCTTTTTTCTGCTGCTGAAAAGTCCGTATTCAGAAGTTTTGTTCGTATGTCAGAGGAAAGGGTCCCGAAGAGTTCCAACGCCTTTTCCCGATCCCCGTAACCGAATTGATACATGGAACAACGCAGAATATCGCTGATGGGAACACGGTCATCCACTGCTGATTCACAGATTTCCGCACATCCGGCGCAGTATCCGGAACATGTTCGTTTAGCATACTGATTCAGCAAACCCTTGTGGCGTGCAGAGAGTTTTTTCTGATCCATGGCGGCGGCCGCATTGGCCTGCAATAAGGTCATATTGGGCATTGCGGAACAAATGCTTGAAATGGCAGGGTTTTCCCAGACTACTTTCAGTTTCGCCTGTTCGGCCGTATACCCTTCTTTCATAAAACTCTCCGTCATTTTCAGTGCGTTATCGGTTTCAGACCCTATGGACGCATAAAAGTTTGCTGTAAAAGCAGCCTGCGTTTTCATGGCGGTCAACCCGATTCCGGCCTTCACACAAGCATCGACGGCCCTTTTCATTTCATCTTTTACCATGAGCCGGTAGTTATAGCTCATCATGACCCCATCAATCCAGCCGAGTTTGGCGGCTTCAAGCATGGAGTTTTCCATGTTTTTATGGGCACTGAAGCCAAAAAGCTTTATCTTGCCTTGGGCCTTTGCCTTTTCAGCCCAGGCTTTCACAGCGGGCGTCAATTCATCTTTCACATTTTTTACATAATGGATGAAATACAGGTCCACATAGGATGTATTCATTTTCTGAAGTGAGGCATTCAGTTTCTCCGTCAATTCTTTCGGATCCGAAGTAGCAGCTTTGGTGACCAGAAAAATATTTTTCCGGTCGCTGGGGAATTTTGCGAAATATTTGCCGATGGCCTTTTCATTTTTTCCCCAGCCATAACTATTTGCCGTGTCCCAGTAGGTCACCCCCATTTTATAGGCCATACGGAATACGATTTGGTCTGACAATTTCAAAACCCCGCCCAGGGAGAGTATGGAAACATCCACCCCCGTTTTTCCAAAGGGGCGCCTGGGTATGGTTCCAGAATCATTTTTCTTTCCAAGCCCTTTATCGGCGGCGCTCACAAAAGGGGCAGTTGCGGCAACGATTGAGCCGGCACCCGCTGCACCGATTGTTTTCAAGAAAGTTCGTCGCGTGCTTTTTTCATCTGTCTTTGACATTGGGTCTCCTTCTTGTATAATCTAAATGAGGTGATGAAGGTGCTGACCATTATGGCAACCATCTTCATGCCGCTGACCTTTATTGCCGGCGTCTACGGCATGAACTTCGCATATTTCCGGAGATATTCCTTCATGCGAAGCTTTCGCTTTGTGCTCGCTGAAGTCATATAACGGACCTTTCCAAAGACCGGCCGTTCAGGTCCCCAGGCCCGATCGTGTCGGCCCAAAATCCAGAAGATGCCGGTATAGGAATTGGGATCCCTTCCATCCAGGGCATAGCGGTTGTTGAGCCTTTCCATAATCCGAAGGGCATCCTCCGGTGTGGCTGACCAGT
>CAYPQJ010000043.1:0-24984 GCA_964412835.1 uncultured Desulfobacteraceae bacterium | reverse complement strand
TGGCCATTGTGTTGCTCATCGTTTTCATGTGCTTTTTCAAATACACCCGTTGGGGCCTTGCCATGCAGGCCACGGCCGATGATGAAACCGCCGCCCTTTCCCTTGGGGTCAGTGCGCGTTTCGTCTACTCCGCGGCCTGGGCCATTGCGTTTATGAGTGCAGGGGTTGGCGGCGCGCTTCTGGGAAACATCAACGGCATTAATATCTCAGTGGGCTATCTCGGGCTGCTGGTACTGCCGGCAGTTGTTTTGGGCGGGCTTAATTCAGTGCCCGGTGCCATTGTAGGCGGAATTCTCATCGGCTTGTTGCAGAATTTTTCAGGCGCTTATCTCGATCAGTATTTTCCAGGGGGCGTAAAAGAGATCGTCCCCTTTGTTTTCATGGCTGTTTTTCTTCTGTTCAAGCCCTATGGCTTATGGGGTTGGGAGCGAATCGAAAGAGTGTAAAGGGATGTGGATTTTTTTGTATGGATCGTGACATTAAAAAATCAAGAATTTTGTAGGGGGGTTCTATGAGCAGCGTATGGTTGCCTTGCGGTGATTACCATCAAAATTACCATGAAGACCAGGGATGGTGGCAGAGCAAGTTCATCAAAGGGAAGATGATCTTGCTGTTGCTGGTTGTTTTTGTGGGGATTCCCCTCCTTTTTGATGAGTACTGGATGAGTGTGGCCACCATGGTGGGGTACACGGCCATGGGTGCACTGGGCGTTCAATTGCTGATCGGCTATGCGGGACTTTTGACATTGGGACACGCCGCCTTTATTGCGGTGGGCGCCTATACCAGCACCATGCTGATACTGCAGTTCCCCTGGCCCCAGTTCATGTTGGATTCGGGCCTGGCTTATCCCGTGAGTATTGTTGCGGCGGGTATTGTCGCCGGTCTCTGGAGTGTGCTGTTTGGACTCCCCTCCGTCAAGGTCAAAGGGTTTTATCTGATTCTGACCACTATGGCGGCCCAGTTTATCACCGTGGATTTTATTCTGACCCAGTATGTCAGCCAGATCGGTGGACGGGGGCAGGCTTTTTCACTGCCGCCGGGCACCATCAAGATCGGCCCCTGGGTTATAGACACCGAGTTGAGCGTCTACCTGGTGATGGTGGTTCTGTTGTCGCTGATGGTTATTGTTCTGGCCAACCTGCTCCGTTCCAAACCGGGCCGGGCCTGGGTGGCCATTCGGGACAACGATATCGCAGCGGAAGCGCTGGGGATCAACATTGTATGGTATAAATTGCTGGCATTTTTCGTGGCCGGATTCATGGCCGGTGTTGCAGGTGCCTTCTGGGTGTGCAATACCGCAGCGCTCAGCCCTGAGCATTTCCAGTGGTTTCTGTCCCTGTGGCTGGTGGGTGTGATTCTCATCGGAGGGGTGGGTTCCATTCAGGGGGCTATTTTCGGCTCCATTTTCATGGTAGTGGTGATGGAAGTCCTTCAAATGGCCGTCATTCCGCTGGCGGATTATTATCCGAGTCTCCTGATGGATTTTGCTTACGTCAAGGACATGGCTTTCGGATTGGCCATCTGTGGCTTTTTAATTTATGAACCCAACGGTCTTGCCTACCGATGGTGGCAGGCAAAGAACTATTTCAACCTCTGGCCGTTTTCTTATTAGCGTTGCCGGGTTTCGTTGAGTACGGCGTTTATGATACGGGTACATAATTTTGCATGTGGCGGAATTCTGCCGGCGTGTAATGTTACGCGGTTGTTGCGAAAGGGGGTGAGCGTTGTCGTTTACATGATGTTTCGTATCGTCGGTGGTACAGGTTGCCATGAAAGTTCCATAATTAGCGTATAAGGGGGAGAATCTATGAAAAAGGTTACGTTCACAAAACTGGGAATTTTGTTGCTGGCAGTAGTGCTTTTAATGGCTTTTGGTACGGTTGCCGCGGCAAAGAAAGTCAGGGTCGGTGGGCTTATGGATTGCACCGGCGCCACTTCTGATGTGGGGAAGGATTATGCCATCGGCATGATGGATGCCTTCAAATACATCAACAGCCAGGGGGGCGTCAACGGCAAGAAGATCAAATATACGTGGTTTGACTATGGCTACCGGATTCCCGAGGCCATCACCAAATACAAGATGCTGAAACGTCTTGGGTCCGTTGGTATTATGGGCTGGGGAACCGGCGATACGGAAGCCCTTTCACCCACCGTCAACAAGGACAAGATCCCCTATGTGTCGGCATCCTATTCGGCGCACCTGACCAATCCTGCAAAAACGCCCTACAACCTCTTTTTCTCGTCGGATTATTCAACCAACGCCAGGAGTTGCATTACCGCCTGGTTTGATAAAAAATGGTCCAAGAATCCGGATTTCGGGAAGCGCAAACCCCGTTTTGCCTGCTGTTACATGTTTGCGTCACCCTACTGCTCAGCGCCCATTAAGGCCGTCAAAAACCAGGCCAAATTGCTGGGCTTTGAGGTAGGCGCTGATCAGGATGTTTCTCTTTTTGCCCTGGACACCAAAAGCCAGGTGATGGCGCTTAAAAAATTCAAGCCCGATCTGGTGTGGCATGGCAATACCACCATGAGTGTTGCGGCAACCGTTCGGGACGCTTATGCTCTTGGGTTGGGAGCTGCTTGGATCGTTAACAACTGGGGTTTTGATGAGAACCTGCCGCGCCTGGCCGGCGAGGCGGCTGAAGGGGTCATGGGGGCCACCCCATGTGCATTTTTCGGCCAGAACGTGAAGAATATGGACCTGGTGGTTTCCTCGGCTGAAAAATACAGCCCCGGTGTGCCTTTGGGTAAAAGGCTGATTCGTACGGTGCAGGCGTGGGGCGACGCATTGGTTCTGTGGGAAGCCCTGAAACGGGCGGATGCGGCCGGTGTCGACATCACCAAGAAAGGTTCGGGTCCTGCGATCATGCTGAAGGGCTTTGAGACCATGCGTAATTTCGATATCGGTCTGGGTGCAGCCCCCATCAGCTTTACGTCAAAAGATCATCGTGCAGCCACCGGATGTATTGTTCAGGAATGGAAAGGTGGAAAATTTCAGGTGGTGGAGGATGTGAACCTGAAGAAGAGATGGCCTGATCTTTGGGAAAAAACCGAAAAGCAAGGCGGTTTCTTCGGCTATTAATCGAAACATGTTCTTTTGTTAAAATGCCCTTTTAAACCATCACGTTTGGAGGTAATGTCTTGGAGACACCAGAGGCAATCCTTAAAATCAAGAACATTGAGGTCAAGTACCACGAAGTTATTCTGGTGCTAAAAGGCGTTTCAATCGAGGTTCCCCTCGGTGGTATCGTGGCGCTTCTGGGTGCCAACGGCGCGGGGAAAAGCACGACCCTGAAAGCCATTTCGGGTTTGTTGAAAACCGAAGATGGGGAAGTGACCGATGGCAGCATTGAGTATGAGGGAAAACCCATTCATCATGCCAAGGCTGCCAAGATCGCCAAGGCCGGCATCGTTCAGGTGATTGAAGGGCGTAAGGTATTTGAACACTTAACCGTTGAAGAAAATCTCAAAGTGGGGGCGCACCTCAGGAAGACCGGATCCGTAAAAGATGGCCTTCAAATGGTGTATCATTATTTTCCAAGGCTCCTTGAGAAAAGATCTGAAACCGCCGGCTTTGTCAGCGGCGGTGAACAGCAAATGGCGGTTGTGGGGCGGGCCATGATGACCGAGCCCAAACTGATATTGCTGGATGAACCCTCCATGGGACTTGCGCCCATGCTGATTCATGAAATTTTTAATATCATTACCAAACTAAACCGGGAGGAGAGAATTTCCATCCTTCTGGTTGAACAGAATGTTAAGTTGGCCCTGACTACTGCGCCCTATGCCTATGTGATGGAAACCGGCAGAATCGTTATGGATGATCCCTCTGAAAAGCTCAGCCAGAATGAGGATATCAAGGATTTCTATCTGGGCATGGGGGGCGGAGAGAAAAAGAACTTTCGAGATGTAAAACATTACAAGCGAAGAAAAAGGTGGTTGAGTTGATTGAAAATTGAAAAAGGAGGTCCACTGATGAAAAAAAGTTTGATACTTTTTGTAGCGTTGTTGTTTGGATTTGGTTTGGTGTTTTCATCCTGCGTGACGACTAGCGAGCAGGTTAAACCCAATAATAGTAATTTTGTGGCGCCAAAAGTTACAATGGAGTCTTTCATGGTTCCCCAATATGATGGATATTGGTACTATGCCAAATCTGTTAAACCTACGAAAGGCAAGGGAGACAATAGGGGCGCTTTGTTACCATTGACCTTTCTCTTTAATGTCGAGAACAAGAATCCCTACCCTATTCTTTTAAACGGGATGACCTTTACCGTTGTTGTTGATAAAGAGTTTGAGCTAGTAACCTACAACAACGATGATGAATACTGGATTCCTGCTGGGAAGATTGACCAGATAAGGGCAACGACGTTGATTACTGTGCGTTCTGCCCTTTTAAGCCTTTTGGTTACAGGCGGTTTTAAATTGAAGGCAAAAGGCGTGAGTCCATGGAAGGCCCTGGAGGGTTGGTGGAAGGGCGTTCCGGAAGGTACGACCCCGGTTCATCTGACTGATTGTTCCTTTACCTTCTCAGCTGGTGATGTGACGATGGTATATCCATATGAGATGGTAGCACAATAACGAAAGATGGGGTGTGATACCCTTTAGTGAAAATTGAATAGCACAAATGGCCTCCATCCGCCCTCTTGCGAACCGTAAAAGGCAGGGTGGGGGCCTTTTTTATAAGGAGGACTATGGGACTTTACGATTTTACTTTCTATGATCTGGTAAATCGCAATGCCGCCATTTATGGCGCGGGCCGGGCCTGGACGGACGATGGGGTGGCCAGGGTTTTTTCGTTTTCCGAGATTAAGGAAGCGGTGGATCAGGTGGCCTGCGGCTTGCAGAAAATAGGAATTGAAAAAGGCGATCGGATTGGGATTTTGGGGAAAAACAGCTATTCCTATTTTCTCCTTTATGGGGCTGCAGCCGCTTTGGGGGCCATTGTGCTGCCCATCAACTGGCGATTGAGTGCCGATGAGATGGCCTATAATCTTAATGATTGCAGTCCTAAGGTTGTTTTTGCCGATCCGGAATTTGAGGAAGTGCTTAAGAACATCGGAGATAAATTGACGACGGTGGGGGACTATTTTAATCTTGGATCCGGCGGTTTTAAGCCATTTGATACGCTTCTGGATCAGGGAACGGCCTTTGAACCGGTGAACGTATCGACAGATGATGGGTTTGTGATTATCCATACGGCGGCCGTTGCCGGCAGGCCCAGGGGTGCCCTTTTGAGTCATGGAAATGTATTGTGCGCCAATATGCAGTTTAATTGTCTTTTGAATTTGACCCCCGAAGATGTTCACTACAATGTACTGCCCTTGTTTCATGTGGGCGGTCTTTTTATGGCAACCGCCGCCTTTCACGCGGGGGCCTTTAACTTGAATGTGAGCAAATTTGACGCGGAAAGAGCGGGTGAATTAATCCAGGAAAAGAAAATTTCGGCAATGCTGGAATTCCCTCCCATTCTGGCCTCTATTCTGGAACAGCATGAGAAAACCGGGGTGGACATCAGTTCTCTTCGGGCTGTGACAGGGCTTGAAGTGCCCGAGACCATTGAAAAATATCAGGAAATGACGGGCGGTACGTTTTATGCCATGTACGGTCAGACGGAAACGTCCTGTCTGGCTACCTATGGATCATATAATGACCGGCCCGGCTCTGCGGGTAAAGCACTCCCCATGGCTGAGGTAAGGCTTCTGGATGACTATGACAGCCCGGTTTCCGTGGGACAGGTGGGCGAAATTGTTGTGAAAGGTCCCATGGTCTTTAAGGGATATTGGAACCTGCCGGAGGATAACGAATACGCCTTCAGGGGCGGATGGCATCACACGGGTGACCAGGGACGGTTCGATGAAGATGGATTTCTCTGGTATGCGGGGCGCAAGGCGGAAAAGGAGCTGATCAAACCGGGTGGTGAAAATGTCTATCCGGCGGAGGTCGAAAAGACCATCCTGGAACATCCGGCTATTGTGGCAACGGTTGTCATCGGTGTTCCGGATCCCAAATGGAAAGAAGGGATCAAGGCTGTTTGCGTGCTGAAAGAAGGGGAATCCATTGAAGCCCGGGCATTGATCGACTTTGTAGGGGAACGGATTGCACGGTATAAAAAACCGCAGTATATTGAGTTCGTCGCCGAATTGCCATTGATGGAAGATGGTTCTCCGGACAGAGCAAAGATGAAAGATCTCTACGGTGGCCCTCAATAACAGGCGAAGACGATTTTTTGGGAGCACATTTGCACTTGAAAAGAGGATGCTTTTTCTCCTATACTGAAACTTATTATTCCTTCGGGATGGATACCGCCATGAAATTTCTGAAAACGATCCTTCCGGTTTTGGCCTTCCTTTCCCTGTATGCCTGTGCAATGGTTGATTCCGCCGGCAGGGAGCTGATGCCGCAGGAAGAATCCGATGCGCCCAGGGTGTATTATGCGGGTGTTGCAGGCCTCAAGATGTTTTCCCAAAGCAGGGTTTCCGGTTTGCCTATAGCCGAATTACCGCTTCACGCGAAAGTGCTGCGCTACAAGACGGAACGGGGGTTTGCCTATGTGAAGGTGACCGGAACAGGTCAGATGGGCTGGGTCAGAAATCGTGACCTCATCTGGCGAAAGCGAACATCTTCAAAGGTGACCGCTAAGAAAGATCCACCGGCTCGGGAAAAAACGGAGGTTAAGGCTGAGAATACGCCTGACGCCAATCATGAGCCCAATTCGGAAACACAACGACGTGATGCTTCCATGTTTGATGCTTTTTAACGGTGTGTTTTAGAGGTTTTTTGACCCGCCATGGACAATTGTCGGCCGTCAGATGCCCAAAGTGATAAAGAAGGCAGCGGGAGTGGTTCCGCTCCCGGAATTGTCGCTCGTTGCAGGGAATTTGTTACCCGTACATTCATAGACCTTCTGTCTGTGGATGAGTGCCGAAAGACGGAAGTCCGTGACGATATCGCGGTTGGTTCCACGCCTAAAGCCACATATTATCTGCTCCTGTCCATATCTGTGTTAATCGCCGGTTTCGGTGTTTTGACCAACAGTCCGGCGGTGGTCATCGGTGCAATGCTGGTCTCTCCGCTCATGACACCGATCTTCGGTATCTCCCTGGGCCTTGTCCGTGGGGATATTGTTCTTCTAAGGAAAGCGTTTGTCGCCGAGTTTGGCGGTGTGCTGATCGCCATCGGGGTTGCGGCAATACTGGGCATGTTCCCTTTTGCTCAGGAAGTGACGCCGGAAATGTTGTCCCGGACCAGTCCGACGCTGCTTGATCTGCTGGTGGCGGCTCTTGCGGGTGTTGCCGGTTGTCTGGCCATGATCGATGCGCGAATCAGTCCGGTATTGCCGGGGATTGCCATGGCCACGGCATTGACGCCGCCCCTGGCTGTCAGTGGCCTTTGCCTTGCGTTCGGGGCTTTTCAGGGGGCATGGGGGGCTTTTCTTTTATTTTTCGCCAATTTCCTGGCTATTTTGGCGGTTTCAGCAACACTCTTTATCGTGGCGGGGTTTGTCAGCCGTCAAGAAATGGGTTCCGGGCTGTCTGTTCTGAAACGTTTCCTGGCGCCGGTCGTCGGGCTGATCCTCGTAACCATCCTGTTGACAAACGCCCTGGTGGGTATTATTGCGAAAAACGAGACCACAAAAGCCATAAAGGGAATACTTGAAAAAGAATTGAGCACGGAGCGGGGTGCCTGTGTGGAAAATGTAATTTACGACAATAAGGCTAAAGGCGTTGATATCCTCGCGTATGTCACGACCCCTCGTGTGTTGTCTCCCCGGAAAATAAAAGAGATGCAGAGCATTCTCGATAAAAAGCTCGATGCCCATGCAAACCTCATTATGCGCTGCTTTATTACCAAGGATATTTCATCAACCGGGTCCACCAGTGGTGTCGTGGCGCGGAATCTGGATGGTGAATTCATATCCAGCAAACTTCATCCCAATGTGAAACGGATTCAGATTGCCGAACAGGTCCTTCGAGAAATGCTGGAGAGCTATAAGGGACTTTATCTGGACCTTGATCATCTGAATCTGGTACAACTTCCCAACGGTGCGGTGGTTGTGGCCAGCATCCAGAGTAATCGAACCCTTACCCCCCTTGAGGTATCCAGGTTTGAAAAAGCCATTCAGAAAAGGCTTAAGGACGAAAAAGTGCGCCTGCTGATTCGTTCCGATGACCTGACGGATGTTAGCAGCAAGGGGCGCGTGTTGTATGGCAAAGCGCATTTTGGAGGACTCTCGAAAGAAGATAAAGCAACAGGCGAAATTCTGGAGAGCCGGATGAAAGAGGAGATCATGCGCATCAAAAACATGTTTGCCCCCAATGTTGATGCGGTGCCAAAGGGTGACATCTGGCTGGTTCGTGCAGAGGTCGTGGGGGCAAGGGTCCTTCGCCCCGATGAAGTGTGTCGTGTGGAAAACCGGCTTTCCAAAAAAACCGGCAAAAAAGTAGATGTGCATGTGTGGAGCCGTGTGGAACTGGTGGTGACGGCAGCAGATTATATTCCGGTGGAGGATTTTATTAAAGAGCAAGTGAGCAAGAATTAAAAGTTTCGGCCCATGGCGTGAGGGGTGATATTTTTTGAGCGGGAGACAGTTCTTCTTGGGACCAAAAATAAAAAAAGTGCTGAAAATTCCTTTAATCCTGTTGTGTTTCGCTGTTCCGATTGCGGGTTGGATCTGGTATGGTGAAGGAGGGATGGTTCATCTTTGCCGGACTGAAGTGGAGCGGCAGGCGTGCCTTGATCGCATTCATAAGCTTGTGGCCGAGAACCAGGCGCTTATTGAAGAGGTCCACCGCTTTCGTACGGATATGACATATGTGGAATCCGTTGCCAGAAACGAGCTTAACCTGATTCGAGAAAACGAGGTTATTTACCGTTTTGGGAAAGGTGGGGGCCTCGGCAATAAAACGGGAAAATAGACAATGGAAGACAACACGGTTTTATATGATGAGATTCTAAAGAATGGGCCGTCTCAAAGCACCTTGCACATTATTCTGGCCCGAATCAGGGAAGAAGGCCGCGTCAGTGAAGTGATTAGATGGTGCATGACGTTTTTGAGGGTCTATCCCAAAGATGTTCATTTGAGAATGCTGCTTGCGGAGTGTCACCTCCACGTGGGATCAATCGGCCAGGCGGAAACTGAATTTCTGAAAGTTTCATCCATGATGAATGATCTGGTGCCCGTCTATGGCAGGCTTGCCGGGATTTATGCAAAGCAGAAGCGGTTTGCAGAGGCGGCCGGTGAGGCTGAAATCTTTCTGGCACACCACCCGGAAGATCCTGAAGTGCGTGAACTGCTTCAAAAGGTTGAAGAATCCGGGTATGCGGCATCAGGAGAGACGGAAGGGCGTGATCAAAAATGGCCTGTTTTGCCGGATGATGACGCGGGATCCCTGGTAGACTTTGCCACACCGACCATTGCGGAGCTTTATTTCAGCCAGGGGCAGCTGGAGGCCGCGGTGGAAACCTACGAAAGGGTCATTGAAGAACATCCCGGCGACAGTGCTTCTGCCCAGCGGCTTTTGCAACTGAAAGAGGAGTTGGAAGCCAGCCGTCCCAGTGGTGCAAAAGAGCCCCTTAATGAGCATGGGCAAAAAGAAAAGCTGCTCACCGTGCTGGAAAAGTGGCTTCCCAGAGTGGGGGAGATAAAATATGGTTGAAAAACCACCCAATTTCGGGTTTACGGCAACCGGTATCGGAAGCGTGCCGTTTTTGGAGGTGGAAGCAACCTGCCGGGAAATATATGGGCTTTTTCCTCATATGCCTTTCTGGCCCCAGTTCGTGAAACGCAGCTATTTCGAAGATATGAGCGTTCAATACAGTGAAGGGCTTCCGCTTCTGGTAGTGAATCAGGAGGAACGAAGCCTGTCAGTCTCACGGACCGGCGAAAGGGAGTCGGAACTGGTGCGTTTTTATGAGCGATTCCTCTCTGATGATATTGAGGCTTTTGCCATCAGTGAGGCTTATGCCCCCGGGCTGTATGCCTTGATGGCGTCTTTGGATGAACCTAAATCGGGTCAAACAAATTATATAAAAGGGCAGACTGTCGGCCCGATCACTTTCACGTCGGGAATCCTGGGGTTGGATGGAAGGCCTGTTATCCATGATCCTGAGCTGTCGGAAGCCCTGGTCAGAGGGTTGGCCATTAAAGCGCTCTGGCAGGTAAGGGTTCTCGAAGAATCAGGAAGACGCCCGGTTATTTTTTTGGATGAACCGTCACTTTCGGGTTTTGGATCGGCTTTTTCCTCAATTCAGCGGCAGGATGTGATTGATAAACTTCAAATGATGATATCCTATATCAAAGGACATTCCGACTGCCTGGTGGGAATACATTGCTGTGGCAATACGGATTGGGCGATGGTTATGGCTGCCGGACCGGACATTATCAATTTTGATGCATTTGAGTTCATGGAACATTTCCTGCTTTACCCCGATGGTATTGCAAGTTTTCTGCATGGGGGCGGCACCATTGCGTGGGGTATTGTGCCCACATCCTGTTTTACGGGTGATGAGTTGGAAAAGAACCTTTTAAAAAGGGTCGGCGAGGGCATTAAAAAGATAAAGAAAACGGGTATAAGTCCACAGACAATTGCCGAAAGATCCATTTTTACACCGTCTTGCGGCATGGGTTCCATGACCCCGGTTAATGCACGTTCAGCCATGAACCTGCTGGCCCGACTGTATGCCGAATACCTTGCTTCAGGATACTGAATCATCTTTTCGATACCTTTATTCCATGAAAAATCGTGCAAGGGTGGACTTTTTATCGATTGTCAGAAAAAATGGTTCCAGGGGTCGTTTTCCTGAGAATTTTGAAATCATGGAGGTTGATCATCTTTAACTCATATAAATTCTTGACAAAAGAAAGACCATGGGATATGTTCCATACGCGTCATGGAAGGAAGGGCGGTAAGGGCTTTTAAGGCAGTGATATCGGGTATTTTTTATTTCGGCATTAAGCGTTTTTGCGGGGGGGGGGGCAGTTTAAGCCCGGCTTTCAGGGCGGGATTTTTCGTCAACATCTGTAGCGAGGAGGGAAGATAATGAACAAGGGTGATTTGATCAGTGAGGTGGCCAAAGTTGTGGGGACTAAAAAGGAAGCGCAGGCTGCAGTGGATTGCGTTTTTGCAAGTATCACCGATGCTTTGAAACGTAAGGATAAGGTTACGATTATCGGTTTCGGGACCTTTAAGGCGGAAGAGAGAAAAGCGAGGAAAGGCATTAATCCCCAAACTGGTAAAGCCATCGATATTGCAGCAAAAACGGTCCCGAAATTTGTGGCTGGAAAGGCTTTGAAGGAGTCTGTTTAGTTTAAAAAAATGGGTAGCATTCCCCATAGCTCTTATTGGATATTTTCATTTCAGTAAGGGCTTTTTTTTGCCGGGTATTCAGAAAAGAGGGCATGAAATATGAAAATTGCCGTAAGCGGAAAAGGAGGCGTTGGCAAAACCACCTTTGCGTCCTTTTTGATAAGAGCACTGGCCAATGAAGGAAAAAAGGTCCTGGCCATAGATGCGGACCCGGACGCTAACCTGGCGCAGGCTCTGGGGGTTGATAAAAGTGAGGAAATCGTTCCCATTTCAGATATGAAGACGCTCATCGAGGAAAGAACCGAGGCCAAAATCGGCTCCATGGGGTCTTTTTTTAAGTTAAATCCAAAGGTCAGCGATTTGCCTGAAAAGCTGTCCGTTGAAGTGGATGGGGTCAAGGTGATGGTCATGGGCGGCGTGAAAACAGGGGGTTCCGGGTGTATATGCCCTGAAAGCGTCTTACTGAAAAGGCTTGTTTCTCATGTGGTGTTGGCCAGGGATGAGGTGGTTGTCCTGGATATGGAGGCAGGCCTTGAACATCTGGGCAGAGGGACGGCCATGTATGTGGATCGGCTCATTGTGGTGGTTGAGCCGGGAAGACGAAGCATTGAAACGGCGCATCAAATTCGTCGTCTGGCCGATGATATCGGGTTAAAAAAGTTAAGTTTTGTGGGGAATAAACTGCGATCCGACAAGGACAAAGACTTTTTGTTGAAAGAAATGAAGGATTTTTCATTTATAGGGTTTATGCCCTACAGAGAGGAAATTAGCGATGCGGATCGCGACGGCCGCCCCCCATTTGAAAAAGATGTGGAAACCCTCGGGGAAGTCAGTGAAATGCTCGCGAAATTGAACGACTAAAGGAGAATGAAACATGGGAGAAAGAGTTTATAATTTTAATGCGGGTCCCGCTGCGTTGCCACTGCCCGTTCTGGAAGAGATTCAGGCGGAACTGCTCGATTTTAAAGGATCGGGTATGTCCATTATGGAAGTGAGCCATCGCTCTAAATGGTTTGATGACGTGATCAATGACGCGGTTCTAAGGACCAAACGTCTGCTGGGTCTCGGGAATGATTTTGATGTTCTGTTCATTCAGGGAGGTGCCAGCTTGCAGTTCTGCATGGTCCCCATGAACCTGGCGCTGGAAGGGAGTCCCGTGGATTATGTCAATACGGGAACGTGGTCCACCAAAGCCATTAAGGAGGCCGAACTTCTGGGAAAAGATGTCCAGGTCATTGCTTCATCTGAAGACAAAAAGTTTTCTTACATCCCCAGAGAATATCAGGTCAGCAAAAATGCGGCTTACCTTCATTTCACCAGCAACAATACCATCAAAGGCACCCAGTGGGCTCAATTCCCGGATGCGGGAGATATTCCGCTGGTTTGTGATATGAGTTCCGATATTATGAGCCGCCCCTTTGATGCGAAGCCCTTTGGTTTGATTTATGCCGGTGCTCAGAAAAACATCGGACCATCCGGTACGGCCATGGTGATTATCAGAAAGGACATGTTGGACAGGACGCCGGATAATCTGTCTTCCATGCTGAAATATACGACGTTTGCCGGAAAAAATTCCATGTACAATACGCCTTCCTGTATGGTCGTCTATACGGTTGACCTGGTTTTGAAATGGCTCGAGGAAACCGTGGGTGGCCTTGAAAAAATGCAGCAGGTCAATCAGGAAAAAGGATCCCTGATCTATGATTTTATAGATCAGTCCGATTTCTATAATGGGACTGCTGAAAAAGACAGCCGTTCCCTGATGAATGTGACCTTCAGGCTTCCCAGTGAGGATCTGGAAAAGAAATTTGTGGCAGAAGGTCTGAAGGAGGGTCTGGGCGGCTTGAAAGGACATCGTTCGGTGGGCGGCTGCAGGGCCTCCATCTACAATGCCAGCGGAATGGATGCGGTCAAAGCGTTGGTGGATTTCATGATCGATTTTGAAAAAAAGGAAGGATAGTTTCGAAAAAAGGGGTGACCGGTTTTGCAAAGAACAAGAATTTCCGAGATCTTAAAAAACGATGTGATCGGTGCACATGTGACGGTGGCTGGATGGGTCAGGACCCGCAGGGATTCAAAGGGCGGCTTTTCATTTATTGAAATAAACGATGGTTCCAGCTTTTCCGGCCTTCAGATTATTGCGGACCAGGATCTGCCCAACTACCAGAGCCATGTGCTGAAATTGCAGACCGGTTGTTCCATCATTGCCGACGGTACCCTGGCGGCTTCCCCTGGGAAAGGCCAGAAAGTGGAACTGAAAGCCGATAATATTCAAGTGGTGGGTTGGGCCGATCCGGAAGTTTACCCGTTACAGAAAAAACGGCATTCTTTTGAGTTCCTGAGGACCATTGCCCACTTGAGGCCCCGGACCAATACCTTCGGGGCCGTGGCCAGGGTTCGAAATGTCGTGGCTAAGGCCATCCATGGGTTTTTTCAGGAAAAGGGGTTTTTGTACGTCCATACGCCCATCCTGACCGGGAGCGACTGTGAAGGGGCGGGTGAAATGTTCCGGGTGACAACGTTGGACCCGGCATCGGTTCCCATGGAGAATGGGCACGCTGATTACAGCCGGGATTTTTTCGGCGGACCCTCCCATTTAACCGTGAGCGGGCAGTTGGAGGCAGAGGTTTATGCCTTGGCCATGGGTGACGTCTATACGTTCGGCCCCACATTCAGGGCTGAAAACTCCAATACTTCACGGCATCTGGCGGAGTTCTGGATGGTGGAGCCCGAGATGGCCTTCTGTGATCTGGAGGGGGATGTGGCGCTCGCCGTTGAATTTCTGAAATATATTTTTACTTATGTCCTTGAACATTGCTCCGAAGATATGGCGTTTTTCAACCGGTTCATTGATAAGTCGGTGATCCAAACCCTTGAAGGTCTCGTGAACCAAAATTTTACAACCCTGACCTATACGGAAGGGATCAAGCTGCTTGAAAAGGCTAAAGTGAAGTTTGAGTTCCCCGTGGCGTGGGGCAGTGATATCCAGTCCGAACATGAGCGGTATTTGTGTGAAAAGGTCTTTAAGGGTCCGGTGGTGCTCATAGACTATCCTAAGGATATCAAAGCCTTTTATATGAAGATGAACGAGGATGAAAAGACCGTACGCGCCATGGATGTACTGGTGCCCAAGATTGGTGAGATCATCGGCGGCAGCCAGCGGGAAGATGACCATGATATCCTCCACTCCCGCATTACCGACATGGGTTTTGACCCGGATGAATACTGGTGGTATCTGGAACTCCGAAAGTTCGGCTCAGTTCCCCATGCGGGGTTCGGCCTGGGTTTTGAGCGGTTGATCCAGTTTGTGACCGGTCTTTCCAATATCCGGGATGTGATTCCCTTCCCCAGAACGCCCGGCAATATTGCTTTCTAGTGTCCATCCACAAATGGCCAATTTGCCCGATTTCTGCGTCAGGCAAAAATTATAATCCTCGAAATACTTCAATGTATTCCTGCGGTTATAATTTTCGCCTTCCTTGAACTCGAACAAATTTTCTCATTTGTGAACAAACACTTTCTAACGGTTAAAAGGTTCTGGGTTCAGGAAAAGACTGAAGCCGCTTTTCCAGCAAGGTGTAACGTTTCAGCGTTTTATCGTTGCCTATGCCGATGGCAAGCGCCTTGCGGGTTCCCACCAGGATCACCAGCTTTTTGCCCCGGGTGACGGCTGTATAGATCAGGTTCCGCTGCAGAAGCATGTAATGCTGGATGAGAATGGGGATGATAACGGCCGGATATTCCGACCCCTGGGATTTGTGGACGGAAACGGCGTAGGCCAGGATGACCTCATCGAGATCTGTAAAATCGTATGGCAATTCACGGCCCTCAAAAGAGATGATTACTTCCCGGGTTTCCGGTTCCAGGCGAACGATCCGTCCCATGTCGCCGTTAAACACTTCTTTGTCGTAATTGTTTTTGATCTGCATGACCTTATCGCCCATACGAAATGCGCGATTTCCTCGTTCGATCCCCTGAGTGTTCTGATTCAGCCGGCTCTGCAGTGCCAGATTGAGGTTGCCGGCACCGACCACGCCCCTGTGCATGGGTGTCAACACCTGAATGTCGTTCATGGGGTCAAGCCCGAAATAATCCGGTACCCGTTTACCCGCCAGGTCAAGAATGGTATTTAACACCTGTTCCGGATCTTCCTGTTCAATGAAAAAGAAATCACTTTTCCCCCCGGGGTTTTGACGCAGCGGCATCTTCCCCCCGTTGATTCGGTGTGCGTTGACAATGATACGGCTTTCCCTGGCCTGGCGAAAGATCTTATCCAGTACCACCACGGGAATTGCACTGCTTGCCATGATGTCTTTCAAAACATTTCCCGCGCCGACGGAAGGGAGTTGGTGAATGTCGCCCACCAGAATGAAGGTGGCTTGAAGGGGAATGGCCTTAAGGAGATGATGCATGAGGATGGTGTCAATCATGGAGGCTTCATCCACGATGAGGATGTCGCAGGGCAGGGGATGCTTATGGTCTTTTTGAAACCCCCCCTTTTTCATGCTGTACTCCAGCAGCCTGTGAAGGGTCCTGGCCTCATGGCCCGTGGCCTCCGACATGCGTTTGGCGGCACGCCCCGTTGGTGCGGCCAGTTGTATGCGGATTTTCAACGGTGAAAAAATTTTTAAAATAGCGTTAATGATGGTTGTTTTCCCGGTTCCAGGTCCTCCCGTGACCACCAGGACTTTGTTTTGGGCCGCTTCCCTGATGGCTTCAACCTGGTTCTCAGCCAGGCCGATGGAGAGTCGTTTTTGAACCCACTCCACAGCTTTTTTTGCATCAATGGCCCTGATGGCTTTGGGCGCGTTGAAAAGCTTTTTCATCCGTGCGGCGATACCCGTTTCGGACACATGGAATTTCTTAAGAAAAACCCCCTTGTTGTTTTCCAGGAATTCCTTCGAATCATCGTTTAAATCTTCAAGAACGATTCTGCCCGCAAGCACATTGGCACCAATGGCCTGGGTGATCAGCTCTCGATTGATCTCCAGCATTTCCCGGCATTTTTGAACCAGCGGTTCATAAGGAAAATAAACATGCCCCTCGTCCGCCAGCTGGTGGAGGATGTAGAGAATCCCGGCTTCCGCACGGAGTGGGCATTGCTTGTCAAACCCCAGCTTTTCAGCAATGCCGTCAGCCGTCACAAACCCGATGCCGAAGATATCCATGGCCAGCCGATAGGGGTTCTCCTGAACCACTTGGATGGATTGATCACCGTATTGTTTGAATATTTTGGTGGCATAGCCCGAACTGACGTCATGGGTTTGAAGAAACAGCATGACTTCCCGAATCTCTTTCTGTTTCTCCCAGGCTGCCTTGATCATGGCGATTCGTCTTTTTCCGATGCCCGCCACCGCCGACAGGCTCTCCGGGTCTGTTTCGATCTGGTCCAGGGTGGATTCGCCGAACTTTTTGACGATCCGCTTTGCCATGACCGGCCCGATGCCTTTGATGAGGCCCGAGCCCAGGTATTTCTGAATACCGTAAACTGTTGCCGGCACCTCTGTCTTGTAATGGGTGATCTTGAATTGCTCGCCGAACTTGGGATGGCTGGACCATTCCCCCTTGAGATCAAGGATTTCACCGGGGGAGGGCGCCATCATGTTGCCCACGGCGTTCACGAGGTCTGACCGGCCATAGACTTTGAGTTTGACAACGCTGTAGCCGTTCTCTTCGTTGGTATAGGTGATTCTTTCGATTTGACCTTTGAGGCGGGTAAGCATTTGCCAGGCCTTCTTATGAGATAGAGATCCCCCGAAGCGAGACGACCCCCTTGTTTTGTCATTCGCCAATACCATCACCGTGCGTGAGATAAGGACTATACAAATGTTGCAAAAAAGTCAACGCCCTGATAATGAACTTGAAAATCATCAGAAGTTTGGTAGTTTTACAAATCCGAACGATGCCTGCAAAGGATAATCAGTCAATGAATGTATCTCTTATGGAAAATGAAATCCGCGACCGTAT
This sequence comes from uncultured Desulfobacteraceae bacterium, assembly GCA_964412835.1. Lineage (GTDB taxonomy): Bacteria > Desulfobacterota > DSM-4660 > Desulfatiglandales > Desulfatiglandaceae > NaphS2. The sequence continues at coordinate 7,711 of CAYPQJ010000043.1, read as the reverse complement.
TCAACGCTTCCAAAAACGGCTTTCCGCGCAAGGCGTGGATGGGGCGCTGATCGTGGAAAAAACCGATCTCTATTACCTGTCGGGAACCAAACAGGACGGGCATCTATTTGTTCCGTCCGGGGATGTTCCCCTGCTGATGGTGCGAAAGGATTTTGAAAGGGCTGTTTCCGAGTCGGCTCTTGAGGAAATCCTTCCCCTGACCGGTTATTCTGAACTCCCTCACTTAATATCGAAGGGTAATAATGCCTACCCTCGGCGGATGGGCCTGGAAATGGACGTCCTACCGACAAAGCGCTATTTTTTATACCGGAAGCTTTTTCCAAAGACCGAGTTGGTGGATATCTCTCGATTGATTCGAGAAATTCGAATGGTTAAGTCTGAATATGAAATTGATCGCATCAGGGCGGCGGCCGAAATGGCGGACGGCATGTATGAAAAAGTCCCCGAATTTCTGGCAACGGCTCGGACCGAATTGGAACTCTCCGTCATGGTGGAGGCTTACTACCGAAAACGGGGGCATCCCGGTATCGTTCCCACGCGCGGGTTTAATCTGGATGCCATTTATGGTCACATAATGTCCGGCGAAGACGCAGCCATGCCCAGCGCTTCACCGGGACCGACAGGCGGAAAGGGCCTGGGGCCTTTTTATTCCCAGGGTGCGGGAATGGGGGAAATAAAGCCCCATAGCCCGATACTGATTGATTATTGTGCGAACCTGGATGGTTATGTTGCCGATTCAACGCGTATTTTTTCTCTTGGGAAACTGAAAGCGCCGCTTGTTCATGCCCATGAGGTGATGCTGGAAGTTCAGGAGACACTTTTACGACTCGGGGTTCCCGGTACCAAGGCGGAGGACCTCTACCTTGCGGCTTTAGCCATTGTGGAAAAAGCAGGCCTCAGCAAAGGGTTTATGGGAAGTCCCAAAGGGGTCCCCTTTGTGGGTCACGGCATTGGCCTGGAGCTGGACGAGTGGCCCGTCATCGGCAAAGGCGCACAGACACGTCTTGAAGAAGGGATGGTTATTGCCATGGAACCCAAAATGGTGTTTCCGGGTGAAGGCGTCGTGGGGATTGAAAATACCGTTATGGTTACAAACAGTGGAATGAAAAGACTTATCCGGTATCCTGATGCCATAAGTGTTTGTTGAGGCGAGAGGTAATAATTCTCATGAAACCGCATCGGGATTTCTTTTGATGGTATCTTTTGTAAACAGGTAAAGCACGGAAACCAGAAAAAGTAAAAGCGCGCACAGGGTAAAGGATGCAGTGAATGCCCCCGGTCCCCTTGAGGAATGGGGATACAGGGTTTGCATGTAAATGCCAAGTCCCTGAAGAAAGATTGCGGGGCCGATCATGGTGAAGAAATTGATGGCGGTCATGGCGGTTCCGGCCATTTCAAGGGGCATGGTTTCTTTGATATGGACGTAAAGCAGGGCGCCGCTGGATCTGAAGAATCCAAAGCTGAAAAACAGCATTATCAGGATGAAAAAGGTTGTCCTTGAAGAAAGCATGGCCAGTATCAACAGGATGAGGATGAAGGTTGCCATACCGCCTGATATAACCCATTTGCGTGTATGCAGGACCCTGTCCGACAGCCATCCCCAGACGGGTCCGCCGGCAATGGCCCCAACATTCATTAACAGGATTATGTGTCCGGCATTCATGACGCTGAGACCCATGACCTCCGTAAGATAAGGCCCCGCCCAGAGCGTTTGAAATGCCGCATAGATGCCGTAGCTGGTAAAACTGGCGAGGGAAATGATCCAGTAAGCTCGTTTTTTGAAAAGCATGGTCAGCCCGGAGAGTGCATTGCTTCTTGATTTGGGTAATATTGTCACGCTTCGGGCATCCCGATCCGGTGGTGTATCCCGCACGACAACGTAAAGCGCCAGAACCAGCAACAGGTTGACACCGGCAATGGACATGAAAGCCTGTCGCCAGCCTACCATATCTACCAGAAACGCCAGGGGAACCGTTGCGGCCATATTTCCCACGGTCCCGATGGAAAATACAATCCCCGTGAGGGTGGCGAAAGTAGTGGGCTTGAACCAGGCCGTCAGCAGTTTCAGGGTTCCCATGAGATTACAGGCCATTCCGATCCCAAGAAGGATTCGGCCCAGAAGACCCATGCCAAAGGAATCTGACCCTGCAAAGATAAGGGCCCCTGCAATGCCCAGCAGGGATAATCCCGTCATCATGATGCGGGGGCCTACTCGGTCCAGGAATAGACTGATGGGGATTTGTGTGACGGCAAAAGCATAGAAAAATGCAGCGCTGAGGGCACCCAGTCCCTTTGTATCCAGGGAGAGATCCAGAAGAAGCTGGTCCGCAATTACGGCATTGGTCGCCCGGTAGAACTGCGAGAGGAAAAAATTGGATGACGTGATCAGGAAAATCGCCCAGCGACGGCTCATGGCGCCCCTTTTTCTTGAATGAGTTTCTTGGGCTCAAATTTCTCACAAACCAATTCTGAAACCAAGCTCTTTTTTTCTAATTCCCCCGTCAATTCGACGTTTTTAAATCATACGGCGCCCATCTTATCATAAATATCATTTTGTTTTAACTTGACTTTTTTCTGACGGTATTTTAGAAGGACGGTGATTCAGGTGCTCTAAATGAGCTTAACAGGGAACTCCGTTAAAACGGGACGGGCCCGCCGCTGTGATCTCCGCTCTCTTTAGGAGGGCAACTCTTTTGGCATTTTTTTGACCACTGTTCAAATCAGGCTTTTATGAATGGGAAGGTTGCCAAAAGGGGGAGGGAGTCAGAAGACCTGCCTGAATTGAGGAATTCCGCCAGTTGCGTGGACGCATTGGCTGGGTTGGATCTTGAGGATAAAAATGGGAAATCCCCAGGTCGGTTTTTCGGCTCGGGGTTTTTTTTGCCCACAGGCCCCGACAGAAAAATGCTAAGGCCTTTTTGAAAGCGTAGGCCCGGTAACCGTATGCTGTGGGTTAAAAAATGGAGGTATCCCATGTTGGATCATAAATTCAGGTTTTTGAATTTCCCTTTAGGTTTAATGATGATTTTCCTTTTTCCGGTTTTTTCAACGGCTGGGGAGGAGGAGATGAGTCCCAGGGCTGAGAATGTCCTGGATGAGGTCGTGGTAACGGCTACCAAGACCGAAGAAAAGCGTAAGGACGTATCCAGTTCTGTTATTGTTATCGATTCAATGGATATTGAAGAATCACCGGCGAAGACCCTTGGTGAGCTTCTTGCCAATGATCCGGGCATTGATTTGAGAACCCGCGGCGATTATGGCGGAGCGGCTCAGGAAATCCATATCCGGGGTATGGGCGGAAACGCTACACAGATTCGTGTCAATGGCGTAGAGATCAACTCCCCATCCCTTGGGGTGGCGGATGTGAATAAAATCCCCCTGAATAATATCGAACGTATCGAGGTGGTTAAGGGATCAGGCTCAGTGCTCTATGGTTCCGGGGCTATGGCCGGTACCATCAATATTATCACCAAAAGGCCTGATAGAGAGAAAACCGATCTCAAGGCCACCGCCGGAGCTGGATCGCAGGGTTCCTATCGGCTTGCTTTGGAACAGGGAATGTTTGCCGCCGATGACTTCGGGTACTATCTCACCGCCAATCGCTACAGGACACTGGGGTTTCGCTCCAACAGCGATTTAAGCCACAATGACGCCACCCTTAACCTGGTGTTGGACAAGGGGGATATCCTGAACGTCAGCTTATACGGTGACTATATTTACAGGGATTACGGAATCCCGGGTGTGCAGCCTCCGGCGGGAACCCAGAGCTATTCCATCAACGGCACGGAGTTTTTTAATACGGAATCGGCCAGTTTGCTTGACAGGGGAAGGGATAATGACGCCCATGGGGTTTTGAATATCGAAAGTCGACCTGCGAAATGGGTGGATCTCAAATTTCGTGGAGATTACACCTATATGCAAGAATATAATTACAGTCGATACAGCTTTTCAGGTGAAGGCGCCAGAACATGGGTGACCAACAAGGTTTTAGGCCTTGAAGGAGATGTGAACTTCAAGCCTTTTTCAGGCGCCAATCTCCTTGTGGGTACAGAATACAAACACTATGACTGGGAAAACAAAAATACGGATATGAATGCCTACGGTCAGGATGTGGCGGGTTCCACCTCCGAGACTTCCAATACATTACACACCACGGGAATTTATGCGGAAGCCCAATACAGACCCTGCCGTTATGTGAAGGGGGTGGCCGGCATACGGCATGAAGACAATTCCCAGTTTGGTACTGAATACCTTCCCCGGTTCGGGCTTATTGCGAATCCTTTGGAAAGCACTGCCGTGAAATTCAATTATGGTAAGCATTTCCTTGCGCCCACGCCCAACGATCTTTACTGGCCTGCGGGGCCTTATACCAAAGGGAATCCCAACCTCAAGCCGGAAACGGGATGGCATTTTGATGCGGGAGTCGAGCAGGAGCTGTTTGAGAACCGATGGTTTATTTCGGCAACCTATTTTAACTGGGATTTGAAAGACAAGATCCTCTGGGGGCCGGACAGCAACTGGGTATGGACCCCGCAGAATCTGGACAGGGCCAAGGCGGACGGCTTTGAGGTGGGAACCCGGATCGGACCTTTTTATGATATTACCCTTTCACTGGACTACACCTATACGAATGCTGAAGAGGAAAATCAATATGTTACGCGCCGAGCCACCTATACCCCCAAGAACCTTTTCAAGGGGGACCTGACGTACTGGGCGCCTTTTGGCTTGACCGCCACGGCGACGGTTCGTTACGTGGGAGGTCGTTATTTTTATGGGAGCGATCAAACCATAACAGAGCCTCAAGATACCTTGGATTCCTATATGACGCTGGACATGCGGCTTGATCAGCGTTTTTTTGAAAACTGGATTCTTTCTCTTGAAGGCAATAACCTATTCAACAAGTCATATGATACCTATTTTGGATCCTTCACGGATCCGACCACCTGGCAGACAAGCGCGGGCAAATACCCGGGTTCGGGGCGGTCGGTGTTTTTTCAGGTTGCTTACGAATTTTAGGGAAACTCTATTGGAAAGGGTTGACGGTGTATTTTTACTGGCGAATTATGGAAGAGCTGAAGTATCTGGGGGAAGTCCTGGTTTTTCACGATCCGAGCTTCAAAAGGGAATTCGGACAGTGGGTCCAGAAAAACCAATTGGGATTGGCGCTTAGTGCGGTTGAAAAGAAGCGGGAAATTCTAAATGATTTCGATCCGTTCAATATTTCACCGTCACTCAATTAAAGAAAGGGGCGAGCCCTTAATACCAGGGCCCCCAAGGTCCCCAGGGCCCCCACATACCGAAATTCATGCGGGCATCCATGTTGGCCTGTGCCGCCCAGCGGTAATCCTGCGCCATTTTCCTTTGGGTGGCCAGCTTTTGAAACTGCTGATAGGATTCTTGGCTTCCCACGTAAAGGCATTTGCATGAAGTGGCATCCGCATAGTAGAAATAGACCTTCCCCTCGTGCTGCTGGGGCACCAGTTTACGCTGGGGAAGTCCTTCCAGTGCTGCCAGTTTTTGAGGGGTGTCTGCAAGCTTCATTTTGAACCCCGAGGCGGCGAGCATCCGCTCCATATCCATGGCATTCTGATTCTGAATGGCGGCGCATGACGTCAGGAGGGTTATGGAGGTAAGCAGGGCGACCATGAAAACTGCATTTTTTATTTTCGGCATGTCTATCTCTCCTTATTTAGACAGATTTTATGAAGTTACATCAGGCGCCTGTTGGTTTTTGAAGCCTTGAGAGAACAATGTATTTGTCCTTGAAGTCCAACCTGAACCGGTCGCCCACCGTAAATCCCGTTTCAACCAAGTGGCTATTCGATATGCTAATTCCTTCATCCGTGAATTTTACAGGAGATGTTTCCCGGTAAAGGCCTTCAACTTCAACATATCGCTTGAGTTTATAGGTTAGATATCCGACTTTGTATTGAAGGGTACGCAGGGAGATGCCCGCTTCCTTGCAGATTTTTTCCGCCCGTTTGTATTTTTGAATGAAAAAGAGCAACTGCTTGTCAGAGGAGAGAATTTCCTGTTTTCTGGGAAGCTCAGTGACCTTTCCTTCCCTGGCAACCGCTTTGGGTTCGGGTTCGGATGCTCTTACAGGTTCAACCGATTCCGGCCTGGACTCAGGGTCATTTGCCGTTGCAGCGGGTTCTGATGCCTCAAGTTCCATTTCTTTCACGGGTTTATCATCATCAGGAAGAAGCTGCTTAAGGTCGTTATTCCACCGGTCCCAATTGGGAAGTGCCTTTTCCAGGTCTTCATTCCAGTTGTCCCAGGTTTCCCAGTCATTCTCTGAAGTGGCGATTGCCGTACCCTCCCTTAATTTTCCCTCTTCCATCTTGAATCTCCTTTACCTCGTGTGTTCATTGCTTCGAACGGAAGTTGAAAAGTCCGCCCGGTGATAAACGGGGGTTTGAAAAACTTGGTATTTGGTTTTCAGGAAAATGTTTTGACCCATAATGTTGTGGCGGAAGTGCATGGGAATCGAACCTGCCGACCTATATGTAACATATTAAAATATATAGAAACTTTGGCTATCTTTGTCAAAAATAGGTAGTCAGTAGGTTTTGATACCTCTACCATCCGCCCTTAATAGCAAATAATTCTATCAAAAATGTAAGAGCAAGGGCAACATTTTTTTCTGTTTTATTATCATATAACCTGGAAGATTGGGTGTTGATTGAAATTGCCGAAGAACTGTTTGAGCAGTTGGGTTACAACGCCTTGACAGGCAAAAGCGGAAAAAAGGCCATTGATATATCAAGAAAACAATGAGAGGATCGACATAGTCCTTTGGACAAGAAATAGGATTAAATAAGCAGGTATAATCGCCGAGGTTGAAGACGCGGAAATACCTGTTATGTTTCAGTTAGATACGCCTCTTGGAGGCCTCACACAAATGGCTTTTTAGAGCGCATTTTCCCTAGTTCTGGAAAGTGAAGGATGCTGATACAGAACTTCCGTTTCATCTTTCAAATCTGTAATGCTTCACCTTCGGTGAGCCGAGATGGTTCAGATTTGATGTCTTTTTCGCTGGCAACCCGGTTTTTGCCGGTTCTCTTGGCCTGGTAAAGGGCCTGATCGGATCGGTCAATGACGGTGGAAACCGAATCGTTTTTACGAAATGAACTTGCGCCGATACTCACCGTAATGGAGAGGCCTTTGTCTCCCTTTTCTTTATCGGTTGTGTAGTGGGTTCTTTCAATTGTTTTTCGGAGGCGCTGTGCCTTTTTTAGAGCATTTCGCAGTGATGCCCCCGGGAGGACTATGACGAATTCTTCGCCGCCGTAACGTGCCAGAAAGTCTTCATCACGGATGAACTCAGTGCACTTTTTAACTAATGCCACTAGAACCCGGTCACCGATCTGATGTCCATACCCGTCGTTAATTTTCTTGAAATCATCGATATCGAGCATGAGTAACGAAAAGGATGATTGTTTGATCGTGTTTCGGTCCACAAGTTTACGTATATAGCTATCGAAGGCCTCCCGATTATATGCCTTGGTGAGGCCATCGGTCATTGCCTTGGTCTTGAACTTTTTCAGTTCAACGTTAAGTCTGCTTACCTGTTTGGAGAGCACGTCCATCTGCTGTCTGTCCTGTTCCTCTTTCTTACGTACTGTTGCTTGAATCGACGCAACTTCCTTTTTCAAATTTCTCTTCATGGCCTTGATATCGTTGAGCATCGTTGTAACTTCGATCTGTT
>CAYPQJ010000042.1:0-25080 GCA_964412835.1 uncultured Desulfobacteraceae bacterium | reverse complement strand
CAGGCGTGTATCGCTTGAGGCGTTTGAGATAAAATGATTCACCCTCTTTGAGGAAGGAAGATTTTGTGCTACCAACCACAATGATTCTGATTTTCGGCATGGCGCCTCCCAATCGCACCTGTTTACGGAAACGGTGCCATATGTTTTTTGAATCAGTTTAATGGTTATTACAAAATGAAGGGAATTTCAACATCGGAAAAGTTCTAAACCATAACGCGGGTTTTGCCGCATTTTTTTTTACGGTGATCGGAAAGTTTGGCTTTTTGACCCTGGAATATGTTCGTAGAATGGGTGCCATGGGTATTTTTTTTCTGAAGACACTCCTCTACGCCCTTGTTCCGCCTCTCAAGATCTACAGATGCCTCAAGCAAATCCAATTCATCGGATTTCAATCCATTCTCCTCATTGCCCTGACCGGAGGATTCTCAGGCATGGTGCTGGGATTTCAGGGGTTTTACAGCTTAAGCCGGTTTGGTTCAGATGCGTTTTTAGGTCCAATGGTGGGCCTGGCCCTGATTAAGGAGCTGGGGCCCGTCATTGCCGCCCTCATGGTCACGGGAAGGGCAGGTTCCGCCATTGCCGCTGAAATCGGGATAATGCGTATCAGTGAACAGATTGATGCGCTGGAGTTGATGGGGCTGAATCCTTATCGCTATCTGGTGGTGCCCAATTTGATCGCCGCCATGATTTGCCTCCCGTTGCTCACTGCGCTTTTTGATGTGGTGGGGATTTTCGGCGGCTATCTCATCGGTGGTAAGCTGCTGGGAGTCGGGGCCGGTACCTATTTTGGGGAAATGGCCCATTATGTGGAGATGAAAGATGTTCTGGAAGGTATTTACAAATCCCTGAGTTTTGGTGTGATTATCGCCTGGGTTTGTTGCTTCAAAGGCTATTATTCGGGAATATACACGGGATTCGGTTCGGAAGGGGTGAGCAAGGCCACCACGCAGGCCGTGGTACTCTCTTCAGTGTTGATTCTTGTGTGGGATTATTTTATGACGTCCATACTGTTTTGATGCTTTTCCGGTTAACCGACTGATGATCAAAATCGAAGACTTGCAGAAATCATTTGATGGTCATGACGTGCTCAAGGGCATTTCCTTTGAAGTGGGCAAGGGAGAGGTGTTTGCCCTGGTTGGGGGGAGTGGCGGGGGCAAGAGTGTACTTCTGAAGCATGTTGCAGGGCTCATGAAACCGGATCGGGGAAGTGTAACGGTGGACGGCATGGAAATAGCTACTGCCGGACAGGAAGCCCTTCAGGCCTTTCGAGAACGATTGGGGTTTCTTTTCCAGGGGGGGGCGCTTTTTGATTCTTTGAGTGTTTTTGAAAACGTTGCTTTTCCCTTGAAAGAAAAAAGTAAACTGAGCCGAAACGTCATTCGGGAAAAGGTTTTGATGGAGTTGGAAAATGTGGGGCTTTCCGGATCGGAGCATCGCTATCCCTCTCAAATCAGTGGCGGCATGGTGAAGCGGGCAGCCCTTGCCAGAGCCCTGGTGGAAGATCCTGAAATCATGCTTTTTGACGAGCCCACCACCGGACTGGACCCGGTAACGGGTCAGTCGATTCTGAACCTGATCGATTCCTGCCACCAGCGGCTCTCTTTTACGGGCATTATCGTTACCCATGAAATCCCGAAGGTTTTTGCCATTGTGGATCGGGTCGTCATGCTTCATGAAGGGCGGGTTCGGGCGGAAGGGACCCCGGTGGACTTCAGCAAGAGCCGTGATCCGGTGATTCAAGCATTTTTGAGTGGGTAAGCTTTGTGAAGGCTAATGGTTGTCAAATAAGGGGAAGGGATGAAGAAATTTGATGTTGAATTGTGCGTGGGCCTGTTCATGATTTTAGGCATTTTGTGCCTGGGGTATCTTTCCGTTAAGTTGGGGAAACTGGAGGTCCTGGGCAGCCAGGGATATGAGGTGGAAGCCGTCTTTTCAAACGGCGGTGGTATCAAACCCGGTTCGACGGTGGTGATTGCCGGGGTGGAAATCGGGCGGGTCAAACGGGTCCGCCTGGATGATTACCAGGCCCTGGTGGTGATGGACCTGGCCCCTGATGTGAAAATCCAGGAGGATGCCATCGCTTCCGTCAAAACCCGTGGGCTTATTGGTGACAAATTTATTGAGATTACACCGGGCGGCTCTGAAGAAGTGATCGCTCCCGGTGGAAAGATAAGAGATACACAGTCAGCGGTTGATTTTGAGGAGTTGATCTCAAATTATGTATTTGGAAAGTTATAGAAATTCCTTGGATTAGGAGGTCCGTATGATGGAAAAGCACCGGATTTGGCCGTATTTGCGCTCTCTGTTCGGCGGTGTTTTGTTGGTTCTGATGTTTGCTGTACCCTGTTTTGCCGGTGTCCCCACGGACGGCATCAAAGAGACCACGGACCGCATTCTCGCCATTGTCAGCGACCCGGCCTTAAAGGGCCCGGAAAATAAAAACAAGCGAGGGCAGCTGATCCGAACGACGGTAGATGAACGGTTTAACTGGGAGGCCATGACCAAAAGATCCCTTTCCAGACACTGGCGGAAGAGAACCGAAGCGGAAAGAAAAGAATTTATCACGCTTTTCGGGAAATTGCTGGAGCGAACCTACCTGGACAAGGTGGGGAGTTATTCCGGTGAAAAGGTGATTTATGTGGACGAGACCATCGATGGTAAATACGGAACCGTAACCGCAAAGATTCTCACCCGTTCCGAGACGGAGGTGCTGGTTCTTTACAGGCTAAAAAACACAAACGGGGAGTGGCGGGTATATGATATTTCAATTGAAGGAATCAGCCTGGTTAACAATTATAGAAAGCAGTTTAACAGCATCATACTGCGTTCGTCCTATGATGAACTGGTACGGAAATTAAGGAAAAAGGTGGCGGAGAAAGATTGAAATGAGGACCGATGTTGAGGGGAAACAATTCATGGGGTTTTGCAAACGGTTGTGGTTTGTTCTGGTTTTCGGGCTGGTTTTATGGGGAATTCAAGGCCACCGGGATACAACCCTGGCAGCGCCATTTGATTCTGGGGAGGATGCCGCATCCCTTCAACTCAGCATGGCCGGCCATGAGTTGGTTCAAACGGCCCGCCTGGATGAGGAGACTGCAAAAGCAAGTGTTTCGGAGGGGAAGGCGGCATCAAAGGCCGAAAAACCCTCGGAAGAGCCTGAAGATTCGGAAGAGTGGCCGGAAGATGAATTGTCGGAGGAATCATTCATCCCCGATCCCCTTGAACCTATGAATCGTGCTTTTTTTGCATTTAACGACGCCGCTTATTTTTGGTTTTTCAAACCCGTTGGTAAAGGCTACAGCGTGGTGATGCCGGAGGTGCTGCGGTTTTCCATCCGCAATTTTTTCACCAATCTGAGCATGCCCATCCGCCTCGTCAGTAGTTTGTTGCAGGGAAAAATTAAAAGTGTGGGCATGATCCTGGTGCGGTTTGTGGTCAATTCATCGGCAGGTTTCCTGGGATTTCAGGATGTGGCCAAACAGGCACTGGATTATCCGGTTCAGGACGAGGACCTGGGGCAGGTGCTCGCATTTTACGGTATCGGCCCGGGATTCTACCTGAACCTGCCTTTCCTGGGGGCCGGCAGCCTTCGCGACACCGTTGGCTGGGTGGGGGGGCTCTATCTCAATCCCCTTGACTATATCGTGGAAGAATTCTGGTTTAACATGGGCGCCCGAGCCTTTGATATGACCAATAAGACATCCCTTCGTATCGGCGAATATGAAGCGCTGAAAGATGCTTCGCTCGATCCCTATGTGGCGATGCGGGATGCTTATTTTCAATACCGCCTGAACCAGATTGAAAAATAATATGATCGGTGCGCAAATCCCACAGCGTTTACGAAAGCCTTGCCGGAGAAGCGGGTTTCCATATCATTTATCCAATTCTTCCCTAACAGCGAGCCCCAGGGTTTCCATGGTGTACGGTTTTTTGAGATACCTTCCCGCTCCCAGGCGTTGCGCGATTTTCACATCCTCTGTTTCAGAAAAACCGCTGGCGATGATGGCCCTCTGGCCGGGACAAACGGCCAAAACCCGCTCGTATGTCTCACGACCATTGATCCCTTCGGGCATGAGCATGTCGAGAACCATGATATCCACACCGTGCTCTTTTGCATATTGAACGGCCTCTTCACCACTGGCGACGGAATCAACATCATAACCCAGTTGAAGCAGTATCTGACAGCCGATTTCCCTTTGGGTCTCTTCGTCGTCAACCACCAGAATTTTCTCACCTTGACCGAGATATTCCGTCAATGAAATCTCCTGTTGTCCCGCCATCTGCTGGTCCGTGCTCACGGGCAAAAAGAGCTCAAACAGGGTCCCTTTTTCGGTACTCAAGACATTGATGTATCCATCGTGTTCCTGAATCGTATTCCATACCACCGCTAGTCCTAAGCCCGTACCGCTCCTGCCCATGACTTTTTTCGTATAGAAAGGTTCAAAAATACGCTCCATATCACCGGAAGAGATACCCGGCCCATCATCTGAAACGCTCAGCAGCACGTACTCCCCAACGCGGACCTCCGTGTATCCCGATACCGGTTCATTCAGATACCGATTGGCAGTGGAGACGGTCACCGTGCCGCTGTCCGGAATGGCCTCGAAAGCGTTAGAGACCAGATTCATCAGGCTTTTCTTGATATGAATCGGCGAGCACTGAATATTGAACAGGGAAGCATCAAGGTCGGTTTTCAAATTTACCGATGGATGCAATGCCGCCATCGTTTGATGTTCAGGGGAATCCAGGTGCTCTTCAACCACCTTGTTTAGATTCATGACCACCTTATCCGCGGCAACCCCCCTGGCCACCGTTAATAAGTCCGCCACCACATCCGCGGCTCTCATACCGGATTCACGAATGGTATTTAAAGGTTTCCGAAGGTGGCTGTCTTCCGGCAAATTCATGAGAAGCAATTCCGGATAACTGACGATTCCCGACAGGATGTTGTTCAGGTCATGGGCGATGCCGCCTGCCATAAGTCCCAGAGATTCCATCTTCTTTGATCTAAAGCGTTTCTCCTCGCTTTCCCGCAGTGCCGCTTCCACCTTTATGCGCCGCGCCATATCCCTTCGCATATCCTCATTCAAAAGGGCCAGTTTTTCAGTCCGGTCGTCCAGTTTCTCCAGCATGGTATCAAATTCTCCAGCCAATGCGCCAATTTCATCCCGGCGCCTCATTTTGAGGCGGGCCGAAAGATCGCCGGTTTTACCAATGGCGAGTGCATGATTCTTCAATTTTACAATGGGCCTGAGAATGGTTCGCTGCAAAACAAACAACATCATACCCAGCATCACAAGCACGGAAACCAAGCCCGTTAAGAGCGCATACCGTGTTGTCTCGGTCCCTTTCAGGTAAATCACTCTGGGAACCACCGCGGATATCAAGAAATCAGAATTGCCGGTTACACCGGGAAATCCGGATAGGACGCGCAGCTTATCTTTCCCTTGGGGTTCAATCAAATATTCCTGGGGTCTGCCGGCGGAGTCCTTTTTCATAAACCCGGGAATTGAACCTGGCGCAACCGTTTGAATACGAAAAAGAACCTTGGACTGGTTCACAAGTTTCTTGATCAATGGATCATCCAGGAACCGGCCCATAATCAGGGTTCCCCTTGCCGGCCCCTCATTCTCACTGTTGAGTATGGGGCGGGAAGCAATCAACATGGGGCCTTTTTCGGTGGGCAGCAATCCGGAGATGGAAACATCCGAGAGTGCTCCGCCGCACTTTTCCCACGGAAAAAGGGCATGCCGGTCTTTGAGTGCATCCGTTCCAAAATCGCTCAGGCTTATCCGTTGTTTACTTTTCAGATCACGGATTTCACCCCAGATAACGGTCCCGTTCTGACTGAGAAAATATACAAGATTGAGGTGGTTGTCGGTGAAGGTGGTAATGGTCAGATTACTCTCGATATATTTCCGTGACGGGGCTGCAATAAATTCATAGGTGTCATCCCATGCGGACCAATCCCAACAGAAAGTATTGAGGTGATGAATTTCAGCCTGAATCGCCCCTATGGCGCGTTTCAGGTCTTTTTCGGCCTCGGCATATTCCAGCGCGAGGAAGCCCGGCAGAATAACGAATTTCTGGAGCGCATAGTCAGTGACGCCGTATAGAATGAAAATCCCGAGAAAGATGAGTCCGGCCTTCGATTTCAGCGACATACGTCTCTTCCAGTTGGCTAACTATCAGCCGGTTTTGAAAATAATGCCGATAAAATAACAAAAGTCGTGTTATGTCAAGAAAAACCGTGCTCAATTTTTCACTATTCCAATCATCTTTGCCTGATACCGGCGGGTTCCGTCTTCGCCAAGTCTTTTTAGCACCGCATCCCCCGTTTTTTGGGTCCCAGGTTGTCTTTCTCTATATTATAGGCCATCTTAAACTTCAAAAACCGGGGCCAAAAATGAGAGATAAGTAAGGTGTCCCCGGAATTCAGTTGTCTGAATCCAGGCACCGCCGACCCAATTGTCCTTGGCGCGGTAGCCGGAAAAATGACAAACGCTTGAATCGGTCCATACACAGTCATAAATTTCCGGATAATGGAGCAGGGCCAGAGCGTCCAGGTTTTGTCCGGAAGAGGGCGGGTTTCCATCCTCCCACGGCGCCATGGCGTACAGTGTAGGTCCCTGGGATCCACCCAGAGCCACACCTTCGCGGTGGTTTCCGGCAATTAGCCACTTCCCGTCAAGATGCCGGGACGTAGAATCTTCAGGCGCTTTGAAAAGATAGTTGCAGGTGCTGACGCTGCTCAGCCGAAAAACCGGGAACGGTGTTCGGGTTGCCCTCAAAGCCGGTGCCCTGGAATTAAATGAAGAACATCGTCAACTCATGGATAGTATCCGTGAAGAGGATGCAACGGATGCGGAAAAGGCAAGGTTTCAGGAGCTTCATTTGAGGCGGAGCCGGGATATCATGGAAAACACCGACGAAGCGCTTTTTGATGTGCGCGAAATCCATGAAGATTTACCCCCCAAGGCGCAAATTGAACCATCAATATCCTGCGATCGCTGTGGGGAGCCGACCATGGCTTCAAAGCTGAGTGCAAAGGACGGCATGCAGCTGTGCTGCGGATGCTTGGAAGGGTAGGGGGGTGGGAATCGGAAAGGATGGGCACCCCTTTACAATTATACACCTGTTAACGGTTTGACTTCCGTCTTTTCCGATTCGGAACCGTCCAAAACAAGTAAGGCCTTTACATCTTTATCGCCGATATTGTTTCCCCAGTGTTCAATATCGGAATCCCAATAGACGCAGTCACCTTCCTCAAGAACAAATTTTTTGCCGCCATGGAAAAACTCCATGGTTCCTTCCAGCATGAAGAGCATTTCCTGGCCCTTATGCTTGAATGCTGCAAGATCTCTTTTGTGGTTGGGTGGACGCGTGAGAAGATACGGATCCATACGCCTGTCCTTGAAATTGTATGCGAGTGCCTGGTAATTGTACCCAAAGCGAGTGCCGTTGCGCACGATAATTCTACGTTCGGTTTTTTTAACCAGAGATATCTGATCCGATCCTTCCGTCTCCCCAAAAATTTCGGAAATGCTAACATCCAGGGCCTGCGCTAATCTCATCAGGGTGGAAACAGGCGGACCCTTTTCACTGTTTTCAAGTTTAGAAAGGTATCCTTTGGTGAAATCCGATTTTTCAGCCACTTCCGCCAAAGTCATCTTTTTTGAGAGCCGAATCTCTTTTATCCTCTTTCCCAAGTCTTCTTCTAAAATCATCCTTTTCTCATTCTCCAGGGCAATTTACTCCGGCAAGGCCGGAGTCTCAGATTAGTATTAATAAATGAATTCAGACCCATGTGCCAAGAAAAAAATCCTTAATAACCATCTTTTTTTATTTGAGTCGGAGTATTTGCCTGGCTTCCTCCGATGTGGCGGGTTCTTTGCCCAAAAGCCGAATAATCGCCACGGCCTTTTCAACCAGTTGTTTGTTGCTTAGAGCCCTTACCCCCATTTCCAAATAGAGATTGTCCTCCATGCCAACCCTAACATTCCCCCCGAGTATGGCGGCTTGGGCCACCATGGGAAAGCAAGTGGCGCCGATGCCGAACCCGGCCCAGATGGCGTTAGGCGGCAAAGCCTGTTCCATGATGATCATATTCATGGGTGTTGCCGGGATACCCCAACGAACGCCCATGCAGAGCTGAAACATAGGGGCGTTTTCAACTCTGCCGGTCTCTATGAGATGCTTGGCGATTTCCATATGACCCAGGGTGAAAACCTCCATTTCCGGCCTCACACCGGCATTTCGTATCTGTTCGGCCATCCATTCAACATGCTCGATGTAGTTCAGGAAAACATGGCGGCCGAAATCCATTGACCCGATGTCTAAAGAGCAGATCTCCGGCTTCAAGCGCAGAATGTGATCGATCCGTTTTTGAGGTGAGCACAAGGTGGATCCCGGCGCCAGACCCATGGGGTCCTTGTCGCCCACAACGACTCGGGCCCCGGCGCCGGTGGTTAGATTTATAATCAAATCCGAACGGTCCCGAATACGCTCGGCGACTTCCTTGTACAGCGCATAATCCATGGACGGTTCCCCTGTTTCCGGATCGCGCACATGGATGTGCGCCACGGTGGCCCCCGCCTCGTGTGCAGCCACGGCACTCTCCGCAATTTGTTGCGGCGTTATGGGTAAATTGGGAATGTCGGCCCCCCCGATGCCGCCGGTAACACTCACGGTTACAACCAGTTTGTTGTTGTTCGAATCCATGAACGACTCCTAAATGTTATTCACTCAAGCGCCTACGCGGGTTCGTGGCGCTTTTTAACGGTTCGTTGTTGCACGATCATCAAGACGATGATCAACCCACTCAAGAAAATGCCCATGATATCAGTTCTCCACTCGGGTGAGCCCAGTAAAATTCCGGTTCCGAAGAGGAATGGGCGTGCCCATTTTGGCATTTTGCCATAGCCGATCAAATATCCTTCAAGAGAACTGCCGATTAACCCGATGCCCAAAACACAGGTCAGAAACACCTGCAAAATTTCCATGGCCGGTCCCTCCATGACCAGGGCGGGATTGAGAACAAAGAAGAAGGGCAGAAAGTATTTGGCCACCCCCAGCCGCATAGCCTGAAAACCGGTGCGCATGGGATCGGCGCCTGCCACGCTGGCGGCGGCAAAGGCGCCCAGGGCCACCGGAGGGGTAATAAAGGAGGCCATTCCCCAGTACATGACGAAAAGGTGAACCGCCAAGGGGTAAAAGCCGATTTCCACCAGGGCAGGGGCCATGACAATGGCCAGAAAGATGTAACAAGCGGTGATGGTCATGCCCATGCCGAGGATGAAACTGGCAACGGCCCCCAAGGCCAGAAGCAAGGCCGTGTTGCCGCCGGAAAAACTCACGATTTCGTGGGAAAAGGAATGGGCCACGCCCGTCACCGACATGGCGCCGATAATCAGGCCGCAGGCGGCCAGGATAGAGGTGAGTTCACCCATGAACCGACCGGTTCCTTCCAAGAGATCCATGAACTTCTTGAAATTAAGTCTTGTTGTTTTTTTGAACATGGTGGCAATCAAAAGGGCCAGAGTCGTGATCCAGGCAGCCTGAGACTCCCGCCACAGGACCACCACAATATAGATGAGGAGCCCTATGGCGGCCAGATAAAACCATCCTTCTTTGGTTACGGCCCAAAAAGAGGGGCATTCCTCCCGGGGAGTCCCGGTAATGCCGTTTAAGGCTGCATAGGCGTCGGCCTGCAAGAACAGACAGAAATAATAGAGGATGGAAGGGATTATAGCGGCTTGGATGATGCGAAGATAGGGTACTTGCAGGACCTCCGCCATCACAAAGGCCGTCGCCCCCATCACGGGCGGCATCAAAACCCCCCCCGCCGAAGCGCAGGCCTCTACCGCGGCGGCGTAATGGGGAGGATAACCCGATCGTTTCATGGCTGCAATGGTGAAAGACCCCGTGGACAGCACATTGGAAATCACACTGCCGCTGATGCTTCCCATGAAGGCGCTTGAGAAGATGGACACCTTGGCCGCCCCTCCCCGCACGGTGCCTAAAATGGACTGGGCCAAATCCATAAAGAATTTCCCGGCCCCGGTGTGCTGCAAGGTCACGGCGAAAATCATGAAGCCGATCAACATGCTGCCCACAACCCTTAGCGGTATCCCAACGATACTTTCCGGACCCATGGCGTGATATGTCACCACCCGCCAGAAGGGAAAAGACTTTCCATGCAGAAAAGCCGGCATGATATTGGCGAAAAGGGGATAAGCGGCAAAAAAGGTGCAAACCAGAAAAAAGATCAGGCCCCCGGTTCGCCGTGCGCTCTCAAGTACCAGAAGCAAGAGAATGAGGGCCATGATCTTGGCCGGCCAGGGCGCAATCACCTCCCATCCCATGGTCAGAATATCCATGCTGTGGATGACGCAATAGAGGGCCGAAGCAAAGGCCATGGCGGCAAAGAGAAGATCAAACCAGGGGACTTTTTCCCGGGAGGCACTCTTTCTTTCCGGGAATATGAGAAACACCAGGGGAAGATATAGGGCCAGGAGGAAAAAAAGATAGCCCATGGCATCAAATGTCCATCCGAAAAAGGACAGATAGAAATTGTAAAAAACGGCTGAAGTGATGGCCACACTGGAGAAAATGATGAAGAGCCAACGTAGAGGCCCTCGCAGTGTGCGGTGTTTGGCGGCAATCTCTTTTTCCTTCGCCATGGTATTCATATCCTTGGTTTTTTTCTCCTTAACGCATCTTCCGGGTGATATTCGTCCCCGGAGGTGAAACGCCATAGGAACGCCTCTCCCCGGCTCTGTCTCATAGCTTGGGGTCCAGGACCACCTTGCCCGGGATCTCGCCTTTCGACTCGCCTCCCACCAGTCGCACGGCACGCTCCGCCTCGCTCAGGGGGAGACGGTGCGTGATCAGGTCCGCCCAGGGGTAACGGCCCTCCCGGGCCACCTTGATGGCCGGAATAACGGCTTTAAAATCCTGAGAGTAGGCCCCCAACAACCGTATCTCGTTGAGCACCGCGTGATCCAGGTCTAAGGATGCCTTTTTCCGTTTGTATATGCCGGGTAAAACCACTGTTCCCCGTCTCCCCGTCAAGGAGAGGGCCATTTCGGCCCCGACAGGGTGACCGGTTACATCCATTGTCACATGGGCCATCTTGCCCCCTGTGGCATCCTTGATTATCGTCAGCGGGTCCTCCCTGTCGGCGTTGATCACCGTGGTCGCTCCAAACCGTTTGGCCATCAGGAGGCGATCCCTATCCCGCTCCAGGCCGATCATGAATATGGGTCCGGCGCCGCACTCCTTGGCTGCCGCCGCCCCGGCCATACCCTGAGGACCCGGACCCAATATGACAACTGTTTGACCGATGGATAAGTCCCCAATCTGCCGCAGCCATCGTATCCCGTTTGCAATCACCGCGCTGATCATCACCCCCACTTCGGGAGAGATCTCGTCTCCGATCTTGTGCACCTTGGCCATGGGATGTATGTAGAGATACTCGCCATAGGCACCGAACAGATGTGGGGGGGCCTTGCAGGAGATCATGGATCCATAATAAAACTTATTTTCACACATGGTGTAGAGGCCGGAAAGACAGGCGCTGCAGGTTCCGCATCCAATGGCGTATTCCACCACTACCCGGTCTCCTTCCTTCACGCCAAACCGTTTCTGAGCGGAAAGGCCCATTTTGGCCACCCTCCCCACAATTTCATGCCCCATGATCAAGGGAAAAGGCCTTGGCCCATGAGTGGGAATCCCTTTAAATATTCCGGGATCCGAACCACAGACACCCACCAATTCCAGCTCCAGAAGACCGTCTTCATCACCGATATCCGGGATGGAAAAGGTCTTCATTTCCAATTTCTCAGGAGCTGTTAAGACCATTGCCCGACAGGTGGTCTTCATATGCACACCCTCCTTATTTGTTGATGACGCAACCTGTTTCAATATCTCTTGGATATGAAATTTCCATTATGGGAGGCATTTACCCACGTGCGCCCCATAATGGAGAGAACCATAAAAAGAGCTATTTTCGGCCTCTATCTTAAAAGGCCGGCTTCGACCAGCTTGTTCCACCATAATTTCTTCCACTGATCCTTGCCCACTTTGATCTTTTTGGCCTTAGCTTCCTTTTTGGCTTCGGCCCAAAGTTTCATCCGCTTGGCCTCGTTGTCGAGCTGGGTTTTTTGAAATTTCTCGTGCTCGGTCGTCCACACGCCCTTTTCCTTCATAAGTTTTATCACGCCCTCGTGATAGGGATAAAAACAACCCTCTATATTCGCCAGGTTTTGATGATTCCAACCGGACAATTCCGCGTGCATGGATTTGTAAATGTCATAGCTCTCCCACATGGCCTTGGCATAGGCATATACCGTCTCCACCGAGGTCTTGTCCCATGCCCACATGTTGTACGGATAGGTTGCCCCGTGAAACGGCTTGATTCCTTTATCCTTGCCTGCATACCGGGTGACCAGGGCCTCCGTGGTCCAGGGGCACCAGTCGTAGTACCGCTTCCAACCCCCCTTATCTTCAGGGCTCATGTTGAACCAATAAATTCCATGGGGGCTGGCTGATGTCTCAACAGGACAAGATCCGGTGGTCCCGAAGATATAAAAATCAATGGCGCCCTGGGTTAAGGCCTTCCCGGCCACGGTATGGCCGGGCAGTCTAATAACCGTGCAGTCTTCCAGGGTCAGCCCCCCGAAGGCCAGGGCGCCTTGAATGAGATTATTCAGACTGGCTGAGCCGGGGATCTGGCCCACTCTCTTCCCCTTAAGGTCGGAAAGCTTTTTTATCCCGGAATCCCCGCGCGTGTAATATCCTATAAAGAGATTGCCGCCGCGCCAGGCCATACGGATGGGCTGTGGTCCCCACGTTGCATTGGCAAAATCGGCGGCGCCGTGGGATACAAACCAGCCGGTGGTGCTGGTCAGGATACTGAAATCAACTTCGCCCGCCCTCAAGGGCAGAACCCGGCCCATATCGTTTCCGGCGGGTATCACCCGTGTTGTTATGCCGCTCACCTTTTTCACCGCATCAGCAATACTGGCGGAAAAAATATAAGCAGCTGTTCCCACGCCATAACTGGTGATGCTTACCTCCTCAGGCGCTTTCGCATGAGCCGGAAAAGTGCATGTCAACAACAGACAAAAAACACCAACGATGGTCGTCCATTTCATTTTCTTAGTATCCATTTATTATTCCCCCTGTATTTAAAGAAGATTAACGATCACCCTACGATTTCCTGAATTTAGATTTGGCAACCGGAGATCAATATATGATCTTCCCAAGATACCAACATTTCATAAAAATTCCCGGTGGTCCCCTTTTCTGAAGTCCTGCAAATAAAGCTTTCCGACAATGCAAGGTTAATACCTCTTTTACCTTCAACGTTCACGCAGAAGCATAAACATGTCTTTCCGCATGGAAGCCTGTTTACATCACGTGCTTGTTATCCAACAGAAAACCAATATCAAGATAGCGGTAAAATTCAATCAGTGAAAATGATACTTACACATCGTCATAAATCACAATATCTTGTTTAACACACTAAAATGTATGTAAAAAAACGTTAGCCGAAAAATTGGAATTCGGAATGTGCTTCAAGCGTTCAGGAAACTTATATGAGAAAATTGTTTCCAATTGGTAAACCGAGTAAAGCTTTTTGTCAAGATATTTTTAGTATTTTTGTAGAAAGAATGATTTGAATTCATCAGACGGTTTTTGCTGCATTCGATTCCAATAGGGTTTATGAAAATACGATATTTTGGATTCCTGTCAAATCGCCGGAAATCAGAAAACATTAAAGAAATCAGAGCTTTTTTTTGGGTCAATCCGCAGGAATCGATAAAAACACCGAAAAATCCATTGAAGAAATGATGTTCAAGCTTACCGGCATTGATATCACCCTGTGCCCTTGCTGCAAAAAAGGGAAAATGCGGGTTGTGGCGGAGTTAACGAAGGGCACACGTTCGGTTTTACCTGAAATTATCTGCCCGTCAATCTTGATGGTCTCGTAAAAAGTCCAATTTTGGCCTTTTTGGCACATATAAACCATTGAAATCATTAGGTGAGAATTTTAGTTTTTTGACTTTTTACGAGACCATCAATAACTGCCTTATTCCTTATATCGGAGTTTTAGCGTCCTTTCCACTCAACTTGGAAGCCATGGTCGGCTCCCCGTAGCGATGGCACGATCATGAAGGTTCAATTTTTGCCTTGGGGGGTAGCTTTTCATGGATTTCGCGCACATCAAAGAGTGCCTCTTCCGTGTTTTCCATGATATCCCTGCTCCGCCTCAAGTGAAGTTCCTGAAATTTTGCTTTTTCAGAATCCGTGGCGTTCCCCAGACGGATCTTATCCATGAGCAGGCGATGCGCCTCATTCAACTCCAGGGCACGGGCTTTCAGTGCAACCCGCACGCCGTCTCCGGTTTTCCGGCTGATGAGCGTCAACAGTTGATGTAATCATAATCCCGGATACCGAAACCATGGTACAAAAGACTTGTGGACATGAGGAGATCCTCTTTTTTTGTGAATTTGTCTTCACATAGGAGGTAATTCTCATTGTCCACTTTTTCAATCATGCAACGTACGCAAAATCCGGAAGAATCGTTTTTTTGTTGGAAAAAATGAGGATATCGCCAAGATCGTTATCGGACAGATTGGGGAATGATTTAATCCCGCGTTGGGGATCGGAATTTAAGAACCACTATCGTGCAAGATACGTGCGGTGGATCGCCAGTTGGGTGAATATGCGCGTCATGGTTTGCGTGAACAAATGGACCGGCACTATCAACGGTTTGTCATAGGTCCCCTTTCCCATTTCCATTTCCGGAAGTGTTGCCGTCATGGTTTCCATTAATGCCTTTTTGAACCGACAAACGGGCGTCATACAGGCCGACAAGAGGATTGTGTCAACCCCCGCTTCCATGATGGAATTTATGGAAGCGAAACATTTTTCAAGGGACTCTTCGGGTTCGCAGCCAAAACATTTGATGATTCCTACAATTTCCGGATTCCCTTTCTCCTCATGACGCATAAACTCAACATTACATTCGTTCGGACCCCTAAGACATCCGGATGATTGAGAACCCGCATCCGACCTAGCCGACATGATGTTTTCGGGCATTTTCCTTCTCCTTTCGGCGCCCCATTTAGTTGGGCACCAAACTAATTCGACAAAAAAATTAGAAGTTATTGTTTACCCGACCAAGCAACTCGACCATAACGTCCATCTCCTTGTGGGAAAAACCCGCGTAGGCTTTGGACAGAAGGTTTCGGGAAATATCAGCGAAATCAGCTTCCAACAATCTCCCCTTTTGTGTTAGCCTGATTCTGGTTACACGAAGATCAACGGCATCCTTTTCACGCTTAATATAACCTAAACCCGCAAGTTTTTCCACCAATGAAGTCACCGTTGACTTGTCTCTGTCAATTAACCGGGCCAGTTCCCCCATGGTCAGTTCGGAGTTTCTGAACAGATGAAAAAATACGCCGCCGTGTGCCGGCAAAATGTCTTTAATGCCGTGAGCCTTCAACTGCTCAAATATGAACCGGGTTGACTTGTCCCTGATGGCTGAAATCAATGCGATGAGATGTTCCATTTTCATGGATATAATATAGTTTGGCGCCAAACTAATGTCAAGTGCTACCGAAAAATAATTCTCCGCATGTGCGTTTTGTGAGGACGGATGAGAAAAATGCTTGACCGTTAACCTGGGCCGTGTAATTCTTTTAATATTCGGAGATTAACCGGATCAAGGGCAAGGATCATAAATGGTTAAACATTTGAAAAAGGATGTGCGGCATTTCTTGATTGGAGATAATGATTATGAAAAGTATGGGATTCCTTCTCACCATGATTTTTTTGTTTGTGGCTCCTCTTGAGGGCGCTCAAATTCGATGCGCCATATTGATAAACTCTGAGCCCTATAGTTATGAGGAAAACGGGGAATTCAAAGGCCTCTCACTCGACATAATCAAGGAAATAGAGAAGAGGATGAACATTGAATTCAGCATCGAGGCTTATCCGTTCAAGAGAATTCTTAATTATCTGAAGAGCGGCGCAATAGACATAAACTATGGCACCTATTTCAAAAAGGATCGGGAAACCTTTCTTCTATTCACAAAGTACCCGATCATGTATAGCCGGAGCAGCATTTTTGTAAAGGAAGGGAATGAATTCGACTACCGGGGGATCCAAGATCTTTATGGCAAAAGGGTGGGAAGGCGAAGCGGCTGGTTTATTACCAAAGACTTTGACACGGCCGTGAAAAATAACAAGATCCGTCTCGACGAAACAAGCAATGTCGTGCAGAATCTGAAAAAACTTGATTTGGGCAGAATAGATGCATACATCGGCACTTACCTTACGACCATGTATCATATCGACAAGATGGGACTAAAGGGAAAAATCGTTGCTCTGCCCAAAGATGTAAAAGAAAAACAGAAGATCTATATAACCATAAGCAAGAAAGCAAAAAACATTCGGGATAAGGCTGAATTTGCAAACAGATTAAACCAGGTTATCAAAGAGATACATGAAGACGGAACCTATGACAAACTCTACGAGCGTTATATCAATCCGCTCTCACAGCCCCCACAGGGACGGTGATGAAATCATGACGGTGTTTTATGGAGGAGGACCATAATGAAAGAACTGTTCGAGAGGAAGTATCGGTTACTCCCGGCGCTGTTTCTAAGCCTGTACTTTGCTTCTTTTGCCTTCGGACAGGACACATCGAGGAAAGTAAAGCCTGAGGCGGTGGGTCTATCCTCCCAACGGCTAAAACGGATTGATTCGCTGATGGAGCGTCACGTTGTCGAAAAAAAAATTGCCGGGTCCGTGGTGTTGATCGCACGCGGCGGCAGCATCGTCTATTTCAAGGCATTCGGAAAAGCCGATGTGGACAAACCGATGCGAAAAAACACGATTTTTCGAACAGCCTCCATGTCGAAACCGCTCACGAGCACCGCCGCCATGCTCCTTTATGAAGAGGGGCGCATTCTCCTTTCCGACCTGATCTCAAAGTACATTCCGGAATTCAAAAACCCGAAGGTTTTGACACTCCCGCCGAAGGGGAGCGATGGGGCGTACAAATTGATTCCGGCGAAACGGGAGATCACCATACGAGACCTTCTCAGCCATAAGGCCGGGATCACGTATGTTTTTTTCAAAAATTGGTATCCCGATCCCAAGCACGAACTGATGGCCGAGCTATACAAGGAAGCAGGTGTTTCAGACGGCCTTTGCAGACCGGACCATCGGCAGCATGGTGAAAAGATTGGCCCGGTTGCCCCTTTTCGGCCAACCGGGTGAGGTATGGGAATACGGTCTGTCCGTGGATGTACTCGGGTATCTCATTGAAAAGGTTTCAGGAATGAAACTGAACGATTTCATGCGGGAGCGGCTTTTCGGGCCTCTCAAAATGAACGACACCTGTTTTTTTCTGCCGAAAGACAAGATTCCACGGCTATCCGCGGTGTGGGAGACGGACTGGAAAGGCGATCTTCAAAAGATGACTCCCGGGCCGCATCAGGCGGGGGAATTTGTTTTCTGTCCGGGAGATGCCTATGAGACTTCCGGTAGCTATCTCTCGGGAGGAGCGGGCATCCTTTCAACCGCCTATGACTATTAATATGGCACGATGAACCTCCGGAGCGAAATGGAATCCGAAAGCTGATCATTTACCAAAAAGGGGAGACCATCGGTTATGAAAAACCAAAGCCTGTTGCGCACTTGGAAAAGCAGCATCAAGACCAAAATCGGAATCATCCTCGTGCTTACTATTTCAGGAATCCTGGGGATTTTCGGCATATACCAGTACGTGGACATTAAATCCACCACCACCAAAGAGCTTGATGAACTGGCCCGGATGACCATTGTACGACTGGCGGAACAACTGGTCCTGCCCCTGTGGGAGCTG
Organism: uncultured Desulfobacteraceae bacterium; assembly: GCA_964412835.1. GTDB lineage: Bacteria > Desulfobacterota > DSM-4660 > Desulfatiglandales > Desulfatiglandaceae > NaphS2. The sequence goes on along the minus strand of CAYPQJ010000042.1, from coordinate 7,175 downwards.
GATGTGCGATGGGTCAAAAAAGCCGTCATTTCCGAAATGGGGGACAAACGGATCTATGCCATTAGCGTGCGGGGGGAAGGGGAAATATCCCAACAAATGAAGCGGAACGCCGATTGGGGGATCGTGGATGCGACGGGTGATATTTCAGGGGATTTTGTTGTTCGAAAGCGGGATGTTTTACACAAGGGCAATCCCATAGGATCCGTCAAACTCTATATTACAAAAAAATTCATGCGCAGCGAATTGAAGCGCGAAACGATTAAATTGTTCCTGACGGTTCTTATATTGTCTGTTTCGCTTCTGTTCTTCCTTTCATTGATGTTGCGAAAGATCGTCATTCGTCCCATCAATTCAATGCTCGAAGTTGCAGACGCCATTGCCAAAGGGGACTTCAGCCAAGATATCAAGATTCGGCAACAGGATGAAATCGGTATTCTCGGAATCGGAATGAACAGCATGAAAGAAAAAATCGTCCAGCGCGAAACGGAACGGGACCGCGCGGAAACGGCTTTAAGAGAAAGTGAGCAAAGATACAGAGGGCTCGTGCAAAATGCCGTGGTCGGGATCTACCAAGTAGAACGAAGCGGCAAGTTCCGTATGGTCAACCAAAAGTTTTCCGAAATTCTCGGCTACAGTTCGGCGGAGGAACTCCTGTCCGATGCCTTAAATGCCGCGGAGTTGTACGTCCTCCCCGATACCCGGCAAAGGATTTTAGAGAAGTTCGACAGTCAAGGATTGCTGCAAGGGGAGGAAGTGGAATTTATAAGAAAAGACGGGAACCGTATCTGGGTCAAACTGTATGCCAGAAAAACCGTTGACAAAGACGGCGTGGTCCTTTTTGAAGGTTTGGTGGAGAACATCTCCCAGCGCAAACGTGACGAGGCGGAAATGCGCCGGTTGCGCGGTCTTTTAGGCAATATCATCGACTCCATGCCCTCGGTGCTGGTGGGCGTGGACCCGGAGGGAAAGGTCACCCAATGGAACCTGGAGGCGGAGAAGATAACGGGCGTGAAAGCCCATGAGGCTAAAGGGCGTATGATAGCTCATGTTTTTCCTCAATTTGCAGGGGAAATGAACGAAATCCGGCAGACCATCGAACATCGTGAACCGCGAACATATGAAAAGGTTCGTACACTTATAAAGGGGGAAACGCGCCTTCAGGACATCACCGTTTACCCCCTCATGGGGAGCGAAGACCAAGGCGCGGTGATCCGTATAGACGATGTTACCGAGCGGACGCGGATGGAGGAGATGATGATCCAGACAGAGAAAATGATGAGTCTGGGGGGCCTTGCGGCGGGCATGGCCCATGAAATCAACAACCCGCTGGCCGGAATGATCCAGAATGCGCAAGTGGCCCTGAACCGGATGTCAAAAGATTTGCCGGCCAACCGCAGGGTGGCGGCCGACTGCAATACCACACTGGAAGCCGTTCGGGCGTATGCGGAAAAACGCGGCATCCCAACCATGCTGGAGGAAGTCAGGAACTCCGGCGGACGGGCGGCCAAAATCGTGAAAAACATGCTCAATTTCAGCCGAAAAAGTGAATCGGAATCCGGCCTCCATCCCCTTCCCGCCCTGCTGGACAAGACCGTTGAACTGGCTTCCAGCGATTATGACCTGAAGAAGAAATACGATTTTCGGCTCATTGAAATTATCCGGAAATACGATCCGGATCTTCCCGATGTGCCCTGCGTGGAAACCGAGATCCAGCAGGTCATATTGAATCTACTCAAAAACGCGGCCCAGGCCATGGCGGAAGGTGGCAAGTCCGGGGAAAAAAGCCCGATTCCAAAAAGCCAGAGGATCATTCTAAGGGTCCGCCGGGATAACGGCATGGCCCGGATCGAGGTGGAGGACAACGGTCCGGGCATGGACGGATCCGTCCGCAAACGGATTTTCGAGCCCTTCTTCACCACCAAAAAGGTGGGGGTGGGAACGGGACTGGGGCTGTCTCTTTCCTATTTCATCATCACAAAGAATCACGGGGGCGCCATGACCGTTGCGTCCACCCCCGGCAAGGGCACCAAATTTGTCATTCAGCTCCCTTTGAAGGCGACTCAATGACCTGGTCGCGCCGCTGTTCCGGACCGGCCCAATCTTCCGCGTCATCCCCTTCCTCCCAGAGTTCCGGATACAATTCCCGCATGCACGCGGGACATATCCCGTGGGAAAACCGGGCATCCGTATGCTTTTGAACATAACTCTCCACCCGTTCCCAGTATCCTTCGTCGTCACGGATCTTCTTGCAGTTGGCACAGATGGGAACGATGCCCTTTAAGGTCTTTATTTCCGAAAGGGCTTTTTCAAGTTCTATGGTGCGCTCCTCCAGCCGCTTCTGGTATTCCCGGTTTTCAAGGATGAGACGCGCCTGATCCAACGCTTTCTCGATAGCGTGAAGCAACACCGAAAGATCCTCGATGGGCTTTATCAGGTAATCCCAGGCCCCAAAGCGCAGTGCCTCCACCACATCCGCAATGACACCGGTTCCCGATACCACCACAATGGGCGTATCGGGCGAATCCTTCTGAACCCGCCGCAGTACCTCCAATCCGTCAACCTCGGGCATACGCAGATCCACCAGGATCAGGTCAGGATTTTCCTGCACCAACAACACAAGCCCTATCTTACCGTTCTCAGCCTCCAGCACATGGTAACCCAGGTCTTCCAGAAAGTTTCGGAAGCTGTCGCGAATCGCCTTTTCATCGTCTATGACAAGAATTTTTTTAGGCACATAATCAGACATGAATATCCCTTTCCCTCGAATTTTGTTTCATTTATTCCGGGAGGTCATGAAAGAAGCCGTTTCCATTCTTTTCTCTCCTCGGTCCCCGGATCATCCTATGCTGTTCGGGGTTCATCCAGAACGCGGCGAATGGCTGCGGCCATTGCCTTCATGCCAACGGGTTTGAACATCAATTCCCGAATTCCGATGGCCGTGGCCTCTCCTACCATACTTTCTTCATTAAAGCCGGTACACAGAATGATCGGAATACCCGGTCGGATTTTCAGAATCTCCTGAGCCAACAGCATGCCCGGCATTTTCGGCATGGTCTGGTCCGTGATGACCAGATCAAAGCCGTAGGGATCCTCTCTGAACACCTCCAAGGCGCCGGCACCGTCCCAGCGGACAATGACACTGTATCCGAGAAACCCCAGCATCTGTTCGATTGTTTCGGCTGCGACCTCATTGTCGTCCACGAAAAGGATCCGCTCCGAGCCCCTCGAAAGGTTTTGTGGCGCCGTTCCCTTATGGGCGGCGTGATCCGCCACCCGGGGCAGGAAGATATGAAAGGTGGTCCCCTTTTCCGGTTCACTTTCAATGGATATGGCGCCGTTACAGTCCTCAACGATTCCGTGGACCACGGCCAGTCCCATCCCCGTCCCTTCGCCCCTGTCTTTGGTGGTAAAAAAAGGATCAAAAATTTGTTCGAGCACACTGCCGGTCATGCCGCAGCCGGTATCCCTCACGGTCAGCCGCACTTGGGGGCCGGGCTTCAGTTTGGGATGATCGGCCACCGTCTCCGCATCCGTATCACACAGGCTCACTTCAAGGACCCCGCCCTTCTCCCGCATGGCATGGGCCGCGTTGGTGATGAGGTTCATCAACAGCTGATGGATCTGGACGGGATCACCGAGAACCGTTGCGGATTCCGTTTCGATCTCCCGTCGAATTTCGATGGTTGCGGGCAGGGATGCTCTTAGAAACCGGATACACTCCTTGACCACCGGAGCCAGTTCCAGGGGTTCTTTTTCCTGTTCGCTCCGCCGGCTGAAAGTCAGGATTTGCCGCACCAGATCCCTCGCGCGATAGGCCGCCTTGAGCACCTGTTCTATGTGGGAACGCTGACTCGCGGAATTCGGATGATCCATCATGATCATTTCCGAATGGAGAATGACGGGAATGAGGATGTTGTTGAAGTCGTGGGCGATGCCGCTTGCCAGCGTGCCGATGGCCTCCATTTTTTGGGCTTGCCGAATTTGGCCTTCCAGTCTCTTCCGGGCGGTTACGTCCCGAATGATCCCCTGAGAGCCCAAGACCCCGCCGCCGGGGGCTCTGCGGAGGGTAACGGTTATGATGCAATCCATGAGGGAACCGTCCTTCCTTCGCAGGCGAACCTCGCACTCCTTCACCTCTCCCCGCTCTACCAGCGCCTTCTGAAAACGTGATTCGCCATCAGGGGTTGCAAACAGGTTACGGGTGTCCAATCCGATCATTTCTTCCTTTTTATAGCCGAAAAGATGGTGCATAAAGGGGTTAACGTCCACCAAATTCCCCTTTTCCCCGGTGATAAATATGGCATCTCTGGACTCCTCAAACAGGGTTCGGTATTTCTTTTCGCTCTCACGAATTCTCAGATTGGCTTTTTGGAGTTGTTCCGTTCTCTGAAGGATCTTCTCCTCCAGACGGTCCTGGTAATAGCGGTTTTCCCGAATAAGACGAGCCCGCTCCAACGCCTTATCCACTGCGTGGCGCAACACGGCCAAATCCTCCACCGGTTTGAGCAGGTAGTCACAAGCGCCCAGGCGCAAGGCTTGAATGACATCGTCGATTCTGCCGGTTCCCGATACCACGATAACCGGCGTATCGGATGCGTATTGTCGAAGCTCCGGCAGCACCTCCAATCCGTCCATTTCCGGCATACGCAGGTCCAGCAGAACCAGATCGGGCCTTTCCCTTTTGAATATCTCCAGCCCGACTATTCCATCTTCCGCCACCAATACGTTAAACGCATGATCTTCCAGGAAGTTGCGGAAGCTTTCGCAAATACTTTTCTCATCGTCTATGACCAAAACGACCGCACTCCTGTCATCAAACGTGTTCATCCTTCCTGCCCTCCCCCCACCAGTTTTTCAATCTCTTTGACGAACAGACCCATATCCGCCACAGGTTTTGGGATCACATGCTCCGAATCGATTCCGATCTGTCTCAGTTGCTCCGAGGGCATGTAACAGGCTGACCCGGTATGGACCAGAAAGACCATGGCCGGCTGCATTTCATGCGCCCGAAGAATGAGGGCCTCACCGTTCATCCCCGGGAGTCGTAGATCGATAATCCCGAGATCATAAGGTCTTTTCAAAAGGAACTCAAGCGCTTCCTCGCCACTGCCGGCGGTGGAAACGTCAAAATCGTAGTCTTCCAGAAACTGGGCCAGGCTGTTCCGGATCGCTTCCTCATCATCCACCAACAAAATTCGCGTGGGCAACAACATGGTCTCACACCTCCCTTCCCGATTTTCTTTCATGCAAAGTCCGGACGCCCTCCCTTTGAGCCATTTTGATGGGAATTGAAATCCCTCCCCGTCTTTCCCGAGGCAGTGGACGGCGCCGTTTAATGAACTTGAATCTTCATCATCTTTTGCAGAACGGGGAGCACTTCCCGTACACTGCTCTCTCCATAGGTCAGCAAACGAGGACAAAGCGCATGCCCTTTCTTGACGGTCTCTTTTTTCTTATCAGGCAAAACGAGAATAACCGGGAGATTTGACAGTAAATCTTCAATGGCGGAGATTTCCGTCAGATCCCGCCTGTTGGACGCGAAAAGCACGCAAATGCGACCTCGTATACATGGTTCACGAAGCCTCTGCAAAAGCGCTTGAATGTTCCGGTATGTCTCGATGCCTTCAGGGAGGAACCGTTCTTCAATCGCATTCTGAAGTTGTTTCCCAAGGCCTTTCGTATCTTTTGAAAAAAATATTATTCCCATTCCCGTATCCATTCGGCGGCTCCTTGAAGGAAAATTTGATCCGGCGCTTCCACACGAAAACAGATAGAAGCATATTCTATACCAAATTGATAAAGAGAGGGTGCATTACTGAATTCATATTATTTTTCGATGGGTTGCGCATATGGTTTCTCCAAATGCGCAATCATGGGACGGGGAGAGAATGTCTCACAATCGAGACGCATCTCGTTATTCGCGTCTCAATTCCGAGATTCTTTTAATGACGCTTCCCCAAAAAGATGGTTTGTCGGCATAGCCCTGCTGAAAAAAAAGAGACTCATCCCGAATAATGGAAGGACACAAAAAATAATGGGGTCATCCGTCGGCACCGGCTGTGTGATCGGCGCGACGGGGAATTTCGTATTTCTTCAAACGCGCGTATATCCGGGCGCGGGAAAGCCCCGATACGGTACAGGCCTCCTTGATATCCCCCCGGGTCACGGACATAAGATCGCGCAGATATTGCCGCTCCGTTTCTTCTATCAGGGAACGCAACCTGGGAAAAGCATCGGGGGATTGGATACTGTTTTCGTCCGGGATCGGTTTGAGGGGCAACGCCACCACGGACGCCCGCACCAATTTGATCCGGATGTGTGTAGGCAGGTGTACGGGAAACAGGGTCGGTTCGTTGCGAGCAACGGCAATGGCCTCCTCCAAGGCGCTCTGGAGTTCCCGCACGTTCCCGGGCCAATGATAGGCCAAAAGCGCTTCCAGCAGGTCGGGAGAAAATCCTTTCGTTCCTATCCCGTAGCGGTCGCAAATGTTTGCCATGAAGATCATGGCAAGTTTCTTGATGTCTCGATCCCGTTTCCTGAGAGGCGGCACTTCAATCATGATGGTTCTCAGGCGAAACAGGAGATCCTCACGCAGTTTCCCCGTCTGCACCATATGGTCCAGGTTGCGATTGGTTGCGGAAATCAATCTGAAATCACTGGTGATTTCTTTTCCTGCTCCCAACGGTCTGAAGCGGCGTTCCTGGAGAATCCGAAGAAAGGCCTTTTGGACGGATAAGGGGAGTTCTCCCACCTCATCCAGAAAAAGAGTCCCCCCGTCGGCCTGTGCGATCAAACCCTCCCGGTCGCTGTCAGCACCCGTGAAGGCGCCTTTCCTGTGACCAAAAAGGAGGCTTTCCACAAGGGTATCGGGCAATGCCGCGCAATCCACCACCACAAAGCTTTTATCCGCCCGCCGGCTGTTTTTATGGATCGTCTTTGAAAAAACCTCTTTTCCCGTACCCGTTTCACCCGTTATCAAAACATTGACGTCCGTACCGGCGGCACTGGAGAGGAGCTCCAGGCACGCGATCATTTCCGGGCTGTCCCCTATGATGTCCTCCCGTTTTAGAACCTTCGACGGTTTCCTGACCGCCCTTTCCTCCCGATACTGAAGGAGGCGAGCGAGGGGCAGCGCAATGGCTTGTACGGAAAAAGGCTTCTGAATGTAATCCCAG
>CAYPQJ010000041.1:11261-25304 GCA_964412835.1 uncultured Desulfobacteraceae bacterium | reverse complement strand
CAAGATGGAAGCATCGTACTGTGACGACAAGACCGGCAGATGTGCGCGTGCCATAGCCTATCCTGTATTTGAAGAGAAAATCAAGAAGCTCAAGCGATTGGATATCGTGATAGAATCGAAATCATTTGGCAAAGAAATTGTTAGTGTTGATATGAAGCAGATTTGGTGATCCATTGCGATATTTCAACATTATGGGAGATATGGGGCTCGGATCTTAATCATTAAATATTCACAGCACTCCTTTTCCACTGCGGATGTTAATAAGGGCTAAGACATGGTGGAAACCATGATATTTGGACCAATAGGGACAGGCAGGAACCAATCCCTCGACACAACGAAATCAATGAAAAGCTTGCTCGTTCAATAATACGTAAGGCAAGGAGAGGAGGCCAATCATGAGGTTTTCAGGTAAAATATATAAAGACAGTAAATTCTGGTTAGCAGAAATTCCGATCCTCGATTTAATGACCCAGGGACGTACAAAGAAAGAAGCATACGAAATGGTTGCTGATATGCTCGAATCTTTGGTTAATAAAGATGGATTTAAAATCGAGATTTATAAGGGGAAAAAGGATAATTTTGAAGTTGGTTCTTTGGAACCAAAGCACATGGTAAGTTTATTATTGCAGCGGAAACGAGAATTAAGTGGTTTATCGCTTGCCCAGGTTGCAAGCCGATTGGGTATGAAATCACGCAACACCTATGCTCGGTACGAGCAAGGTCATTCTGTTCCAAGCGTTGAAAAACTCAATGAGTTACTAAGTGCAGTTTGCCCAGAAACTGATATAGTCATTAATGAAAGTTCGATTCCCTTAACAAATGCATAAACACGGACGTTTTTCGCCGCTCTGTTCGCTTCGCTCTCTCTGCTCTGAAAAACGCCGGTTATGCCGGTGTTCTAAAAAGAAATCCGCCCTTTTCTTCCCTGGCCACAGGCGTTCTCTATCTGATCCTCATGGGCCTTTTCCACGGGCGGTCCCGTGTTCCGGGCGGGGAGGAGGGAATCGCCTGATATCTCTAATTATTCTCCAGTAAACACCGGTTTCCGCTTTTCCAGGAAGGCCTTGAACCCTTCCAGTCGGTCTTTGGTTTCACGGACCCGGAAGCTCCCTTCCTCCTCCACCTGAAGGCCCCTTTCAAGCCCCTCGTAGTCTCCCGTGGACATGGCCCTGAGGACGCAGCTCACGGCGATGGGGGGTCTTTCGGCCAGATTTCGTGCCAGGGCAAAGGCATCATCCATTAGGTTTTGGGGGGAAGAAACCTGGTTGATCAGGCCCATTTCAAACGCCTCTATGGCGTTAACGGTTTTGCTGAAGAGGATCATGTCCAGGGCCTTTGCCCGGCCCACGAGGCGGGGAAGCCGCTGGCTCCCCCCCCAGCCCGGGATGATGCCCAGGTTTAGTTCCGTCAGACCCACCAGGGCTTTGGGCGCATCCGTCATGATCCTGAAATGGCATGCCATGGCCAGTTCCAGTCCCCCTCCCAGGGCATAGCCGTTGATGGCGGCGATGACCGGTCTCTCGAATCGGTCGATGCGCTCCCAGAGGTTCCTGGCCAGGGGGCTGATACGCTCGGCATTGGCCGAGTCGGTCACGTCATAGCCCGCTGAAAAGAATTTTTCCCCTGCCCCGGTGAGGATGACCACCCGTATTTGCGAATCCTGTTCCACTGTGTCCATAATCTGTTCAAATTCCTGCAGGGCCGCCAGGTTCCAGGTGTTGGCAGGCGGATGATCGAAAGTGATCAGGGCCGTGTGATCTATTTTTTCCAGTATGATGTTTTCAGATTTCATTGATGTATCCCTCTTACGTAAAAGATGCAATTAATGGTATCCATTCCCACCCAGGAGCGTGGGAACGAGGAATGTTCACGTTCTCGCCATTCTGATACGACTGTCCCATGATCACATCGTCCACTCGGTCCGGTTCCATGCCGACCCGTTCCAGGGCTGCGTTCAGGACCAGTGCCGCCAAGTCGTAGGCCAGAACATCCCTGAGCCCCCCCCCATATATTGACCGACCGGGGTTCTGACAGCGCTTACAATAACGGCTTCCGTCATTTCTTTTCCTCCCGTTAAAAGGCCCCTTCGTTCCAGGTGGGGCTCAGATCCACGGTCCGCTGAAAGGACTCCCAATTTTCGAGCAGGTTGGAAAGGTTCATGGGTTTTCCCTCAGTCTATTTTTCGGGTGCCGTCTTCATTGTATTCGTACCACCCCCTGCCGGTTTTGCGGCCCAGGTGGCCCGCCGTCACCTTTTTCCTCAACAGCATGGGAGGATACCACCGTGGGTCGGCGGTTTCACGGTACATGGCCATCATGGCCCCGTAGGTGACATCCAGCCCCACCATGTCCCCGGTCTCAAAAATCCCCATCTTGCGGCCGGAAGCCAGTTTCAACCCCTTGTCGATGTCTTCCACCGTGGCCACCCCCTGCTCCACCAGGCGCATGGCCTCCATGGTGGACGGGAAATTGATGCGGTTGATGACAAAACCGGCCACATCCCGGTTGACCATGATGGGTTCTTTGCCGATCTGAAGTGCAAAAGCTCTGCCGGCTTGGGCCGTCTCATCGCTGCTGGCAAGGCCCTTGATGACCTCAACGGCCTTCATCATGGGAACGGGGCTGAAAAAATGGAGCCCCAGGACCTTATCGGGCCTGTTGGTGACGGCCGCCAGTTCCGTAATGGATATGGCCGAGGTATTGCTGGCCAGAAGTGCCTTTGGACCTGCCGCCTCATCCAGTTTTTGAAAGACCTCCCGTTTGAGTTCCAGATTCTCGAATACGGCCTCGATCAGGAGATCCGCGCCTCCGGCTTTGGAAAAGTCCGTCACGGTCCGGACGTGCTTCATGACGGTGGCGCCGTCTTCGGTGATTTTTCCCTTTTCGAAAAATTTGTTCAGCGACCATTCCATGCCTTTCACGGCCCTCTTGAGCGCCTCCGGATCAATGTCATAGAGCAGGACCTCAATCCCCGCCTGGGCGCAGACTTGAGCGATGCCGCTGCCCATAAGACCCGATCCCACCACAAATACTTTATTTATCTTCATTTTCTGATACCTCCACATAAAACCTCATTCTGCCTCCGAAGATCTGTACCGCTTCGAATTCCGGGGACAGTATATCTAACTCCCATCCCCCCTCCCTTCTTTATATGGTTAGCTGTGCAATCAAACTGATCATGGAGTTGTCTCCTTTTTTAAATGATGTTTACCGAATTATTTCCACAGGGTTAATCGTGTTCAAATCAAAGCCTTTGATTTCAACAGGGCCGCCATCCCCTGGGCGTCGTTGGTCACCACGATCCTCCTCAAATCGGGAACCTGCTTGACACATACCGGAATTTTCATAATCCATTGCCCGGTCAGATCTTTGACCGGTAGCCCTGTTGCGCGATAAAAGAGAAATGTTTTCTACAGGGAACCGACGGTGATTTTTATCCGGTCAACCACTTTTCTGCCCAGTCTTCCATTGAGTTTTTCAAGGATGATGTCTTTGTAAAAGGTCAATTCCTGGAGCCATATGGAATTGGACACGGTCACCGTCAACTGTTTTTTTTGAATTTTTGAAGGTTGGGCATTTTCAGCGTAGGTCTGACCCACCACCTCTTTCCATACCCGCCAGATTTCAACGTCATCAGGTTTGTAAGGAAGGGTGCCGTCGGTCATCAGGGAGGTGATGACGTCCCCGACGGGTATCAGTTCACTCCTGGGTCTTTTTTGGGGAGGTTTTTTTGTTCGTCTCATCATGTGCTCTGCTTCATCAACAGATGGGCGCTGTTCGAATTCTAAGATTCGAATTCTAGGATTTACCCTCTCTGACCCATCGGGACAAGGCCGGAAGTTCTTCACCGGACCATTCCGGGGAGATTCGGAGTTTAAGGAATTCGGCATAAATGTCATCAACGGCCGATACCGCCGCTTCGATGAGGAACATTTTTTCATAAAAGAGCCCGTCCGGGTCATCCCTTTTATCCTGTATGATTTTGGGTGTTTTGAAGGTCTTGAAATTTAACCAGAGAGAGTCCAGAACGAACGTCCACTGGTTGTCGTCCATACTGAATACCAGAGTGGCTTGAACCACCTCTTTGTTTTCCGCCAAAGCGAAGCGGGCCTCTTTCATGTTCTGGCTTTCGCCGCTGCAAGTGATGGTTTCAAGGCCTCTTTCATTTTCGCCTTGAAGGGTGATTTTGCCATCAAACCAGATTTCAATGGCTTTGTCGCCCAGTTTGAAGTTGCCCCTTTCCGTTTCCGTTCTGAACCACAGCCAGGCCAGAAACTCCTTTCCAAGGAATTCGGTCTTTCTTACTTTTTCAAGTAACTGCATGATTAAGGTTCCTCCCAGATATTTGAAGGGACGAGGCCGTCAATGAGATCAGGGGAATCGCCCTCTTTTTCAAGAAATCCACTGCCGAGGGTATAGGGACACATGGCCAGAAGATGAAAATTAAAGGTTTTAAGAAAGATCTCCTGAAATTCGTCGCAGAGTTTGGTGTTGGTGCCGCCGAAAATAACACTTCCCGTGCTGTAGTTCCAGATCATGTCGTAAACTTTGGAGCCGGGAATGGCCCGTTTCAGAAGCCTCAGTTTCACGCCTTCCTTGATGTCCGCCCGTCGCCTTTTCGGCAGGAAATCCAGATTTTCAGCACCTTTGATTTTTTCTTCAGCTTCCAGGCAGTACTGTTTAATGGCTGTTGCGGGAATCTTTCTTTCATCCACCCGCAGGGACATGGCAATGTAAGGTTCTTTGAGAAACTCTAACGCCGCAAAACGGTAGTCGAACATGTCCATGACATTGACCCAACCCGTCGACCGTTCCTGGGTGGAATCTTCCGTCAGGTTTCGAAAGGCATGACGACCGATCCTCTCAGACAGACCTTCCAGAAAGTCCTCTGCGGGTCCGCCTTTTACCTGGTACCTGGAAAAACTTCCCGAGCCGCTTATGAGACCCATTGGTTTCCTTTCTTCTTTCCGAATATGAAAATGTTTTCTGTTTCCGGTTTGATTGTCAAAAAGCGGGTGTACCCTAGCAAAAGCGGAACACAGGTGTCAATGATGGATCGCAGGAAGGGAAAGGCATTGACAATAGGGCGATCGCGCCTGTAAGTTCACACCAAACCAGAAGTGATGGAATACGCTTAAATGTTCATGGGGTAAGGGGATTTAGGTGTAACCCTTTTCCATAAAGCAAGAATCAGGGAGATAAAATGCGGAAAATAACAAAACGAAAACTCACAAAACACCAGGTGATGATTTCAATGATGGCGCTCTTTTTCACCTTTCTGTTTGTATCGGCGGTCTGGGTGGAATATTCAGAGGCCAGGTCCAGGGGCGGGGGAAGATCTTTTAGCCGTAGTCGTTCCTTTAGCAGAACGCCGAGCCGGACCGCTCCCAGAACCAACGTAAACACGCCTCGAAGAAGCTCAAGTTTTATGAGGGGCCTGGGTGGGGGTCTTATGGGCGGTTTTCTGGGAAGCATGCTGTTCGGCGGCGTGGGTCACGGTGCCGGCATGGGTGGCGGAGGTGTCGGCGGTAGCGGCATCGGGCTGTTCGAGATTCTGATTATCGGGGGTCTGATTTACTTTCTTTATAAGAAGTTTTCAGGGAGGAACCGCTCAGGGTCCAACCGATCGAACTTTTCATCACCGGGTGGGGGATCCAACACCGGTGGTGGATATGAAGATGTTCAAGCCCCGCCATCCCGGCCCCCGGATATGGCATCAGGCAATATCCCCGACATGGCATCGGGGGATCCTGGTGTGGAGGAAATCAACACCGTTAGGCACTACGATCCGGGATTTGATCCCGAGGATTTCAAGGAATTTGCCCAGGATGTGTTTTTCAAGGTCCAGGCGGCCTGGACCCGCAGGGATATCTCGGTGATGAAACAGTATCTGGGAGAGCATCTCCTGGGAGAATACGAACAGCATTTTTCCGATTTGAAAGCCAAGGGGCAGGAAAACCGTCTTGAAAACATCGCCGTGCGCAAGGTGGACATTGTGGACATGGGGGAGATGGGCGGAGAACCCTTTGTCATCATCCAATTTCGAGCAAACCTTCTGGATTATACGGTGGATGAGGCCACCGGAAAGGTCATTGAGGGAAGTTCATCGGAGCCGGTGAAGTTCCTGGAACGGTGGGCCTTTTCTAAATCCGCCGGTTCATCCCAGTGGAAACTGGAGGGCATTCAGGAATAAATTCTCAAATTTCCCCTCACTTTCCTTCAATGGAAGAAAGTACGCCTTTCACTTTCTCGGCGACCTCATCCAGATCCGCCTGGTTTGGCCTTCCCCGTATATCCCCCAGGCGACCCCCCACGGAATGGCTTTGAAGCTTCTTTGTTTTATATTCGCCCACCACATACCATTCTCCAATAATGGTGAACCCCAGATGATCAAAGAGCTGGCCCATATATTTAACGGCGGGAATCGCCTCGTTGATGCCTGTGTGAACGCCTCCATAGGTGCAATAGGCGACGACATTGCAAGAGGGTCTTCTCGGGGAAGCGGGTGTAATTTCCCCTGCCTTGACATAATTCTGAAGCAGCCCCCTGTGAAGATCCATGAGATTTTTTCCCGGCAACTGACCATACACCCCGGATCCGACAAAAACGAAATCATAATCGAGAATGTTCAGGGAAAGTTCCTTTGAAGCAATTTTGACCGTATCCACCGGGTATCCCAGTTCCTGGACTGTTTCGTCTATTTTCTTCGCCACCTTCTCTGTATTCCCGGTTGAAGAGAAATAAAGATTGAGTACTTTCATTTCGCCCTCCTTTCCTTCCTGTGAAGGATAAAGAATAAAAACTTACTTTTTTGGAGAAAAATATACTTAAGGCACTTTGGGTGTCAAGAGGAATTCGGTTTTTGAAACCAGCGCTCTTTCCGCACCGCTTGACACACAAAACCCGCTTCGTTATAGTTTTTCTTGAAATTGAGGAGATGACAGTTGTTACACGGAAAATTCTACGACATATCTGTTTCATTGGGCCATGAATCCATTGATTTCCCGGGAGATACCCCGTATCAACGGAAAATGGTTCAGACCCTCGAAGACGGGGGTGACTGCAATCTCTCTGAAATCACCATGAGCGCCCATGCCGGGACGCACCTGGATGCGCCTTTCCATTTCTTTTCAGAGGGAAAAACCATTGACCGGTTCCCGGTGGAAAGATTTGTTCTTTCGGCGCTTGTGGTCCATGTTCAAAACAGGGTATCAATTGAGCCCGGGGAGCTTGAAAATGTGAATGTTTTGCCTGGTGAGGCCATCCTTTTCAAAACCTGTAATTCCACGGAAGGCCCAATTGAAAAGGGCGTGTTTGAGGAGGGCTTTGTTTATCTCAGTGAAAAAGGGGCCGATTGGTGTCTACAAAAAGGGGTTGGCCTGGTCGGTATCGATTATATCAGCATTGAAAAATATGGCAGCGAGGGGTCTCCCGTACATCGCAAGATTCTCGGCAGGGGCATTCCGATCCTGGAAGGGGTTAATCTGAAAAGTGTCCCCGCGGGCAAATATACCCTGTACTGTTTTCCCCTGAAGATCGGGGGCGGGGAGGGGGCGCCGGTTCGAGCAGTTTTGATGGATTGAAATTTTCTGCGACACTATTCAGGCTTTTTATCCATATCATCCAAAGACAAGTCAAGATCGAGGGGTTCAATATCCGTGTCTGAAAAGAGAATCACTTCCTCTTTTCCGTCGGATTTGTCTTTCGGGGAAGCATCCTTTTTTTCGGTTGTGATTTCTTCAAGGTCGAAGTCGGCCAGTTGTTTATGTATTTCGTCAGAATCCCAGAAACCCTTTTCTTCAGGGGTTTCTTTTAGAGCAGGCGCGCTTTCCTGTTCGGGGGTCTCTTCCAGTTCAAAAAGGATCTCATCTTCTTCTACGCCGCCTGAATCTGATGGCGCCGTTTTGGATTCATTACCCGGCAGGTCGTCCAGAGATAGAAACAATTCCGGGGAATCCGGTTCTTCCGGTGTGTGGGTGATCTCAGCAGGACCGACTTTCTTTTCGGGTATTTCTGCGCTGTCGGGTTCATCTGTCAGGAAAAGATCCACTTCATACGCTTTCTCCTGTGTTTCCTCCACGAAAAGAGTCTGCTCATCCGGCGGCATTTCCGCCACATCAAAGGCGATCTGGTTTTCATCCGGTTCATCAACATCCGAGAACCCTTTCTTGTTGAGAGGATCGCTGTCAATGCTTTCAATCTCATTTTCTTCAGATACCGGTTCCAGATCAAACAGAATTTCATCTTCCGCCGGATCAAGGGGCTCCGGTGAATCCTTTTTGGAATCGTCCGTTTCAAATACAATCTCATCTTTTGAATGATCCGGTGGTTCCGGGGAATCCGGTTTGGCAACGTCCGAATCCAGATCGTCAAGGGCAATCAATAAATCCTGAGCATCCATTTCGCCAAGGGCACCTTCAGAAGCGCCCATACCGGCCCCGAGGCCCGGGACTTCAAGGTTTTCAGAATTCGCCATCCCAACCAGAGAGGCCAGAAAGAAAGGTGGGTTCGGTTTGTTGGGTGAGAATTTGAGCCGGGTCTGTTCATCAGCGTTATCGTTTCCACATTTTGGACAGACCTGGTTGTAATCAAAACTGGTGTAATTGCATTTGGGGCATTTCATCTCAAAAACTCCGCGAGACCGTTGAAAAAGGTCTCTTTGTATTGTTACGGTTTACATTTTCCAAGGGCTTCCCTGGCAAGGTGATCACAACGCTCATTTTCAGTGTGTCCGTGGTGCCCTTTAACCCATTTCCATTGGATTTGATGGGGCCGGCTCAATTGCAGCATTTCCTGCCAGAGGTCTTTGTTCAGAACCGGTTTTTTCTGGGAATTCTGCCAGTTTTTCTTGATCCAGCCTTGAATCCAATGGGTCATGCCCTTCATGACATACTGAGAATCTGTTGTCACAATAACCCTGCACGGTCGTTTGAGACGGCGAAGCGCTTCAATGACGGCCATCATTTCCATACGGTTGTTGGTGGTTTGCCGCTCACAACCTGAAATCTCTTTTGTAACCTCTCCATATCTGAGCAGGGCGCCGTAACCGCCCGGCCCGGGATTGCCGCTGCATGCCCCATCCGTAAAGATTTCAACAACTTTTTCCTGAACTTCATTTCTTTTTGAATCGACCATGGATAACGAAGGTAATCAGAGGCATTTCCGGATAATTGGTTTTCAATTTCAAAATACCGTTGTAGTTGCGATTTTCCCCGGGTATGGTCGAAAATTTTATGCGGTATTTTTCTCCCTTTTCCAGGGTTTCAACGGTGTATTTCAGTTTGTCTTTAAGATTAAATTCCATAATTGTGAGGTTCAGGGATTTTTTCAGCTCAGCACGGATTTCCACTGTCTTGGTGATTTCAGCCCCTTCTTTTCCGTAGAGACGGATGTAACGGGAAGAAACGTAAATCGGTGCTTTAACGGCATTTGCTCCCCTTACCGGTGCTTCCTTTTTAATGCCGGATGATGGGTGTCTCGAGGGAGTTTTTGCCGGTTTGAACCGGCCATTAATTACAATACTGATCTCCGGCTTTTCCGGATAGTTGGTTTTGAGCTTCAGGATTCCCCGGTAGTTCTCCTTGATGCCGGTTATGGAGGTGAACCGGATCCTGTATTCCTTTCCCTTTTGAACGGTTTCGATGGCGTATTTCAGTTTGTTTTTGGGGGTGAAATCAGCCACCGAAAGATTCAGCGGTTTATCCAGTTCTGCGAGGATTTTTATGGTTTTGTGAACCGCTCCATCCCCCTTGCCATACAGGTGGACATACCTGGAAGAGACAAAAATAGGAACCTTAACCGTGGCTTTGACCACCAGTAAGATATTTTGCTTTTCCGGGTCGTTGGTTTTGACTCGGGCAGATTTGCGAAGATTTCCCTGGTACCCTTCGGTTTTGACCTTAATCGTTATTTTTCCTTCCCCACCCGGGGGAACGGCCGGATCAAAATGGGCCACGGCACAACCTCAACCGGGTCTGACGCTGATGATTTTAAGGGGTTCGTCACCGATGTTGAGGATCTTAAAGGTATGTTCCAGGACTGTTCCTTCTTTTACCTCTTTAAAATCAAATTCCCGTCCCTCCACCGAGATTCTGGGCCCCTTGTTGTCCTGGCCCAGGACCATGTTACCCCAGAGTGCCACAGAGAGAAGCCCCACAATTATCAAGAACAGCTTTTTCACAGATTTTCCTCCTCTTTTAACAAATAGTCTTAGGCAGCCATCTTCTGATGGAGTTTATAGGTCAGGATATCCATTATAACCGTAAAATCGATATTTTCAACCAGACAACAGTTGGGCGAATCGATTCGGGTGGGTGCAAAATTCAAAATGGCATTCACATGACCCTCCATAAAGAGATTCGCCACCCCCTGTGCCGCGGAAGCCGGGGTGGTGATGACGCCGATTTCGATGTTCAGATCCCGTACGGTGGTTTTTAGTTCCTTGATATCCTGAACTTTCATCCCGCCGGGAAGGGGCATTCCGATTCTGTCCATTGCATTATCAAAAGCCGCCACACACTTAAAGCCTCTGAGGGCCAGGTTTCTGTGCAGCAAAATGGCGCAGCCCATATTGCCCATCCCGGCGATGCCGAGATTCCAGTCCCGATTAACGGAGAGTATTTTTTTGATCTGGGCCTGGAGGTCAATGACGTCGTACCCCACCCCCCTGACACCAAATTCTCCAAAATAGCCGAGATCTTTTCTGACCTGGGCCGGATTGATCTGGCATAACCATGCCAGTTTCTCGGAAGAAACCATTCGATATCCGTCAAACTCCAGGAGCTCCAGCTGCCGGTAGTACATGGAAAGCCGGGTAATGGTCGCCTTTGGTATTTTCTGTACTTTGCTCATCTTAATGGTTCCCCTGTTTGTATCCGTGTAAGGTTATGGACTTTCAGATTGCAGTTTTTTTTACGCCAAACGGTTAACCCCTTCTCTTATGCTTACAGATGGAATCTCGCTCAAAAGGGAAAACAGTAGGATATTGTAAAAAATTTAATTTTTTTATACTATAAAGAAATTTTTTGAAAGGCAAAAAAATAACAATGGGAAATTCTGGAGATCAGCGGTTCACTAAAAAATCGGGCAAAGCTGAAAATGACAGGGATGAAACCGGTCGCATAAAAACCCGGAGGGCTTTGGAGAAATCCGAAAGGCGGCTTCGAACCCTCCTTGATTTTGTGATGTATCCCATCGTGGTGTACACCCTGGAAAGACGGGTATCGTTTCTTAACCCGGCATTTACGGAAACATTCGGGTGGACATTGGCGGAGCTCAAGGGTAAAAAAATACCTTACATTCCCGAAAACCTTAAGGCCCAAGTCGCTGAAAGCAGGGAAAAACTGCTGCGGGATCGGATGATGCTGCGCCAGGAAACACAGCGTTTCACAAAGGATGGCAGGATTCTCGATGTGGTTTTAAACGTGGCGCTTTATGCTGAAATTGAAGGTGAGCCCTCGGGGTTTCTGACACTTCTGCGGGATATTACCCATGAAAAGCGGATTGAACGAAATAACGAAGCCCTGCTTCGCACCAGTCTGGCCCTCCCCGAACATTCTGATCCGGATCACCTTTTGTCCTATATCAGTTCTGAAATCAAGGATCTGCTGGATGCTGAAGGAGCGCTGGTGATCCTGCTGGATCAAGAAAAGGGGGAGTTTTACTTTAAATCTGCGGCCCATGACGATCTGGCCACCCAAAAAAGGGCAAAAGAGGTGCGATTTCCGGCCGACAAAGGGGTCGCCGGAAGGGTTATCCGCACCGGCGAGCCGGTCCTGGTGAAGAATGTCTTTGATGACCCCGACTATTATTCGGTTGTGGATCATCAGGCGGGTTTCAAAACCCGGAACATGCTGGATGTCCCTTTAAAAAGCGGGGAACGGACGATCGGTGTTTTGTGTGTGATTAACAAGAAGCGGGGGAATTTCGATGAATTGGATATCGAAATGCTCAACACCATTTCCGGAACCGTGGCGCTGTCCATTGAAAATGCACGGTTTTCAAAGGCCCTGACGGAGTCCTACAAAGAAGTTTCGAGCCTGAGCAGGGCCAAGGGCAAAGTGATTAATCATCTTTCCCACGAATTGAAAACGCCTGTGGCCGTTTTGGGTGCCTCGTTGAACATTTTGAAAAAGAGGCTGAAGACGGTACCTGAGTCCCGTTGGGCTCCCACCATGATACGGGCCAAGCGCAATCTGGACCGGCTCCTTAAACTGCAGTATGAAGTGGAAGACATTATGCAGGCGAAGCACTATGATGCGCACCACCTGATCTCCGTATTGATGGAGGAATGTATTGACGTCTTAGAGTCCCTGGTGGTCGAAGATACGGGAGAAGGCTTGGAGATTGAGAAATTGAGACATCGGATTGATGACCTTTTTCTGCCAAAGCAGGATGATCCTGAGAATATTTTCCTGGACCGGTTTGCATCTGAAACCATCGAATCGGTCAAGATGAAATCCGGTCACCGTCACGTAGAGGTTATTTCCCATCTCGGGCGTGTTCCACCCATTTTTCTGCCGGCGGCAGTTCTGGAAAAAATTGTATTCGGTCTCATCAAAAATGCCATTGAGAACACCCCGGATGGCGGAAAAATCGAGGTCAATGTGCAGACAGTCGGGGAAAGTGTGGAATTGGTGGTCCGTGATTACGGCGTGGGCATTATCGGTGGTGATCAGCACCGCATCTTTGAGGGCTTCTGGATTACCCAGGAGACAATGGATTATTCTTCGAAACGTGAATTCGATTTTAACGCCGGCGGGAAAGGGGCGGATTTGTTGCGAATGAAAATCTTCTCCGAGCGCTATCATTTCAAAATTGACATGATTTCCACGCGGTGCCGCCGGCTGCCCCCGGAAAAGCCCCATTGTCCCGGGGATATTGCAAAGTGCCTTCATTGTGAAACACGGGCGGACTGTTATCATTCCGGCGGGTCCATGTTCACCGTGGTTTTTCCTTCTGCTCAGGGAAATTCCGGGAAGACGCCGTAATGAAGGACTTTATTGTTGTTCATCAAGCCTGGTAGAGAAGGAGAGGGAGGAACCAAATGACAATGGACGAAACGATTCGATCTGCCATGATGGAGCGGGTGTCCAGGGAGGGTTATGCGGAAAAACTGGGGTTGAAGCTGGTTGAATTGTCTTCCGGTCGAGCCGTTGTGGAGATGATGCCCCGGAAAGAAGATGAAAACATCTTCGGCATGGTTCATGGTGGTGCCATTTTTTCACTCATGGATGAAGCATTCCAGGTATCCTGCAATTCACACGGCAGGGTGGCTGTAGCCCTTAATGTGAACGTGACCTTCCATGCACCGCCTTTATTTAATCGCAGGCTGATTGCAGAATCCAAAGAGCGTCATCGTTCAAAAAAAACAGCGACCTACCATATCACCGTTACCGATGAAAAGGGTACGCTGATTGCTTCCTGCCAGGCCCTTGCTTACCGAAAAAAGGAGCGCCTGCCATTTTTGGAGGATAGTTCGGCGTAATGATTCATTTGTTTGACAAAAACCACCCATTTTCATATACTTTAACGCCGAAATGATTGAGGGGGATAGATTGGAAAGAGAATTGTGTGTTTCAAAGGAAGCGATTCAAAAGCGTGTTCAGGTGCTTGCAAAAAAGATCAGTGCGGATTATGAGGGGGAGGAGCCGGTTTTAGTCGGAGTTCTCAACGGGGCTGTTTTTTTCTTTGCGGATCTAATGCGTGCCATTTGTATCCCCACGAAAATGGACTTTGTTCGGGCGACCAGTTATGGTTCAAATATGCAGTCCAGCGGTTCGGTTCGACTGACCAAAGACATTGAACTCCCCATTGAGGGAAAGCCCGTTATTCTGGTTGAGGACATTGTGGATTCCGGGTTGACCCTTTCATATCTGAAGGAAAAATTTGAACAAAGAGGGGCGTCTTCCCTCAAAATCTGTGCGCTGATCGACAAACTGGAACGGAAAGAAAAGGATGTTTTTGTGGACTATTGTGGATTTCAGATTCAGGAAGGCTTTCTGGTGGGTTACGGGCTTGATTGTAATGAGGAATACCGCTATTT
>CAYPQJ010000041.1:0-11161 GCA_964412835.1 uncultured Desulfobacteraceae bacterium | reverse complement strand
GGAGAAGAAAAACTGGCCGATCATCCGGCGCCTATTTTTCCTGCCATGGATATGACGGAAGAAGATCAGCCGGTGGTAAAAGAGGAAACGGAAGTGGAAGACGAGCCTGAACGTGTCTCTGCTCCCCAAAAGAAATCTTCAAAGCGTTCCCTGTCGGTGTTGATCCCGCTGCTTTTCATTCTTCTGGGGGTTGCTGCCGCATATTACGTGTGGAAAGCGGATTTAATTCCGCCTTCCGTGCTTTCCCTGTTGAATTCTTCTTCAGAAACAAAGGCGCCTGCCGATGCAGGTGCCCGGCTTCTGCAGTTCGGTTCAGTGACTGGAGCATTTGTCGATACGGAAAAAAGCGGCCCGCTTTTCGTTGTTCGTGGAATGGTCACCAATAAATACCCACAAAGCAGGCGTTACATTAAGATTAAAGGGAGTATTCTCGACAATAAAGGTGTTGTGGTGCTCTCTAAAACCGCCTATGCGGGAAATACCTTCAGTGAAGAGGAGCTCAAAACCCTTCCGCCAGATGAAATCATCAAGGCAGCGGATAACCGTGACGGCATGGCCAAGCAGAACCTTAATGTCTCATCCGGTGCCACAATTCCTTTTATGGTTGTTTTTGCTGAACTTCCCGATGATTTGAGTGAGTTCACCGTGGAGGCGGTCGGTTCCTCGCCCGGGAATTAAACGTGGGCGACAATACTGACAATGCCATCTCCAAATCAGGCTTCAGGAGTATCATCAGGGGCGCCATTCTGTTGCTCCTGGTTCTTTTCTTGGGGGACTTCAGGCTACATGCTTATTGAGGGGTGGCCCTTGCTTGAAGGCCTCTACATGACGGTGATAACCATCACAACCGTTGGGTACGGCGAAGTCAGGACGGTTTCCGAACCGGGAAGGGTCTTTACGGTTGTCCTCATTTTTGCGGGCATGGGGATCATGGCCTACACCCTTGGGATCGTTGCCCAGATCATGGTTGAATTCCAGGTGCGGGACCTTATCGGCAGGCGGAAGTTGGGGTTGAAATTGAAAAATATAAAAGACCATTACATTTTATGCGGCTACGGGCGAATCGGGGAGATCATCGCCCATGAACTTAAGACCAATGGTATTCCCTTTCTGGTGATTGAGAAGTATCCTCAGTCCAAAGAAAAATTGAGGAGCCATGGTATTCCTTATATTATCGATGATGCCACCAGCGAAGATGTTCTTGTGGAAGCCGGTATCATGCGTGCCAAGGGTCTTGTGACGGTGGTTCTATCGGATGCCGACAATCTGTTCATCACCATGACGGCCAGGGGGATGAACCCCGGTCTTTTCATCCTTTCCCGGGCTGATCAGGAAGCAACGGAAAAAAAGCTCATTCGCGCCGGGGCCAATAAAGTGGTTATGCCCTATCTCATCGGGGGCCTCAGGATGGTTCACACGATTTTGAAACCCGCTGTGACCGACTTTTTTGACTTTGCCATGCAGGATAAGAACATCGAGTTGAAGATGGAGGAGTTGAAAGTAAAAGAGAAATCCCCGCTGAATGGCGTGCGCTTGATGGACTCGGGCATTCGCCAGGACATGAATGTGATCATTGTGGCGATTCGGGACAAGGCGGGTAATATGAGTTTTAATCCCTCCTTCGATGTTGCCATGGAAGCCGGGACAACATTGATTGCGCTGGGTCCCAACGCCGACCTGGAAAAGCTCGGCCGCACCCTGTCAGGCGATTAGGCGCGTTGTGGGTAGATTTCCTGAGCTTTTAGCAGGGCGGAAAGATCGTCAATGCCCATGACCTCTTTTTCGTCGTCAGAAATGATGTACCCGACGCTGCGGCCTTCCCCGGGCAGATATTCCACCAGGTCCGTTATAAAGAATTCTTCCTGGTCGCAAACAACGCCGTTAACCTCCTTGTGCACCACATGGGGCTTTGAAGCAAGCACTCCCAGGGAATGTAAGA
Source organism: uncultured Desulfobacteraceae bacterium (assembly GCA_964412835.1). Lineage (GTDB taxonomy): Bacteria > Desulfobacterota > DSM-4660 > Desulfatiglandales > Desulfatiglandaceae > NaphS2. Next base: position 9,222 of record CAYPQJ010000041.1, on the reverse strand, counting down.
GGCTCTCTTTTTTTGCTGCATAGATTCCCGAATTACAGACCCTTAGAATTTTCCGGTCTTCCGCCGAGAAATTTTTCCAGTATTTCCACTCCACGATTCTCCGGACCTGGTTTCCCTGGATTTCAAGGACGCCGTATTGTTTTTTATCTTCGGGTATGAACCCCAGTACCACCAGATCATGGGTTTGGAGCGCTCTTAAAAGCGAGGCATAGGTTTCAGGCGCCACAAAGGGCACGTCCCCCATGGTAATGAGAAGGTTTTCACAGTCCTTGTTTTGAAGGAAAGGCATCGCCGCCAGCAAAGCACCCCCGGTTCCGTTCAAAACAGGCTGTTCGCAGTAGGTAATGTCAAGATGTTGTGTTGCCTCACGGATATCTTCTTTCCTGTGATTAACAACCACTGCTTTTGGACCGGGTGGCAGGTTTTCGATGATATGCAGAATGATCGGTCGCCCTCCCGTATAGGGGGAGGCCTCCGGAATCAGCGGCAGAAGGGTTTTGGTGCCCCCGTAGCCTTTCATGCGACTGCCCCTTCCGGCGGCTAGGATGATGGATGCGGTTCTGTCATCTCTTTTCATGATGTCAGAAAAGATAAGGAATCGGGTTGAATGCGTCAAGCGGAAAAGGTTTGTCCTTGACCGTACTGTGGGAATTTTCTATACCTCTCCATGAATTTAAATATGATTTGGAAGGAGAGTGAGTGATGTTTTATGGGTACAATGGCAGGATATTGAGAGTCGATCTGAGTAAAAAATCAATCTCCGAGGAACATCCGTCGGAAATCGTCTATCGAAAGTATATGGGTGGATCAGCGCTGGCGCTCTATTATCTGCTTAAAGAACTGAAGCCGGGAACCGATCCCCTGGGCCCCGAAAATATCCTGGTGTTTATGTCCAATGTGGTATCGGGTGTTCCAATGCCTGGATTAACCCGGTTTACCATGGCCGCCCGTTCACCGCTGACAGGCGCCTTTGGCGAGGCCGAAGCCGGAGGCTTCTGGGGGCCTGAACTGAAGATGGCGGGTTTTGACGGTATTATTATAAACGGACGCTCGAAGGAACCGGTTTATCTCTGGATCAAAGACGGCAAATGCGAAATTCGCGATGCTTCCGGGTTTTGGGGCAAAGACACCGGAGATGCGCAACAGGTTATTCGAGAGGAGCTGGGAGACAAACGCATTCGGGTGGCACAGTGTGGTCAGGCCGGTGAAAACCTTGTTCCCTATGCCTGTGTGGTCAATGAGTTGAAGCATGTGAGCGGTCGGACCGGTATGGGCGCAGTGATGGGCTCCAAAAACCTTCGGGCCGTTGCTGTGCGCGGTACAGGTAAAATTCCCACGGCCCAACCGGATAGGGTTCGAGAGCTGACGCGCCAGGCCGTTGAGCGAATTCCGAAATCCCCCCTGGGAACCCAGTTGAAACGTTTCGGCACCGCTGTTTTCGTAATGGGTCTGCAGAACGGGGGCATTCTGCCCACACGGAATTTTCAGGAAGGACGATTCGAGGGAGCTGAAGCCATCTCAGGGGAAGCCATGGAGAAGACCATCCTTCAAGGGTCGAAGGGCTGTTACAGCTGTCCCGTTCGTTGCAAGCGAAGCGTGAAGGTTGAAGGGAAGTACCCGGCGACGCCCGAGTACGGGGGGCCTGAATACGAGACCCTGGGTTCCCTGGGTTCCCTGTGCGGTATCAGTGATTTAGGGGCCATCAGCCATGGAAACGAAATCTGCAATCGCTGGGGGCTGGACACCATTTCCACGGGGGTCAGCATCGCTTTTGCCATGGAATGTACTGAGCGGGGAATCCTGAACCGGGATGATACCGATGGCATAGACCTTCGTTTCGGAAATGTGGACGGCATGATCGAGATGATTCGAAGAATCGCCTTTCGTGAGGGGTTTGGAGATATATTGGCCAGGGGGGTCAAGAGTGCATCCCGGGAGATTGGAAAGGAAAGTGAACCCTATGCCTTGCACGTGAAAGGCCAGGAAGTCGCCCTTCACGAGCCGCGAGGTAAATTTGGGGTCGGGTTCAGTTTCGCCCTGTCTCCCACCGGTGCCGATCATATTGAAATTCCCCATGACACGTCATTTGTGGCGGACAACGTCTTGCTTGAGGGTATCAAACCCCTGGGGGAGATTGAACCCCTGTCGGCGACGGAATTGGGCCCCCGAAAGGTTTGTCAGTTCGCCCATACTCAGCAGGTTTTCAGCTTCTATAATTCTTTGGGGATCTGCAATTTTGCCGCGGTGCCTTATTCGGCGTACACCCTTCCCATGCTTGTGGAACTTGTGAAGGCGGTGACCGGGTGGAATACCAGCCTCTTTGAACTTCTGGAGCTGGGAGAGCGCGGCGTGACCATGGCGCGCATGTTTAATATGAGGGAAGGCATTTCCCCGGTTGATGATGCGCTTCCGGATCGATTTTTCGAGCCCCTCGATAAAGGTGAGCACAACGAAAAGCGACTTGACCGAAAGGCCTTCAGCGAAAATCTCAAGCTTTATTACGAGGCCATGGGATGGGATCCCGAAACGGCCATTCCAACCGACGGCAGGCTTGCCTATCTTCGTTTGGAATGGCTGATTGGGTCTTATTGAGACAATGGGTCGTTTTTTTGTTGACCTGAAGGAGCAAAAGCGCAAAGATACACGGACGTTTTCCAAAGGTCTAGTTTAACCTTTTATGACACCCAGCGGTTTCAGCCTGGCAACCTTGTGTGCCAAACCGGCTTTATGCACCACCTCAACAACCTGGGAGATGTCCTTGTAGGCTTCCGGCATTTCCTCTTTAAGGGTTCGTTTGCCTCTGGATTGAACAAAAACGCCATTATCTTCTAATTCACGATGGATCGACCGGCCCTTGGCTTTTTTAAGCGCCTGTGTCCGGCTTAACGCCCTGCCGGCGCCATGACAGCAGGAGCCAAAACTCTGTTGCATTGCGCCCTCGGCACCTGCCAGTACATATGAGTAGGTTCCCATGTCCCCCGGAATCAAAACGGGCTGCCCGGTAAAACGATAGATGTCCGGTAAAAGCGGGTGTCCCGGAGGGAGGGCGCGGGTCGCACCTTTTCGATGAACATACAGGTTTACCGGCTTTCCATCCACCATATGCGACTCTTTTTTGGCAATGTTGTGGCAGACATCATACAGCAGGTTCATCCCCAGTGCATCGGATGTCGTGGACAGGGTCTTCAAGAGTATCTCATGGGTTTGGTGCATGAGAACCTGTCGGTTCGCCCAGGCGTAATTGGCTGCACATGCCATGGCGGAAAGGTAGCGCCGGGCCAGTCCGGATTTCAGGAAAGCGCATGCCAGCTGTCTGTCGGGGAGTGAAAACCCTTGACGTCCGCTGGCCATGTTTTTGTTCATTTCTTTGAGGAAGTCATCACATATTTGATGGCCGAATCCTCTGGAACCGGTGTGAATAAAAATGGTTGCCTGCCCTTCAAAGAGATTGAAGCGCGCGGCTTTTTCAGGGTCATAAATGCGGTCAACCCTTTGGATTTCCAGAAAGTGATTGCCGCTTCCGAGCGTCCCCAACTGGTTTAGACCCCGCTTGACGGCCCGTTCGCTCAGTACGGACGGATCGGCGCCCGGCATGACGCCCCGGTCCTCTGTTTTTTCAAGGTCAAGCGCTGTGCCGTAACCCTGTTTGACGGCCCAGGCGGCGCCTTGGGCCGCCACATCTCTTTCTTTTGATTTTGACAGATGAAGCATCCCTGTTGATCCCACTCCGGCGGGGATGTCTTTGAACAGGGCGTAGACAATATCTTTTATGACGGGACGAATTTCATTGGCTTTGAGGCGGGTGGTCATGAGTCGGCATCCACAGTTAATATCGTAACCGACGCCGCCCGGCGAAACAATGCCTTCATCCGGGTCAAACGCCGCCACACCACCGATGGGAAAACCATATCCCCAGTGGATGTCCGGCATGGCCATAGAATGACCGACGATTCCGGGCAGGGTGGCCACGTTGACCACCTGTTTCAGACTCTGGTCCTTCTGAATGGATTTCAGCATCTGCTCGCTCGTAAAAACCAGGCCCGGAACACGCATGTGGCCATCTCTGGGGATCAACCAGCGGTAGGGGTCAATTTTTTCAGGTGTAATGTTCATGTGGAACCCTGTCGGTAGGGGCAGACCTGTGTGTTTTTTTTAAAAAATCCATGGAAAAACAGTAGACGTTCAAATGTACTTTGTCAATTTTTTGTTCCAGGTGGAACAGAGCAGTGATTTTTGATATGGAGGAGAAGTGATGCATTGCGCTTTTTGCGGGGCGGAGGTCGTATTGGAAGACAAGGTCATGCGAAATGACACGTGCCCCCAGTGTACAAGGGATTTAAGGTGCTGCAAACAGTGCCAGTTCTTCGACCGTCACGCGTATAACGAATGCAAGGAAGTGATGGCGGAGCGGATTACGGACAAAGAACGGGCAAACTTTTGCGGATATTACAGGCCTAAAGGGACCCCCGCGGAAAAGGGAGGCAGAGGTGGTGACGCAAAGGCAGCCTTAGAGGCCCTTTTTAAAAAAAAGTAGGGTAGTCGTTCACAGGCTCGGTGGCGGTTCAAAAACTGGGAACCTCACGCCTGGGATGGACCTTGATCATCCCCGTCTGGCGAGCAGCAGCCTTATTGACGGCCTTTTTGAGACAGCGGACCATGGCCGCCATGTTTGATCCTTTCCGGTTAAAAAAGACGGCAAAGCAGCATGGGCCCAGAAGTTGGCTTTCGATATATCCGGCCCGCGTTCTGATGCCTTTAAGAGACCCCGTTTTATAGAGCACCTGGCCCTGACTTTTGAGAAGATCCTTATACGGTTTGAATTTTTCCAGAATTGCCAGCATGTCGTATGCGGAAAGATGGTTTTTTCTCGACAAACCGGAGCCCTCAACAATCTTGATATGCTTCAGGCCCAGTTCTTTTTTGATGTAGGCCTGGGTGGCACGGATGCCTTTGGCCAGGGTGCCCGGCGGACCGTAAGCCGATGCTCCAAGTGCCACAAAAACCTGATTGGCCATAAAGTTGCTTGACGAGTGCAGCATTTTTTTCACAACGGTTTCCATGGGGAAAATGGAATTGTAGTTGAAAATGAGGGTGTCTTCAGGGGAAACCGTTCCAAAATGGATTTCTCCCCTCATTTTGACTCCGTATTTTTTGAGCATATACCGCAGCAGCTCTCCCACATAAAGGGCGGCTTCTTGTGAATTGTGGGTAAAAGTTCGCCTGCCGCTTTTGAGGCCCAGGGATCGAATTTGATTGACCATGAAAGGGATCATGGGTGTCTGTCCCTCGGTGGAATAAATCCTTCCGTTTTTTTTCCGTTTAAACGCCACGGTATTAAAATTTGCGCACAAGGCGCCGATAGGTGCGTCATAGGGATTTGTTGTGTTATCGCATCCGGGTACCATGATTTGAGAGGCAAAGTATGTGTTGTCCAGGATGATGTTTCGAAAAGACTCGATTTTTCTTGCCAGTATAACCGCTATATGGTTCAGGACTTCAGAGATGAGGAGCGGATCGCCATATCCTTTGATCTTCAGATTGCCACCGGAATCCATGTAGAACCCGGTTCTGAATCGGTGAAAAGGGCCAAAATGGTCAAGCACTGCCAGCGATGTCAACACCTTGAGGGTTGATGCCGGAATGCGCTGTTTCGCGGCGTTTTTCTCGAAAATCACTTTTCCTTCGGGTGTGGCTACCAGGAAAGAATCGGTGGATTTGATCTGGTTTCTGCATGCAATGCGTTTCTTTGCTTTTGACACCGGGGGATAGAGGAGGAACAGAACCTGAAATACAAAGAGCGCACATAAGAGGATCACCCATTTTTTGAAAATGGGTTTTCTGTGGGGTGCTGGATGGTGTTTATGGTTCTCCATGGGTTCTATCTTATCTCTCCGGATCAATAGGAGGGGACGCCCTTTATATTTTTACATTTCACGGGTATCAGACCTTTATCGCGGGTTTTTGGATGCGAAATGTAAAAATATAAAGGGCGTCCCCTCGCGCCCCACGTTGAGGCATCAGGTCATCGTGTATTAAATATGGGAGTTGGTCTTCAGACATTGATAGGGTTTTTCAAGTTGAGTTTTAAGAAATTCGATTTTATCCGCAACGGATTTTCGTTTTTCAATATAGAGGTGATATTCTCCATTGAGTTCGCACAAGCCGCTATTGAGCCGTAACCCGGCGGCTTCAAGCCGGTCATAATGAACGTGTATTCCCCTGGCCACAGCGGTACTCTCCAGTGCCGTCAGTTCCTGCAATAGAGCAGGGGAGGGGGGGGGTCCCTTTTTCTTTTTTTTCATGGCCGATTTCCCAACTGTCATCTTGACCTGCATTCCGATCATAAAGTATAGCTGTTCTCAAATCAAGGATGTGTTTGAACAATACCATTGCAAAAGACGGAAGGAGGCAGCTTTGTCATCCCATTTTGAATCAATAGAGCAGGTGGTTGCTGAATTGGCTCAGGGCCGTTATGTGGCGGATCGGGCCCTGGCCACCGTGCTTTTTTTGGCCCACAAACTGGAAAAACCCATTTTTCTGGAAGGGGAACCGGGTGTGGGTAAAACGGAAGTGGCCATTGTCATGGCGCAACTTTTTCACACGGATTTGATTCGCCTTCAGTGTTATGAAGGCCTGGATTCATCAACGGCCCTGTATGAGTGGAATTACCCCAAGCAGCTTTTGCACATCAGGCTTGAAGAACGGGGAGAAAAGAAAAAAGACGAGATTGAGAAAATGATCTACGGACCCGAATTCCTGGTGGAACGCCCTTTGCTTGAGGCCATTCGAAAATCCGATGACAAAGCCTCCGTCCTCCTCATTGATGAGATCGATCGGTCCGACGAAGAGTTTGAGGCATTTCTTCTGGAGGTGCTGTCCGATTTTCAAATCACCATTCCCGAAATCGGCACACTGAAAGCCAGAAAGAAACCCATGGTGGTGGTGACCTCAAACCGCACCCGGGATGTTCACGATGCTCTGAAGCGGCGCTGCCTGTATCACTGGATTGATTACCCCTCTTTCGAAAAAGAGTATGAGATCATCATGGCCCGTCTGCCGGGTATTGAATCACGGTTTGCCCGGCAGGTAACCCACTTCATGCAGAAGATCAGATCCTTTGATTTCCTGAAAAAACCCGGTGTTTCCGAGACCCTGGACTGGGCCAGGGCTCTGATGGCCATGGAAAAAAGATATCTGGATGTGGATGTGGTTCGCGAGACTCTGGGATGCTTTCTCAAGTACCAGGAAGATATCGGGCGTTTCAATCAGGAGATCTGGGCTGATGCCGACACCCGGGGAGAATACCTGGAAGACCGGCCGGGGGAAGAATGAAATTTCAGGCCATTTCAGCGGTGCACCCATGAGGAATGAAAATGAAGGCCTGGCAAGGAAAATGATCGCATTTGCGGTTTTTCTCAAGGACCGCGGTTTCAGGGTTTTTCAAAGCAGCATACATGATGCCCTGCGGGCCCTTGAGGTGGTCGGCCTTGAAGACAGGTCGGATTTTTTCTTCTGCCTCCGTTCCAACCTGGTCACGACCGACTTGGAGTGGGCTCAGTTTAAGACGCTTTTCGATGAATTCTGGGTGTGGCGGGAGGAGGTCCCAAAAGAGGAGACAGAGGTGCAACCACGGCCTGACCCGGATGGTCGAAACGAGGGGGAAGGAGAGGAATGCCTGCATGCGGCAAAAAGTGAACCGCCCGCAGATGACAAGTCCTCCGATGACAGGGAGTGGCTTGAAGGTGTGGCTTACACCCCTCTTGTGTCCTCGGTTGAAACAAAAGATCTGGGCCGTTTTAATCAGGCCGATGTTCAGGTGGCCAACCTGGCCCTCAAAAAGATGATGACGCCCTTTGAATTGGATAAGTCAAGACGTTTGAGGCGATCACGAAAATCAGGTGGGATGGACTTTCAACGCATTATGAGAAAAAGCATGAAAACCGGGGGAATCCCTTTTGAACTGTTTTTCAAGCGGAAAAAGATGCGGCTCAAGCGACTGGTGATCCTGGCCGATGTAAGCGGTTCCATGGATCGGTACGCGCAATTTGTCATGCCCTTTCTCCTGGGCCTTCGAGGTATTGGGTCAAGGGCGGAAGTGTTTGTGTTTTCAACTTCACTGACTTCCATCACCTTCAGCGTTCGCCACATGAGTTTTGAAAAAGTCATTTCCCATATTGCTCACGAAGTACCCGATTGGTCCGGGGGCACCCGCATCGGTTTTTCTCTCCACCAATTTAACGAAATCCATGGCCAACGGCTCCTCAGCCAAAGGACTGTTGTGGTGGTGTTGAGTGACGGATGGGATCTGGGGGCTAAAGCGATCCTGAGAAAAGAGATGGAACATTTAAGTCGCAAGTCTCATACGGTGATCTGGCTGAACCCCCTGGCGGGAGATCCGGATTATGAACCTCTCTGCCGGGGAATGAACACGGCACTGCCATACGTGGACCACTTCATGGCAGCGGACAGCCTTCAGAGCCTCAAAAGGGTCGGGCGCCTGCTTTCACGGGTGATGGTGCATTAAAAAAATAAGGGATATCCCATTGACATATCCCTGACGGCTTGATTTGATCTAAAACATTCGCAACAGATGTTCCGTCTCCTGAATTCCGTCGATTTGAATTATCCAAACAGATGAAACTTTTCTGGAGGTATTGTGATGGCTTTTGTCCAAACCAGACTTTTTAAAAGCAATCGAAGTCAGGCGGTTCGTCTTTCCAAGCAGATATGATCCCTTCAATGACAGCGTTGATTGCGTCCCTTACCAGTTCTAAAGCCTATTTTTTTCTTGACAGAAGCCAGTTTTTGTCTTTACTTCAATTATAGGTATTGCTTTGTAGGTATTTCCACCAATCATTCAACCTCTATTCAGGCGGTTACCCAATGAAAAAAGACCTCAAATTGTGTGTGCCCTGCTCCTAATAGGGCATAATTTCCCCTGTTGGGAGCTCAAGTCTTTTCTATAGAAAGCCAAACTCATCGTAAGATGGGGACGGAAAGCCACGGGTCTTGATATTCCCCGTCGAACCTCTTTTAAAGTATCTTGCTTCTGGAAGATAGCCGGTTGTCAAATCCCCCTTCCTGGTATTTTAAGACTTGCGGGGGCCGTTATTCTGATATTGTGTGCGGGAAGGAGATAAAATGATGAGAGATAAAGAAGAGAACAGGGTTAAGGAATCGGGATCCACTCGCAGAGATTTTTTAAGAAAAAGTGCTGTGGGG
>CAYPQJ010000040.1:0-25305 GCA_964412835.1 uncultured Desulfobacteraceae bacterium | reverse complement strand
AGGTGAAACTTGGAAGGCATCCCCAGCAGGAAGATTTCATGCATGTACTTGTCTTCGGTGTACCCCAAATCCTTGGGCAGATAGTAGGTCCGCGGAGTCCTATTGATATCGGGGTTGTCCTTGGCAGCCGTATAATCCGGCAGTTCATGCACGCCGATGGGTCCCCAGAAAAGCTGCGCGCGATCGAAGAAATAGGTATCCACTTTCCGCTTCATCTGGGTGGACAGCTTATCTTCGCCGATCATACGGAGGAACAGTTGAGGCGTGGCATTGTCGGAAACCACCATCTGCTTGGCCTCAATTTCGGTGCCGTCCAGCAGCTTGATGCCCTTGGCCTTGTTGTTATCAATGATGAGTTTATCCACTTCCGAGTTGATGTGATATTCGACCCCCATTTTTTTGCCCGCAGAAACAAGGGAGTCCGTAATGGACTGGGTGCCCCCTTTGGCGATGGCCGCCGTCTCCCAACCCAGCACCAGATGCAGCGTCGCAAAGGCAAACATGATGCCCGGCACATCGTCGGGGTAGATACCGCAGGAGGTCAGGAAGCCCCTCATGGTCAGAATTCTGAGTTCAGGACTCTCAAAGACAAAGTGGGCCCATTCCTTGGCGGTCATAAAGTGCATCGACGGATCAAAACCGGTTCTGGGATCGGTCGCCAGTTTTTCCAGGGCATCGGGCACGCCGTAGGGCGTGGGCACGGAGAATCGATATTCATGGAATGCCGGCCTGATAAAATCATTGTATTTTTCCGTCCAGTAGATGTAGGCATCCGCATCGGCCTTTGAGAACCGGGAGATCTGATCATAGGTCTTTTTGACATTTGTCTCGCTATACTCCGTCTTTCCGGTCACGGGATCCACCACCGGATAACCGGCATAGGCCACATAAGAGGTGCCGTCATCAAAGACGGCCGCTTCATTGGTATCCGGAAACGCGTATTCCAGGCCTTCGTCGCGAAGGTTGAACTCCTTGTAGGCCGGGTGTCCGTAATAGCGTGTAAAGTGAGCACAAAAATTGCCCCGAAACCCCGGCGCCGGTGAATCGTCATAGGATACGGCGCCACCGCCCAGATGATCCAGTCGTTCAAAAACCCCTACCGACAACCCGGCTTTGGCCAGGTAAGGGGCGATGGTTGTCCCATGATGTCCGCCGCCGATTACGATCGCATCGTAAGATTTGTCTGCCATTTTGTTTGTACCTCCTTTTTGTTGAAAAATAATTTTAAAAACACCTAAAATAACGTTCGTAGCGTTTCACGGCGCTTTCCTTCCAACTCCGCAATCCGCAATCCGTATTCCGCAATTTACTTGAGGCCCATAAAAACCTCTGCCAACTTTTCAGCCTGATCATCAACCGAACCTTCGAAAAATTGACAATCCCTTCCCATGTCAGGCGGAGAAGAAAGCGCCGCGATCCCCATTTTCCGAAGCGCATCGGAACTGACGCCGATGTCCTCGGCGTTCCATGTGGGTATTTTTCGTGCGCCCCGCATCATCTTGAGCATTTTGGTGCGGGAAATATATCTCAACTCACCCACCTCATTGCTCACCGTGATCAATGCCGGCATTTGGGCTTTCACCCGTTCGTATCCTTCGGGAATGTTCTTCTCCACCACAACGCTTCCGTCCTCCACACTAATGGCCCGGGCCATGCTAATACAGGGAAGTGCCAGCATTTCTCCCAGAATGAGACCCACCTGACCGGAATCCCAGTCCCCGGCCTGACGGCCTGTCAGCACCAGATCGTAATCGCCGATCTTCCGGGCGGCATCCGCCAGAGCTGTTGCCGTGGAATAGCTGTCCAATTTTTCAAACTGATCGTCCTGCAAAAGAATTAATTCATCGGCACCCGCTGCAATGGTTTTTCTGAGGACCGTATCCGACACTTTTTTCCCCAAACTCAGGACCGTTATTTTACCGCCCGCCGCTTCCTTCAGCTGAACCGCCACCTCCAGCGCATTTTCGTCGAAAGGACTGATGACCAGGGGTGCATCCACGATCACTTCCATATTTTCCGCATCCACGCTCACATCGGAAAGGGGCGCTTCCGGATCCGGAATCTGTTTGGCGCAAACGATGATTTTGATATCGGTCATGACAACTCCTCCAGTTTTTCGATGAGCGCAGGAATCACATCTTCATAATCTTCAACAATACCGTAATCCGCCACCTTGAACATGTTGCAGCTCTTGTCCGTATTGACGGCAATGATCTTCTTGGCATGAACCATGCCCACCAAATGCTGTATGGCGCCCGATATGCCGACTGCCACATAAATATCAGGCGATATCATGGTACCGGTCAAGCCCACCTGGTGGTCCGAAGAGATCCACCCCTTGTCAACGGCCACACGGCTGCACCCGATCATGACATTGTCAAAAGATTCACCTAAGGTCTCCGCCAACTCTTCAAGAAGTTCAAATCCGTCCTCTTCTCCCAGGCCCGCGCCACCGGCCACCACCACACTGGCTTTATCCAGCGCGACGGACTCTTCTTCAACGATTTCAAGGGATTCCACCTTGATCATGGATTCATCAATTTCCGGTGTGATTTCTTCCATTCCGCCTACGGCATCATCCGGTTCGGCAGCCGCAAAAACCTTTGCGCGCACCGTCGCCAGTTGCGGTTCCCCCTGAAATTTGAAAACGGAAATAGCATTGCCGCCGGAAACCGGCTTGGTACGCAGCAACAGGCTATCTTCCGGATCAATGGCAAGGTCAATGCAATCGGTGGTCAGTCGGCTGTTCAATCTGGCGGAAAGCCTTGGCGCCACTTCCATACCCACAAAGGAGTGGCCCATAAGGAAAACTTTCGGTCCAATCTTCCGGCAAGCCTGCTCCAGGGCGGCCACCCACAGATCAGGTTTGAAACCCTCAAGCAGCGGATGTTCCATTTTATAGACCTTGGCCGGACCATGGGAAATGGCCTCATCAGCAGCCTTTGTAACCGATGCTCCCATCAGCAGGAGGGAAACTTCACCGCCCAGTTCGCCCGCCAGTTTCTTTCCCGCGCCCAGGAGCTCAAGGGATTTCAGATCCAAGGAACCCTCTTTCACTTCCCCCAATATCAATACTTCACTCATTGTTAGCCTCCTTCTCTTCCAATGCCTGTAACACCAGTTCATTTAAGTCCATAACCCTGAAGGGTTCTTCAAATCCGGCGGCTTTGCGCGCATCCTCCAGCATGATGAGACATAAGGGGCATGCGGTAATAACGATTTCCGCCCCTGTGGCTTCCGCTTCCCGAATTCGCACTTCACTCATCTTCACATCACCCTGCAGGTCCTGCCACATCCGCCCACCGCCACCGCCGCAACAAAGGCTGTTTTCCCGATGATTGGGCATCTCAACCAGGCTGATCCCGGGGATGGATTGAATAACGTCCCTGGGTTCATCAAAAATCCGATTGTGCCGACCCAGGTAACAGGGATCATGGTAGGTTACTTTGGCCTCAATACCCTTTTTGAATTTAAGTCTTCCCTCGGCAATCAACTCGTGAAGCATCAGGGTATAATGTCTTGCCCGGAATTGGGCTTCCGGATATTCGTTCTTGAACGTATGGAAACAATGGGGCGATGAGGTCACCAGATCGGTGATGTCGTATTTTTCAAAAAGTTTCTCACAACCTTCTTTCTGCTCCTCAAATAACCCCAATTCCCCCACCCGGCGGCCAATATCCCCACAACAGGGCTCTTTCTTCCCCAAGATTCCAAAATCAACACCGCCGGCTTTGAGTACCGCCGAAAAGGACCGTGCAATTCGCTGTGCCGTATCGTCAAAAGAGGTGGTACATCCCACAAAGTAACAGAGATCAGCTTCCACACCCCGTTTCGTGAGATTGGGGATTTCCAGATCATCGGCCCAGGCACCCCGCTTTTTTTTGGAAGATTCCCAAGGGTTATTGTATTTGAAAAGTTTCTCAAGGGTCTGGTTCAGGAGCTTGGGCACCTGGGTTCCCTCTTCCACAGCCAGCACTCTTTTCTTGGCCACCACCTCAAATGCGGCACCGTAAACCGGGCACACTTCCAGACAGGCCCTGCAGGTGGTGCAGTACCAGAAGTGTTCGTCCACCTTTTTATCTTCATTTCGGCTCATGAACCGGATATCTCCCACGGGCGAATGTTCCTGCCATAAGGAACGGCGCATGGCCTGAACAAAATCCCTGGGGGCAAAGGGTTCGCCGGCCCCAGCGGAAGGGCATGCTGCCACACACCGGCCACACCGCATGCAGCCGTCAAAAAAGATGGCATCGCCCAGGTCAAAATCTGCTGCACCTTCTTCCATATCCAACAGGGTGGGCTCGGCAGCACTCTGAAAATAGATGCTGGCAGGGGCTCCCAGGATATGAAACAGTTTGGTGTAGGGGATCAATGCAATAAAGCTCAAACAAAGAAGGGTGTGTATCCACCAGAAGGCAGGGTAGAAAGTTTCAGCCGATGCCGGTGAGAAAAGGCTCCCCACCCACCAGCCCACAAATGACCAGGCTGCCCATGCCGGTTGCTGGGCAGACAACCTCAGGCCTTCCAGGATGAAGCCCGAGAGCACAATCAGCAGGAGCCACAAAGGCACCAGGGCATCCTCCAGCCGTCTTTCCAGGCGGGGAACACGCTGGAGATAACGCCGAATGAGCGCCCAGATGATTCCTATTAGGAGCATGAGGCCTGCCAGTTCCATAGCAAAGGAAAAAACCAGGTGGGAAGTGCCCTCCAGAAAGGACGTCACATAATGGTGGATTGCCAGAACGCTGGTGCCGATGAAAAGGACCAGAAACCCCCAGAAAATAAGCAGGTGCATCAAACCCGCCGCCACATCCCCTTCTATCAGGCGACGTCCCAGGAAAACATCCAGCAGCATTTTCTTCAGTGCATCGGCTGAAAAGGATACGCTCCGGGAGCCGGCGCTTTTTTTCCACACCAGGATATAAACCGCTACACCCCCCAGGAAAAGGACTGTGGAAAGCGCCGCCAGCACATAAAAGATCCAGATGTGATCGATCTGCCAGAACATGACGCGACTGGGTGTCATGAAAGCCTCCCCTTTTTCGAAAATCCGTTCAAAGAAAATGTTTCAGCATTAGTTCGTTTTTTCATTGACTTGTCAAAACAATTGTTTTTATCTTGTCATAAGATTTTCTTATAATGTAAAAGATATACTTATGGAGTGTGGATATGCGGATGAACCTGAACCAACTGAGATCTTTCTTTCTGGCGGCACGCAATAAAAGCATCACCAAAGCGGCCCAGGCCCTTTATGTCACCCAGCCGGCGGTGACCATGCAGATCAAATCGCTGGAATCGGATCTGGACCTGAAGCTGTTCACGCGGCATGGAAAAGGGTTTGATCTTACTGACGCAGGCCGGGTTCTGTTTGGGTATGCTGAGCGTATATTCGAAATTGTTGAAGAAATGGAATATGTATTGAAAGGCCACGGAGATCTTTCCCATGGCTCCCTTGTGATCGGCACCACCCGAAGTTTTGCCCGGCACCTGATGCCGAGGCTTTTGTCTAAATTTCAGGAACAGTACCCCGGCGTCAAAGTGTATCTGAAAGTAGGAAGTTCCACCAAAATCGCCGAGGGCGTTCTGGCCTATGAGTACCATCTGGGCGTGATTGGTCGAATCCCCTTTCGCAGCAAACTGAGCATGGTCCCCTATTCCAAAGAGGAGTTCTGCCTGGTGGTACCCACCAGCCATCGATTCGCCACCCAAAAGAGGGTTGGCTTCAGCGACCTGGCCCATGAACCCATTATCATCCGCGAAGACGGGTCCGGTTCGAGATATGCCATCCTTTCCATGTTGAGTTCCCACGGCATTAAGCCGTCTGTCCTCCTGGAAGCGGAAAGTGTTGAGTTTATCAAGGAGTATGTCATTCAGGGGCGGGGCATCAGCTTTCTCTACAAACCCGAGATCCGCCTGGAGGCGCAATTGGGTCTACTCAAACCATTAACCCTGACGGAAGGGTCCATTATGGTTCAGACCGATGTGATTTTCGCAAAAGATGTGGATCTGAATCCCGCCACCAAGGCCTTTTTAAGATTGTTTGATTAAAGCAATCGGAAATATTTAGGGGTTACTATCGCCCCCCATAAAACTTTACTTTTTTTTCAGGTGTAGCGTATATTGAAACCGTCATTTTTTTAGGGTTTTAAAACAACAAAGCGTACAGAAACTTCTTAAAACCACAAAAATTGAAGGAGAACGAAATGGCCCGATATCTTTTCCTCATAGCGATAATGGCGATTTTCGCAGGGACCGATCTCATTGCCGTTGCAGAGCCCCGCCCCGGGGGTGAAGTGGTGGTTTCAGTGGGCAACGGCCCGCCAAGAGCCCTGACCTCAACCATTGCCGGCGGCTACACCACCGGCATGGTCAGCAGCCAGCTCTTCGCGAGCCCATTGCGTTATGATGAAAACTGGAACCCGCAGCCCTATCTGGCAAAAAGTTGGGAGGTTTCAAAAGACGGTCAGGCCGTCACACTTCATTTGGTGGAGGGGGCCACTTTTCATGATGGCCGCCCCATCACGTCGGAAGATGTTGCCTTCTCGGTCATGGCGGTCAAAAAATACGGTCCGTTTAAAACCACGTTCGCTCCCATTCTAAAGGTGGATACCCCGGATACTCACACCGCAATTATTCGTCTCAAGACCCCATATCCGGTCATCCTTCTGGCCCTGTCGCCTTACTTTATGCCGATCCTCCCAAAGCATATCTATGGAGATGGTCAGGACCTGAATACCCATCCCGCCCTCAAACGACCGGTGGGATCAGGGCCCTTCAAGTTCGTGAAACACGACCCGGGAAAACGCCTGGTGCTTGAACGAAACGAGCACTTCTTTATTCCCGGCCGACCGTACCTTGATAAGATCGTTTTCAATATAACGGGGGATCCCAATGAGCAGATGGTTGAAATGGAAAGACAGGACGCCCATTTGATGCCTTATTATATCAACCTCGGCAGCCTGTCGCGGCTGGCTGAAAGCGGGCATCTTCGCATTTCCGAGAAGGGCTACCGGGGGACAGGACCCATTAACTGGATTGCCTTCAATCTCTTGCGAAAACCGCTGAATGATAAAAGGGTCCGACAGGCCATTGCCTATGCGGTTGACCGTGAATTCATCTCATCATACCTGCATGGGGGAAAATCACAGATTACCACCGGACCCATAGGACCTGATCATCCATCCTTGAACAGATGAAAATTCACATGAACGCCTTCCGGCAGCAGACCCGGGATGCGGTAGCCGTTGTTTTTGACAATCCATCATTCGGTATTCTCCTGGTTCGTTCCGCCTCCATACCCTTTGCCGATTTTCGAGACAGGCTCGGGGAATTCGTGGATTTTCAAAAGGCAAAAATCCGCCGAACAGAGGCATTGTCCAACCAGAAGGCGGATATGATCCGGGGAACCATTATCTCAGTGGCTATTTTGACCGCAATTATCGCCATGCTGGCCACAATCTTGATCGGAACCGTATTCATATCGCGTCCCATACGCCTCATCACAACCATCATGGCCGGTCTTGCGGAAGGCCGGCTTTCCGTGGCGGTGGGGGATCTCAACCGCCGGGACGAGATCGGGTCCATGACCCGCGCCGTTGAAGTGTTCCGGAAAAACGCCATTGAAAAACAAAGGGCGCAGGCGGCGCTCAAGGCATCGGAAGCCAATTACCGCACGATTTTTGACTCCGCCAACGATGCCATCTTTATCCACCATATGGATACCGGGCGGATCCTCGATGTCAACCGAAAGATGTGTGAGATGTATGGATACACTTCCGAGGAAACACGCCACATTGATTTGGGGACCGTCAGTGAAGGGGTTCCCCCCTATTCCCAAAATGAGGCTTTAGCGTGGATACAAAAGGCGGTAGAGGGTATCCCGCAGATCTTCGAATGGCGGGCCAAGCGCAAGACAGGAGAGGTTTTCTGGGTGGAGGTCAACCTGAAACGGATCACCATCGGCGATGATGACCGTTTACTGGCCACCGTCCGCAACATCGGAGAGCGTAAGGAAGCCGAAGCACAGCGAATCAAACTCGAGAACCAACGCCGGCAGATCCAGAAGATCGAGGCATTAGGGACCCTTGCCGGGGGTATCGCCCATGATCTCAATAATTCTCTGGCGGTCATCCTGGGTAACATTGAGCTTTCCATGATGAACACGGAACCCGGAAACCAGCTGCATGAAAGCCTTTCCGAAGCCAAAGAGGCCTCCATCCAGGCCAAGGAACTGGCTCAGCGATTCCTGACCTTTTCAAGCGGGGGCGATCCCCGTAAGAAGACCGGCGCCATCATGAAAACCCTCCGGGATTCCATAGATCTCTCCCTTTCCGGGTCCAATGTAAAACCCGCACTATCTTTGTCCGATAATCTCTGGCCCGTTGAATTTGATGAGGAGCAGATAAAACAGGTCATGGGCAATCTGGTCCTGAATGCCCGGGAAGCCATGCCCGAAGGCGGTATCGTTACGGTAAGCGCCGAAAACGTGAAGCTCCATGCGGGAGAAATCGCCGAACTCCCAGAGGGGAAATATATCAGGGTATCCGTTAAAGATAAGGGCGCAGGCATACCTCATGAACTCCTGGACAGGGTTTTTGATCCCTATTTTTCAACCAAGGAGATGGGTACCAACAAAGGGATGGGCATGGGCCTTTCCGTATGCCACTCCATCATCAACAAACATGGCGGGTACATGGCCATGGAATCCCGTGAGGGTGAGGAAACGGACATCTTTTTTTATCTGCCCGCTTCTGACTCGGAGATACTGAATAGGGAAGAAGATCGAGAACGTGAACCCGCCAAACTGCCGGCGGATCAATCCAAAATCCGAAATCCGCAATCCGCAATCAAAAGGGTTCTGGTGATGGATGATGAAGACATGATCAGACACCTCATGGAGCAGATTCTAGCCAAAGCAGGATATGAATCAGTCGTTGCCGCGGATGGCGCTGAGGCCATTGATGCCTACGAGGCGGCCATGGCATCGGGAAATCCCTTTGATGCGATGATCCTGGATTTGACCATCAAGGGGGGCATGGGCGGCTTGGAGACCATAAAAGCGCTCTTGAAGATCGATCCCGGCGTCAAGGCGGTCATTTCCAGCGGCTATTCCAATGATCCGGTTCTAAGCAGCTATGAAGCATACGGTTTTGTGGGAGCCATGACCAAACCTTTTACCATGAAAGAGGTGTACCAAACACTGGAAGCGATTGTGAAAAAGAGGACCTGAACGGATAATACTGTCCACTGAGAACTCAGCAATTCTCAAAGGTCAATTGTAGACCCCAACATCCCGAAGGAGAAATTTGCATCATGGATTGGATAGATCAGACCATAAGCGGCATCACCTCCCACACAATCGCGTACCCCATCATCGTTGTCATCAGCCTGATTATCATTCTTTGCCTGATTTACCTGTTGTGCCGGTTCCTGATCTTAAGGCCGATGGCCAAAAGTAAGTTCACTTCCAAGAAAGTGAGGTTGAATCTGCTCCTGAAGAGCAAAGTGCTGGGGAGCATCGCGAGCATCCTCGCGATCGTTCTGACCAGCTCCATTCTTGAGACGCTGCCGAAACTCAGCAAACACTTCCACGATCTCACCCATCGAGTAATCGACGCTTTGCTGATTTTGGTCATAGCCCGGATGATTGTACGGATTTTTCGGTTTGCAGACGATTATTATTCGAGCTTGCCCTCTGTCAATCGAGATAAAGCATTTGAGGGATATGTCATGGTCGGCTCTTTCCTCATCCATGGTGTGGCCGTTATCCTGATCCTTGCCACGCTGATGGGGAAATCCCCGACCTACTTCCTCACCGGTCTGGGAGCCATGTCGGCGGTTCTCCTCATCGTCTTTCGAGATACGCTCCTGTCGATGTTCGCCAACGTGGTCGTCACTACCGGCGACCTGGTACGCGAGGGAGACTGGATCACGGTAAACAACACGGACGCGAACGGGTACGTGATCGACGTCTCATTGAACATGGTGAAAGTACAAAACTGGAACCACACCATCACGAGCCTGCCGACCTACAGTCTGCTCCAGAACTCCTTCACCAATTGGCGGGGGAATGTTCGACTCCGGGGGCAGACGCATCAAGCGATCCATCATGCTTGATATGCGATCCATCAGGACATTGTCCGAGGAAGAGCTGGCCCAACTCGGAAAAATTCCCCTTATGGACAAGGCCATGGCACTGGAAAAACAGGCCGTCACCGATAATCCCGAGTGTGCCGGAGGTCTGCTGATCACCAACAGCGGCCTCTTCCGCCAGTACTGCCTGACCTACATCCTGCAGCATCCGAAGATCCACCACGATGCCATGACCCTCCTGGTGCGGCAGTTGCAGCCGACCGAAAATGGCCTTCCCATCGAGTTGTATTGTTTTGCCACCGATACGCGGTGGGCGTTTTATGAAGGCATACAGGCAGGGATCTTTGGCCACCTGTTGTCACTGCTTCCTGTCTTCGGATTGCGCGTTTTCCAATCCGAAAGTGATTTCGCAGAACCGGACCCCACAGCCAGAAAAGTCAACCTTGAACCCGACTCCCTCGTCTCCATTGGACCTGCCCAGACACATCCCGTTGAGTAGGGGGACGCTCCCATGGTTACCGGTGCAGCTGATACAGGCTGTTAAAACAATATTGAATGGGCATCGCAGCGCCTGAATAAAATGCGATCTGGTAATTACGGACATGACCATGCCGTATATCACCGGAGACAAACTGGCCACCCAAATGATGGCCATCAGGAGCGATGTGCCCATTATTCTCTGTACCGGTTACAGCAAAAAAATTTCGCTTGAAAGGGCCTCTGAATTGGGGATAAAGGCGTTATTGCATAAACCCCTGGCGCGCGCCCAACTGTCAAAAACAGTCCGAAAGGTTCTGGATGAAGTAGAAGGCGGAACCCACGATGAATGATCCCAAGCGAAATAACCGCATCACAAAATAGAGCACATCATATTCCATTTTCTAAAAACCTTCCTTTCTGGGGAGGCTTTTGCCATAGACCGTGCACAGAGCACTTTCCTGCCGCACGCTTAAAGGAACAAAACGCCGTCTCTGTTGTATTTATACACAGTTGCAAGTTTTTAGACTTGACAAGACGAAGAACAATTGTTAATTCTAGACTCTAATACATTTTCGGTCTATTTTTCAGGTGCGGACCACAATGGCAAACGACAAAGAACAAAAAACGGCCATCATCTCCGAGGCAACAACGCTTTTTTCCCGTTTCGGCCTGGAAAAAACCACCATGGAAGACATCGCCAAGGCCGCGGGTAAGGGAAAAAGCACTTTATATTATTATTTTAAAAGCAAGGAAGAGGTGTTTGCGGAGGTCATCGGAACGGAGATCGCAGGGCTAAAAACCGCCATCATCAATGCCATGGAACAGGAAGATGATCCTTATCAGAAATTCATGGCTTTTGTGGGCGCAAGACTCGATTATCTGAATGAAAAGGCGGACCAGTACATCGCCATAAAAGATGAACACCTGAAACATTACGGATTCATCAGAAATCTCACATCCGATTATTCCGACTGGGAAATATCGACTATAAAACAAATGGTTGTATACGGTCGAGACAAGGGACTGTTCCTGGTAACGGACGCGGTGGCTGTCTCCCGGGCCATCTTCTTCGCCCTGAAGGGTTTGGAATACCCCTGGGTCACCAATCTGACAAGGGATGAAATCCGGACGAGCGTGAACACCCTTGTGGATATTCTTCTAAAAGGGATCAGCAAAGAATAATTTTTCTGGCCGACGATCGACCATAATACGTTTTTAGTCTAATAAGCTTTTACACCCATAACTAAGGAGATCATCATGAAAATCCTGCTGGTTTACCCGGAATACCCCGACACTTTCTGGAGCTTCAAACACGCCCTGAAATTCATTTCCAAAAAGGCCCTTCACCCACCCCTGGGGCTTTTGACCGTAGCAGCAATGCTTCCCCATGCATGGGAAAAAAGGCTTGTGGATATGAACGTTAAAAAGCTGGATGATAAAACGCTCGAATGGGCGGATATTGTATTCATCAGCGGAATGACCGTTCAAGCACAATCCGCCGAAGGCATCATCAACCGGTGCAACCAACTTGGCGTAGAGGTCGTTGCAGGGGGGCCTCTTTTCACTTCCGCGCACGAGGATTTCCAAGGGGTGGATCATTTTGTTTTAAATGAAGCGGAATGCACACTGCCGCACTTTCTGGCAGACCTCCAAAAAGGCGCTCCAAAAAAGATGTACCAATCAGACGAATTCCCCAATTTTGAAACGACCCCAGTCCCCCTGTGGAATCTGGTGAACATGAGAGACTACGTATCCATGACCATCCAATATTCGCGGGGATGCCCCTTTGATTGCGAGTTTTGCGATATTACAACCTTGTTCGGCCGCAAGGCGCGCACCAAAAGCAGGGACCGCATCATTGCCGAGTTGGAAAGCCTCTACCAGACGGGATGGCGGGGGAACCTCTTCCTGGTGGATGACAATTTCATCGGCAACAAGAAAAAACTCAAGGAAGACGTACTTCCAGGAATTATCGCATGGATGAAGAAAAGAAAATACCCTTTCAACCTTTCCACCGAAGCTTCAATCAATCTGGCCGATGATGAAACCCTCATGCAAATGATGATTCAGGCAGGATTCGAAGGGGTCTTTGTGGGCATCGAAACGCCGGATGAAGCGAGCCTTGCGGAATGTAACAAATTCCAGAACCGGAACAGGGACCTGGTGGAAAGCGTCAAAAAAATCCAGAAGTTCGGTTTGCAGATCCGCGGCGGATTTATTGTGGGCTTTGACCATGATACCCCTTCCATCTTTGATCGACAGATTGAATTTATCCAGAAAAGCCGGGTTATTACCGCCATGGTGGGAATCCTGAACGCACCTCGCGGCAGCAGGCTGTACAAGCGCGTCAACAAAGAGGGGCGGTTGCTGGAGGGCATGTCGGGCGACAACACGGACCTTTCAACGAACTTCATTCCCAAGATGGGTTATGAAAAACTTGCCAGTGGCTACAAACGAATTATCAAGGGCATCTACGCCCCAAAACCATATTATGAAAGGGTAAAGGCCTTTCTTAAAGAATACCACCCCCAGGAAAAAAGATCCATTCGTCTCCATTTCGGCCACATTCGGTACCACTTCGGATATGCCGGGGCATTCTTCAAGTCCGCATGGTCTCTGGGGATAACGGATAGCGCCAGATCACATTACTGGAAGCTCTTTTTCTGGTCCCTGTTCAGACGTCCAAAACTGTTGCCCATGGCCATTACCTACTCCATTTACGGCTTCCATTTCCGAAAAGTTTTTGCCGGTTACCTCTAATGGTTCAGGAAATGTGAAGCAATAAAGTTTAAAAATTGAGGACCTCCTTCCTCCCCAACAATTCCAGAGCGATCCGGCAATAGGTTTCAACGCCCGAAGAAAGGGCTTCTTCGTTGAAATCGAATGCTGCATTATGAAGGGGCGCACCACCTTCACGGCCGACGTTCAGAAAAAAGAAGTAACCCTTGGCCTTTGCCGATAATTTGAAAACCTTCCGGCACATCACCTCTAAGTTGAACAAATACGGATAATTATGGTATGGAATACGTATGCAAAATAAACCTGGGATAACGAAATAATCAAGGAATGTTGCAAGGAACCGCTATTTTCTAAAGCATCAACGAACAGAGATAATCCTCAGCTCTTCGAATCTCAATTCCGCGATCTTCATTTTCCCTTTTGAGATGCATCACAACCTGTATGCCGGGAATTCCATAGCGTTTGTGAAAATTTAGAAGGCTTCTACCGGGGCTGGGATCCGATCGCTTCGCTTCAATCATCAGTTGGGGTTCATTGCCCCTGACCAGGCAAAAATCAACTTCGGCGCCATCCTTGGTCCGCATATAATGCAACGCGAATGGTTGACCCTTTAGATCCACCTGGGCGTAAACGTGTTTCAAGAGGCAAAGGGCAACCATATTTTCAAACCTCACCCCCTCGTCACCCCGTACCAGACCGGTATCAAAGAAATAGATTTTGGATTCCTTGAGAATGGATCGCGCAATGTTTCTCGAAAACGGCGGTACCCTGAAGATGATATAGAGAGATTCGAGAATCTGAATGTATTTTTTGACGGTATTCGGGGCAACCTGTATGTCTTCGGCGATGGATGTGTAGGAAACGGGAGAACCGATCCGGTTGCGCAAAACATCCAGAACCATCTGCATGGCTCTGAAATCATGTATTCTTTCAAAATCGAGAATGTCGGTCCGTATCAATCCGTCCACATACTGCATCCGCCAGCGGTCGGCATCCACATAATTTTCCGCCGTAAAAGGCTCGGGAAACCCGCCACGTTCCAGGAATCTGTCAAAGCTGAAAGCGTCACCCGTATGCGTAAGCTCCGCCGGTGAAAAAGGAAGCAATCTTTGTCTGAAGAACCTTCCGGCCAAAGAATCTCCGGTTTGTCGAAAGGCCTCCGGTCGAGCGCTACCGGTCACCAGGATCATCATTTGCGCTGGTTTTGTATCATATACCCCTTTCAGATAGTTCTTCCAGCCCTTCATTTTGTGGAGCTCATCGAGAATCAATAACTCTATTTTGTTCAGCCACGCCTCTTTCTTGATGATTTCACGGTCCCCGTAACTGTCATAATTCAAATAGAGGCTTTCCGAGAATGATTTGGCGATCTCCTGGGCCAACCAGGTTTTCCCTACCTGCCGGGGACCCGTGAGAAAAACCATCTTATTTTTGAGATCACTGACAATGGTCTGCCCTTGCTGACGCCGCATATTCCAGCCCTCCATACAAATATTCGGCCATTATGCACAATTTTGCAGAAAAGTCGAGACTTTTTTGCAATACCTTGCGGAATAGACGTTTGGACGGCTCACTCCTTTGGATTTGAGAATGAATCTTTCTCAGAGGTTGATGTTTTGTCGGGGATATTCCATATCAATTGATTTTGTAATGAGAACAACGGTTATTTCTGAGTAATCTGGATGACACAAGATAGAAAATTCGGGGGACACAATAAATTATTGACAACCGGTTTCAGTCACAACATTATGTGGGTATTTTAAAATACAGTTATTTGTTCTGTGGATCGTCTCCAATAAAAGATGACTGGGTGCAAGGGCTTCACGAATTCAGGCCAGCCAGAGTGAAGCGCCTTCCAGTTCCCAGAAAAGGGTACGGCTGACAGATCCCACGAAAACCTTTTTTAACAAACCCATCCCTGTTCCGGTTCGGCCCACGGCAACCGCTGCAAAGCGTCCCGACCCGGCTTCCCTGATGATCGCTTTGCCCGGATTGGCTTCGGGAATCACTTTAAAACGGATCCGTTCCGATAAAACCCCGTCAGCAGCAAGGTTCTCCCTGCCCCCTGCAAGAATCTCTTCTGCCGCCCTATCCCCCACTTTTCCTTTTCTGGAAACAGCCAGAAGCGTCACGTCCTGTTCCGGGGCCTGTCCCAGGATAAACCCCACGTGATCCAGCATACGCTGGGAAGCATCGGACCCATCCACGCAGGCCAGCACATCTTTTCGTCCCGAATCGGGCTTTCGGCAAAGCCAGATGGGAAAGTTCCATGGTTGTTCAAACAGGGTCTGGGTAACGCTTTCATCAAAGGCCTGTTCCAACCAGGAAAGCCCCCGCCGCCCAAGCACCACCGCATCATATTTGCCTTCGGCCCCCTCCTGGATGATTTCACTCACTTTTGAAAGCCTGCGCGCCCTGAGTCTGGTCGAAATCTGTTCATCCGTAAACCCCAATTTCAAAAGTTCTCCCTTTACCGCATCCAGCGCCTTCCGCCCGGTGGCCTCCGATTTCTTGCTTCGAAGTTCTGACTCGCGATCCGCCTCAAATCGGCCCGGTGGCTTCGGTGTCAGATACAGCAGAGTGATTTCAATGGTCTCTTTCTGTGCGAAAAACGCCCCCAAAAACTGCACCCCGAAAAGATTGTCGTGCTTTTCGCTGACGGTCACAAGCAGGTGTCTTTCCATTTTCCGGACCTCTTTGCCGCATGGGCCATTGTCGCCACGGGACTGTTCTTGCTGACGACAAGGATCCCAACGCCCTCGGTTTATCATTTAATATCATACTTTTTCATTTTATCATAAAGCGTGTTACGCCCTATGCCCAAAGCTTTCGACGTCTTGGTGATATTGCCGCTATAAAACAGGAGTGTCTTTTCGATGGCATCTTTTTCCAAGGCGCTCAAGGTCATGATTCTATCTGCGCCCGGCCGCGGGTTTTCGAACCGCTTTTTTCTTAAATAGGCGGGAAGATGTTTTATGGCAAGTGTTTCACCCGTCGTAAAATTCACGGCATGTTCCACCGCGTTGACCAATTCCCGCACGTTCCCGGGCCAAGGGTAATTTTCAAGCCGACTTAACGCATCAGGTGTGATCTGTTTGATTTCGCGACCCACCTTGCGGGATATTTTATCAACCCAGTATTGCGTTAAGAGGCGAATATCTCCTGCCCTGACTTTCAGGGATGGAAGCGTAATACTGATGACGTTCAGTCTATAATAAAGGTCTTCTCTAAAACTTCCTTTGGATACTTCCTCGAATAGGCTTTTATGGGTGGCCGCAATGATGCGAACATTAATCGGTATAGCTGTTTTACCGCCTACCGGCATAATCGCTTTTTCTTCCAGCACGCGCAAAAGATTTATCTGCATTTCCAGGGGCATTTCACCGATCTCGTCCAAAAACAAGGTTCCACAGTCAGCCACTTCGAACTTCCCTGTGCGACCGCCTCGTTTAGCGCCTGTAAAAGCGCCGTCAGCATAACCGAAAAGTTCGCTCTGAATCAATTCCCTGGGGATGGCCCCGCAATTGACAGGTACAAACGGACCGTAGCGGCAATCACTGGCGCCATGAATCGCCTGGGCAAAAAGCTCTTTACCGGTACCACTTTCACCCAGGATAAGGACGGTGGAGGGTCCGGAGGCGACCCTTTTCGCTTTTTCTATGGTCTGGCGAATGGCTTTACTTTCGCCGACAATATCCACAAACCTGAATTTGACAATCGCATCCTCCGGTTTGTTACTTAAAAAATATGATTTCGTTGTGGGTAAAAGGGTTAATACAAACCCCCTATTGTCATTTTTTTCTGAAAAAACCGGATTGGCCGTTGCAATACATGATCCCTGTCCGCAAGGCATATTGATCCGTATCTCCTCCTTGGTGAACCCTGCCGCCCTGGTCTTAAAAAAGTTCTGTAACCTGCCATGGTAATGAACGGATGCGGTTATGGTTTTGCCCACCACTTCCCTGGGATGGCACTGGAAGGATTTGGCCGCTACTTTATTGATACCCGTTATAAGACCCTGGCCATTCACCGCAATGATTCCGTCGGAAACAGAATTCAGTACGGCCTCCAAATATTTATTGATATCGTATAGTTCCCCGTATGATTCATCTAAAGTTATGCGCTCTTCGATGGCATGGGCCGTAGCGACAATCAATCCCAGTTGGTGGGCGGTCGCCCGTTCGCGGGGGCCTGATATGTCGAGAAACCCGATGATCTCTCCATTCTGTTTTCTGATGGGAGCTGCCGAACAGGTCCATAAGTGGTGACTTTCACAATAGTGTTCCGTGCCTGTAACCTGGACGGGATGCCCCAGGGCAAGGGCAGTTCCGATGGCATTTGTGCCGACAAATTCTTCCGCCCAATTGGCCCCGGGTCCAAATCTTAATCTATCCGCCTGCTTTAGCTCTTTCAGTCCGCCAACGGCGTTAAGGATATAGCCTTCCCCGTCGATTAAAACGACGACAAATTCCGATCCTTTCACACAATGGTAGAGCGTATCTATAATCGGCTTTGCCAACGCGGTAAGTTTTTCAGATCGATGCGTCAGTTCCTTTTCAGGAATGAACTTTTCACATACACCCTTTATGGGATCAACTTCAGCAAGTTGACATCTTCGCCAGGATTGCTCGATTTGATTATTGTAACGAGGATCGTCAATCCAGCCCTTTTTTAAGAAGGTCATCCATGTTTTCTTTTCCGTTTTGGAAGGGAGTTGCCAGGTGCTACCGTACCACTTTGGGCTAAGAATGGACTTGACCAAAGTGCCCGAGTCCATTGTCAAGTCACTCTTTACAAAGCAGAATTGATTGTTCTTGCGCACCAGGCTATACATCCTCTTCTCCTTTGCTTTTCCGGTCCCTCTGTGATTTCCATCATTAATGTTGGTCTGTTCGCCACAGGCTGAACTGTTTGTTGTCAGCCGGGTCAAAAGTAACCGATGGCGCAATGCGGGGCCGTGGTATCCGAGCGTATGTTCAATGTTAGTGATCGACCTGTAAAATTTAGCTTCATTTAAAGCATCTCGCAACCTTTTTTAGACTGTAAAGTTTACGTTTATCTTTATTTGCAACTATTCACAGGGTGCAGGGGACAGTTCTCAGGGGGCGGGACGTAACGATATGGGGCAGGCATTGCAAGCAATCCGACTGGAACGACTGCCCCATTTGTAGACACAAATCGTACCACAATTAAAACAGTTCGTCGCCACTTTTCCCGTTCAGGCCGGGATGACCGTCAAAACGAACCACTCCGACAGCGGCTTTTCCGGCAACGGCTTCGGCGATGCGCGCTGTTCCTCTATTGCCGAAACCACCGCATAATTCGATGGCTGCTATCCCTTCTTCAACCAATTTAAGGGCCACCCTTTCGGCTTCTTTGTAGTTATTGGCCGCAACCACAGTCAATTCGACTTGCGGCGTAACCACTATTTTTCGATCTTTATCAGGATCAACCTCCGGTGCTAAAAATATAAACGCTGCTTTTAAAGTCATTTCTGTATCCTTTCTTATAATTTGTTTTCATTTGTGCTAATTGGCATTTCCGATGCAAAAACTTTCCTTTTCATTGCAGATATCATTGTCTGCGCCACATCAACGACCAGGGGACCATCCACTGAAAGTCGTATTGCTACTTTTTGCCCCTTCTTGATTTCCACCTCCCGTTCCCCATCTAACGCCACTACGGAAGGTATAAAATTAATCTCCGCACTTTCCCCAACCGCCATCAATTGCACATCCTTGATCGACACGGTTTCGATAATACCGGGAGCGATGGGCGCCGTGACCGTCTGCCCATTGTTGCCTAATTTCAGATGCATGCTGACGGGCTCCTCTGCAGCGATGGATCGCAGCATCCCACCGATGGAGGAAAAGCCGATGGTGGCCGGACTCGTGCGATTCAAAAAAACTTGTTTGATTTTATCCATTTTCCATATGGCACGGGACCCGACAAACACATCCGTACTGACCACGGCATCTACCAGTGCCATATCGACAACGTTGCCTTCAAGGACAACCTCCAGGCGGGTGGATTGAAAGGTTCCCTCTTTCCGGGAAACTTTCCCGCTGGCAATCAGACCGGCCGCAAGCCCTGCCACCGTTCCTTCGATCATGTAAGGAAATACGTTGTTGGTGCCGGTGGACAGGGGCAAAATGGGAACCTGGCCGGCCCCCTTGGCCACCACCCGGTTGGTGCCATCACCACCCAGGGTGACAATACAGCCGGCCCCTTGCTGGGCCAACAACTGCGCCGCCTTGATGGAATCGCGCTGGTCCGCCTTGGTGTCGAACTGCAGCCTTTCAGCCGACAGGTCGACTTGTAACCCGTCCATAGCCCGCTCCACAATCCCGTGGTAATCCGGCATATAAGCGATGCGATGGATGCCGGCGGCTTGAAGGCCCAAAAGGACGCGGCGCACAATGCGGATTTTTTCCTGATTGTCGAACACGCTGCCGTAGGCGACAAGCCGACGGATATCCTTTCCCGACGCCGGATTGGCGATGATGCCGATCAATGACATGTTTAAGCCTTCCTTTTTGGTTTTGAAAAACTACGCCATCACTTTTCTGACAGCGTCAATGAGCTGCTGCTCGCTCGGTACGTAAGCCTTCTCCAACGGGGGAGAAAAGGGAACCGGGCAAAAAGGTGCGGCCACCCGCAGGATCGGCGCGTCCAGATAGTCAAAGGCTTCTTCAGCCACCTGGGCGGCTATTTCAGCTCCTGATCCGGCGAATTTCACCTCTTCATGCAAAATCACCAGCCGATGGGTCTTTTTAACCGATGCGAAAATCGTCTCCCCATCCAGCGGATAGAGTGTACGCGGGTCAACCACCTCCAGACTTATCCCCTCGGCGGCAAGCGTTTCAGCCGCACCCAAAGCAGTATGGACCATGTTGGCCGTTGCTACGACAGTGACGTCCTCGCCTTCACGCTTGATATGAGCCTGGCCGAAGGGAATGGTGTAAGCCCCTTCAGGGACCTCCCCTTCCATGGCATAAAGCATTTTATGTTCCAGGAAAACCACCGGGTTGTCGTCGCGAATCGCTTCGATCAAAAGCCCCTTGGCATCATATGGCGTACTGGGCATGACCACCTTCAGTCCCGGAAGATGCATGAACAAAGCTTCCAGGCATTGGGAGTGCTGGGCGGCGGCCCCGATCCCGGCGCCGCATGCGGTACGCATGACCATGGGAATTTTGGCTTTGCCGCCGAACATATATTTCATCTTTCCTGCCTGGTTATAGAGCTGGTCCAGGGCCACACCGATGAAATCGACAAACATCAATTCAATCACCGGCCGCAGACCGACGCTTGCCGCTCCCACCGCTGTCCCAACGATGGCGCTTTCGGTAATGGGGGTATCTTTCACCCGCTTTTCGCCAAACTGCTCTAGCAGGCCGGCCGTTACACCGAAACATCCACCAAAAACCCCCACATCCTCACCGGCGACATAAATATTGGGATCACGCTCCATTTCAACGACATGGGCATCTTTTATCGCTTGCGCGAAAGTCATATTCGACATTATTAATCCTCCTTTTGGATTTGTATTTTTAGCTTGAAACGCTAAGCCTTACCCAGCGACTTTCTTGTATTCTTGACAGGATTCAAGGAATAAAGCGCTTAGGTATACACATCCTCTGTCAATTCGGACACATCGGGGAACGGGCTTTCTTCGGCAAATTGTTCGGCTGCGACCAGATCGTCCTGAAGCGCCCCCTTGATCTCCTCAATTTTATTCCCGGTCAGCAGTTCCATCTCCACCAGCTTCTGTTCCAACCGCGGAATCGGGTCTTTTTCTTTCCACTCTTCAAGTTCCGCATCTTCGCGATAGGCACAGGGATCTCCTTCAAAGTGCCCCCTGTGGCGATAGGTTTTGCATTCAATTAAAGACGGCCCCTTGCCCTGGCGTGCACGGTTGATACCTTCGGCGGCCGCTTCGCAAACGGCAACAACATCATTCCCGTCCACAACCACACCGGGCATATCGTATCCCGCCGCGCGGTCGGCCACGTTGGGAACGCACATGGAGTTGAGGGTGCAGGAAGAGATACCGTACATGTTGTTTTCATTGATAAACACCACCGGCAGCTTCCAGCAGCTGGCTAGGTTCATGGCCTCATGGGTGGTGCCCTGATTGGAAGCGCCATCGCCGAAAAAGCAAACCGCCACGCCGTCATTGCCCAGATACTGACAGGCCAGCGCCGCTCCTGAAGCCAAAGGCGGGCCGCCGCCCACGATACCGTTGGCGCCCATAATGCCAAGATCAAGATCGGCGATATGCATGGAACCGCCTTTTCCCTTGCAATAACCGGTTTTTTTGCCGAACAGCTCGGCCATCATCTTTTTGATGTCACCGCCCTTGGCAATGAGATGCCCGTGGCCGCGGTGGGTGCTGGTGATATAATCTTTGTCGGTCAAATTCGCGCAAACACCGGTGGCAACTGCCTCTTCACCCACATACAGGTGGACAAAACCCGGAATCTTGCCGCCCGCAAAAAGCTCGGCAACACGATTTTCAAAGGTTCGAATTTTGACCATGGTGGTATACATCTTAATCAATTGTTCATTCGTCAGGTCCATTGCGTTCCTCCTTCTTTTTCATGTTGATAAAACGGTTTGACCAGATATCTTCAATTTACCGGTATAAGACTACCGCCTCCTTTCTCCAAAAAACGGTTCTATATTGGTGCGAATGGAAACCGTCACCGCCACATTGGCCATGACGATTAAAATATCAGCCCCTGGGCAGATATAATGCCCAGTTACCCGCATCCCGGGCCGCGTCGACCACCGCTTCCGAAAAAGTGGGATGGACCCGGATGCCACGGGCCAGTTCCTGAACCGTGGCTTCCAGTTGCATGGCCATAACCCCCTCACCGATGATTTCGGTGGCGTTGGAACCGATGATATGCACACCTAAAATTTCACCATAACGGGCATCCGAGACGATTTTGACAGCGCCATCGACCTGGTTTCGAACCATGGCCAACCCGTTGATGGCATACGGAAAAGCCCCGGTTTCCACATCATGGCCCTGCTTTTCGGCGTCTTCTTCCGAAAGTCCCACCGCGCCCATCTCAGGCTGCGTCCACAGGCACCGGGGAATCAGATTAAATGGATAGCAATTATTCGCTCCCATAGCATTTTCAGCGGCAAAAACAGCCATGGACGAAGCCCCGTGGCTGAGCATCCAGCCGCCGGTTGCATCGCCAATGGCAAAAATCCCTTCAACCGAAGTCTCCAGATGATTGTTCACACGGATTCCTTTATCTTCGTTTAACGTTACACCGAGCTTTTCCAAACCCAGGTCAAAGGTATTGGGCTCCCTTTTGGAAACCAGGACTTTTTCCACCTTGACGCTATGCTCCTTGGCGCCCGAAAGTTTGCAGGTTGCCCCCGTTTGGGTCGTTTTTACAGACTCAAGAGATGCGCGGGGAATAATCTCAACACCCGTTTCCCTTAACGCCTGAGCAATTCTCTGGCTGGTTTCTGAATCTTCTCGGGATAAAATTCTCGCAGACCCGGCCGCCATGACGACTTTACAGCCGAATGCATTGAGCAAAAAAGCCATTTCAACTTCGATATAGCCGGATCCACAGACCAGTATCGATTCGGGCACCGCCGTCATTTCCAACACGTCGTCCGTGGTCATGGCGACCTTTTTTAACTCCGGTATCTCCGATGCGCATAGGGAGCTGCCCGTGGCGACAATGATTTTTTTCGTTTCAATGAGGCGACCCTCCACATCCACTTCCCGCGGATTTTTTAGAATTGCGCGTCCTTTAATCACCTCAACACCATTGTTTTTTAACAGCGCTTCCATACCCATGCGAATTTCAGCTGATACACCACTTTTTCGCTCCGTAAGCGCCTTAAAATCTATCTCTTCAAGGGAGGCATTGATCCCGAACTCTTTTCCTGTCTTAAGCCGGTCAAGCAAATCGCCGGCCCTCAGCCAGACCTTGCTGGGAATGCATCCCCGGTTTACGCAGGTGCCGCCTGTTTCGGCACATTCAACCAGGACAACATTCGCCCCCAACTGGGCAGCGCGGATTGCGGCTGCATAGCCCCCCGATCCACCGCCGATGATCATCACATCATGCATTATTTCACCTCATTAAATACGAATTGATGGTTTAAACTCGGGTGCTAGGCTATGATCAGCATGGGCTGCGCCAGGTAACGGGCCAGGTTATTTAAAAAAGTCATGGCCGGTGCACCATCCACAACTCGGTGATCAAAAGTAAGACTGAGTGTCATCATGTGCCGGATGGTGATCTCACCATTAAATACGGCCGGTTTTTCGATCACGCGGCCAATGCCGAGAATTCCGGTCTCCGGCGGATTGAGCACCGGCGTGAATCCATCCATGCCGAGCATGCTGACGTTGCTGATGGTAAAGGTGCCATCGGTGACCTCTTCTACGGCCAGGGCCCCCTCGCGCGCCTTTCGCGCCAGTTCCCTGACCTCTTGAGCGATTTGCAGCAGTGTTTTCTTTTCAGCGTTGCGTAATTTCGGGACAATAAGCCCTTCCGAGAGTGCAACAGCAATACCCAGATGAACCGTGTCATGGATCAGGATCTCTTCACCGACCAGGGTGGAATTCATAATGGGGTGGCGCATCAATGCACGGGCTGTTGCCATGACAATGATGTCATTGTATGAAATTTTTACGGATTCATCTTTTTCATATTCCGCTCGCATAAGATCCCTGAACCGCACCATTTCGGTGACATCCACCTCGGTGAAAGCGGTGAGTTGGGCGGCGTTCTGCAAACTGGCGTGCATGTTGTCCGCGATAACCTTGCGTATTCCTTCAAAGGGGATCACCTTAGCCTGGGAAGGCGCCTCTTGGGGGGCATCCTTTGCCGCGGCAAGGGCAAGCTCAACATCTTGCCGGGTGATTTTGCCATTCTCCCCGGTACCGGTAATTTCAGACATGTCCAGGCCTTCCCGTCTGGCGATTTCAGCAGCCAGAGGTGTAATCTTTGGCACCGCCGGTCCATCCCTATGGTATTTTTCCACATCCGCCTCTTTTATTTTTCCATTCTGACCGGTTCCCGGTACCCGGGCCAAATCAACACCTAATTCCTTTGCCACGCGGCGGGCGGATGGGGTCGCCAATATGCGTTTCTTTTCCTTTGGCTCTGTTTCCGCTTCAGCGGATTGGGGCTTTGCAGGATCGGCTGACGCCTCAACCACTTCACCGGCCTGGATGCCTTCAATACGTTCAAGTTGCTCTCCAGCTTCAGCTATAACCGCCAGGATCGTCCCAATCGGTACGGTCGTACCGACGGGCGCCACAATCTGAAATAAAATTCCACTTCCCGGTGATTCGATCTCGTTGGTAATTTTTTCCGTTTCAACTTCAAATAAACCTTCTCCTTTCTCAACGGAATCACCCTCATTTTTACACCATTTTGCGACCTTGCCCACTTTCATCGTCATGCCCAGTTTCGGCATCGTTACGTTTACACTCAATCTGCGGCCCTCCTTTCGATTGAATCGAACAAAAAATGATCAATTTATTCGTTAAAAAAAATCATTGTAAACAGCAAATAGGCTCTCTTTAAGCAAACTGTATGCCACACGGGCAATGAAGTCATTTCAACAGCCATCATTCGATGCTATATTTATTTAATTTCAATATGTTAAGGCGTAATAGCCCTAGAAAAATCAGCTGTCAGAATCGCAGAAGGGGAAGAGAACGCCGATAGAAGAAGACCTCAAGTGTTCGGATTTCGAACGATCTTGTTTTTAATTCAATTAGACGGGCCTGTTCAGAAAGAAGTCCAAGCATTGCCATGTTTTCGAACAATGTTAGATTTTCGAACAATCATGAGGGAAAACAGATCGCAAAACTGCCGCGAACCTGTAATACGATTTAGATACGAGCTCGGGGAACAGACCTGACGCAATTATGCCAAGGACCCTACTCCCACTCAATGGTGCTCGGTGGTTTGGAGGAGATATCATAAACCACCCGGTTTA
>CAYPQJ010000039.1:0-25505 GCA_964412835.1 uncultured Desulfobacteraceae bacterium | reverse complement strand
GAGGTTGGGGTGAACGACGGCCGGTTCCTCCCGCCGGCGGTGCGCCCCAAGGGTAACACGGTCGAGATCCTGCCGGGCATCAAGAAGTAATTTCTTGGAGGAAGATGAGATGATTGCAAACAAAAGGACATTAATACGGACGTGGACCTGTCTCGCGGCAGCAATTATCCTGTTGTTCGCGGTATCTTACGGCGCGGCCTCGGATGATGATTCTGCAATTTACGTGGGTGGCGGCACGCTTTGTGTTGACACACCACGATTTGCCTTGTGCACCAGCGCCCCTTGCCAAATCGAAACATCGGATCAGAACTACGCGATCTGCGACTGCGTCGTCGAGTCAGGGGCGAACTGGGGCCGGAAGACGACCTGTGAAGAGAGAATGCCTCAGGGCACTGAACTCCGCTCGAATTTTTCACCGATCCAGGCTGGACCGCCTCTGCATCTCAAAGCATTGGTCTGCCGCAACAAAAGGTGGGCATCCTGCCTTGATGCCCCTTGTACCATTGACCCGAGCGACCCGACGAAGGCAAAGTGCAAATGCTTCGTTGCAACCACCAGACCGTGGCAGACACTTGGTGGCGAGTGCGATCCGGCTGCATGTGATCAGCTATGGTCCGCTGGGGTCATCGTGGACAAACAGTTTCAAGAGGTCCTTGACGCCTTTGGCCGCCTTGGGGTGTCGGGGGCAGACTATCCGATGTGCAGTGGTGAGTAGCCCGGCGCGATGAAAGATTTCGAGAAAAAGCGAAAAACGGGGTCAGCCCGTTGACATGAGACATTTTCGCCTAAGGAAGGCTAATTCAACCGAGCGAAAAGCCGCGCGGCTGATTAGCGGCGTTATGCTTAAATAGACTAAAGTATGAAATATGAAGTTTTAAGACTTAGTCAAATTTCTGTTTGTTATTCCCAAACAGAATTGACAAGCTCACATAGCCAAAATTTCTTGATTATTAGACGGCATTGGATGAAGTTTAATAATCTATTAAGAATTAACAAAGTAAAGCTTGGATTTAACTGGGAAAAATACGCTATTACCAAAAAGTATAATGATCAATACTATTATCAATGCGCATTTCCCTCAACAACTCACTTAAGACAATTTGAATTCACGATAATACCGGCGGGAAATTATATG
Organism: uncultured Desulfobacteraceae bacterium; assembly: GCA_964412835.1. Lineage (GTDB taxonomy): Bacteria > Desulfobacterota > DSM-4660 > Desulfatiglandales > Desulfatiglandaceae > NaphS2. The sequence goes on along the minus strand of CAYPQJ010000039.1, from coordinate 24,370 downwards.
AAATTCAATCATAAAGGATCAATGAGTACAATCAGGAAAACCATTAATGAAATTTACAGTAGTGCAATTCCAAAATCACACTTTGAAATAAACAGAAATAGGTCAATGATCCATTTTGAACGTTACGATTCGAAATTCAACTGGAATAGACAGGATTCAGTTGTTGAACTGTATGTACCAATAACGAATTAGAATGACTCGCATAACAGATTTCTACACCGGAACTTCACCGCGCGCCTTCGGTACATGGCTACGGCCGGTGAGAATGGTGTTCCGGGTTGTTCGGGATCTTGATGATGGATTCGCAGCATTTTCTCTTTGCCCGAACGGGTATGCGCAAAAATAGAAATGGGAATGCCGGTAAAAAATACGTTGATAGGGGTGATCCTGCCGACAAACGATTTGGTCCCGGGTCGGACCAGCCCAACTGTTTGTTGATACAAATAGGCCGAATCATCCCCAATGGCCACATAATCCGGGGCCACAATTTTTGCGAACCACCACTTATCTGGAGGAATGATCATGAGCGAAGATGTGTATGTAAGACTGAGGGAGTTTTTGGACGCCATGCCCGGAGGTTTCCCAGCGACGAACACCGGAATTGAAATCAAAATTTTGAAGAAGCTCTTTTCCCCGGGTGAAGCCGAACTGACGATGAAATTGAAGGAAGATCCTGAACAGGTATCTGAAATCGCGAATCGTATCGGGATGGAAGAAGGGGAACTGGCGGAAAAACTTGAAGACATGGCTCAAAAGGGATTGATTTTCAGGGTCCGGGAGGACGGCAAACCGCTTTACCAGGCGTTTCAATTCCTGATCGGCATTTATGAATTCCAGCTCAAAAACCTTGACGCCGAATTCAGTCAACTCTTCGAAGCGTATTTGCCCTATTACGGAATGGCCATGGCGGGCCTCAAGACCGGGCAACTGCGTAGAATTCCTCTGGGATCTGTTGTGAAAGTCACAAGAGGGGTGGCCCCCTACAACAACGTCCGCGAATTGATCAAGGACAAGGATTTCATATCCGTGCAGCAATGCATCTGCCGCAAGGAACAGGGACTCTTGGGAAACGAATGCAGCTATCCCCAAGAAGTGTGCATCGGTTTTGGGGATTTTGCCCGATTCTACGTGGATAACGGTATGGGCAGGCGGATCGATTTGGAGGAAACATTCAAGATACTCGATCTGGCTGAAGAGAAGGGACTTGTGCTCAGCCCCAATAACGCGCAGGACATCGACGCCCTTTGCTGCTGCTGTTCGTGCTGCTGCCCGGGCCTCAGATTTGCGAAGATGCTCGACAGACCGGTGGATATGGTCCAGACCTATTACGTATCGAAAATTGATCCGGAACTCTGTACGGCGTGTGAAGTGTGCATGGAAAGGTGTCCGATGGACGCCATCAAGCTGAACGGGGATGTCGCCGAAATCATTGACGGCAGATGTATCGGTTGCGGCGTCTGTATTCCCACCTGCCCTGGAGAAGCCATCTCATTGGTTGCAAAACCGGGGCTGGAAGCGCCGCCTGTCGATTTTGAAGAGACGTTCCGGAGAATGAAGGCCGAGCGGGGGCTATGATCACCGACCCGGTCAAGGGACAAAGCGGAGGGGGTTGGGCCACGGAAACCACCATATATGTAAAGTATAATCTTCAATTTGGCCCTCCAAAACGGGCCTATATTGATTTTTTCGAGGCCAAAAGAATCGATTTTCTTTGAGATTATGGCGAGAGCAACGCGACATTTTATTCCGAGAACCACAGGGAGTGGGGGACGTCCACCACTCCCCAAATGAAAATCCGCTTGACATATTACGCGCAACATAATACTTTTTTCGCATGATCAAATCATTTGCCTGCCGAGACACTGAGAAACTTTTTGACGACAGACGAGTTCTACGTTTTCAATCATTCGAGCGGCAGGCGCGAAAGCGATTAATGGTTCTGAATGCCGCTCCAAGTTTGAACGCTTTGATGCTGAATCCAGGAAATTCATTTCACGCTCTCGGTGGTAAAAGGAAGGAACAATATTCAATCAGGATCAACAAACAGTGGCGCATCTGTTTTGAATGGCATGACGGGAACGCTTTCAATGTCGAAATCGTCGATTATCATTGAGGTATCAAAATGAGCAACAGCGATCTTCTTGATCCCATTACGCCGGGTGAAATCCTGCGCGAGGATTTTATGGGTCCGATGAATATCAGCATAAACAAGCTTTCGCGGGATCTCGTGGTGCCACCCAATAGAATAAGTGCGATCGTAAATGGCAAACGAAGCATAACCGCCGACACAGCGCTCAGGCTTGAGCGTTATTTTGGTATTGAAGCCCAGTTCTGGTTGAATTTGCAATCTGAATACGATCTTCGCATGATGAAACGCAAGATTGGAAACGACATTGAACAGCGAATCATTCCAGCCAAAAGGCTGGAATCTCAAATTGTACTAGGTATTGGAGCATAACATCGGGCTGGACAAAAATGTGTGAGAGGGCACATGCGCACTTGTCAGCCTAAAATGGGGGCAAACCTGCTCTTGACCCACACTTGTCAAAACCGGTGGAAAGCCTGATTTGAAACAGCATGGTAATTTATGGACAATCTTCCCTGCCCGAATTGAACGGATGTCCATGGGTCACAGACTGACGGGAGACAGGCTTTTAAAGCGGAAAGAGCTGTTCAATCCGCTGGGCCAGCATGATGTCGCCGGTGGCTTTGAGGTCCCCGGACATAAATGCCTGCATGCCGTTGGTCTCTTTGTTGACGATTCCGAGCCATGTGTCCCCTGACATGGTCAAGGTTACGGAGGGTGACGCATGAACCCCCTCGCTGACCTGACAAGTACCGTCTTTGACCACCACATTCCAGTTCCCGCTGTTATTGCCGGTGATCTCATACTGAAAAACTGCATCCAGCCCCTGCGCCGCATCGGCATCAAACACCTGGGGCATTTTGCCGAAAATTTCTTTCACTTCCGTAAACGCCATTTTTTTATCCTTTTTTTTAGTGGTAAATGCTACCCGTTACATCCGCCGTTCCCGGCTGCGGGCATCAGACGCCCAAAAAAACTATTTTCCGGTAAACCTGGGCGCCCTCTTCTCCATAAACGCCGTCATACCCTCCACCGCGTCCTGAGTGGAGATGACCTTGATCAGGGCATCGCAGAGATAGTCCACAGCCGCTTCAAAGGACATGTCGCTCATGACGCTGAAAGCCTGCTTGCCGAGCCGTGTGCCCATGGGGCTCTTGGAGGTCAGGACCTTCAGCGTATCCGCAACCTCATTGTTCAGCCGGTCCGGCGCCACGGCGCGGCTGATCATTCCCAACCGTTCCGCCTCCACAACCGGTATTTTTCGGCCGGTCAGGACCAGATCCATGGTTTTTTTCCTGGGCAAATTCCGATAGAGAAGTGCCCCCACCATCATGGGAAAGATGCCCACGTTGACTTCAGGCAGGCGAAAGTAGGTGTCGTCGCTGGCGATCACGATATCGCAGGCGAGCATGAGACCCATTCCACCTGCAATGCACGGGCCGTTGACGCGGGCAAGCAGCGGTTTAGGGAATTTCGCCATTTCCTTAAGAAGCGCAGCATAAGTCCTGGGGCCCGACAATGGGTCCTCCCCCTGTCCGGCCAGGGTGACCCCCAGATCCGCCCCGGCGCAGAAGGCCTTATCCCCTTTTCCCGTGAGGCAGACCGCCCCTACCGACTCGTCCCTATCCGCCTCCCTCAGGCGGTCCCGAAAAGACCGGATCATTTCCAGGTTGATGGCGTTTCTCCGGTCCTCCCGGTTGATGGTCAAAAGGGCGACCCGGTCTTTCACGTCATACAGCAAATCATCACTCATGGGGTCAACTTCCTCCAATCAGACATTACTCTCCCAGCAACCCTTCAGTAGCCCAGGATCCGGTCCCCGATCTTCATGCGGGATATTTCCGTGGACGTCCCGGCGATCTGAAGGTATTTGGCGTCGCGGTATCCGGCCTCCACCGGGTTTCCGCGAACATACCCCTTTCCGCCCAGGATCTGCATTGCGTCGCTGGCCACCTTCTCGGCGGACTCTGCGCAAAAGACCTTGGCCGAATGGGCCAGAACGTCCGCCTCCCGGTCTTCCGATTCGGACATCCAGGCGGCACGATAGGCCAGAAGCTGTGCCGTCTGAAACAGGGTCAGCATCTCGGCCAGTTTGAAACCGACCTCCTGATAGGCAATAATCGGTTTCCCCCCGCTTCGATGGGTCTTGGCGTATTGCAGCGCAATATCAAATGATCGTTTCATCAGCCCCAGGCTTGCGGATGTGAGAACCTGGTCTTCCCACATGCGGACCCTCTGAAGCGCCGCACTGTCCATGTGAATCACATGTGTCGTGGGAACGGGGCAGTTATCGAGTTCTATGGGCGATATAGGTACCCCCTCATATCCGAGGGTGGCAAGTCTTTCGCCCATATAAAGACCTTTGCTCTCTTTTTCCATGAGGAAGAAGGCGGATCCCTCCCGGCCGTCGATCTTTCCGGCCACGGCGATCCAGTCCGCAATGACTGCGTTGACCACATGACCCTTAGACCCGGTCACATGGAAACCGTCCGTGGAGGAGACGCCCGTTGTATTGAGTGCGTCGTTTTCAATGTTCATACTGTTTTCGGAGAGAGCCACGGCGCCGATACTCTTTCCGCTTATGAGATCGGGTAGAACGGCATTTTTTTGATCCTCGGAGCCGAAACGGGCAACGAGACGCCCGAAAATGCGAACGCTCACCTCCACTGAAAGAAACAGCGCAGGGGCCAATGCCGCCAACTGCTCCTGGTTGACCACCAGGGAAACGCTGTTGCGACCGTCTTCCACCGAAGACGTCAGGTATCCGGCTTCCCCCAGCAACGTGAACCAGCGGCGGGTTGCGCTCCAGACATCCTCCACCGGCAGGGTTTCCATCCGCATCAGTTCGGCTGCGGCATCCCCGGTGAACAGTTCCCTGATTCTGCCACAAACCCGGCTTTCTTCTTCGCCCATGTCAAAATTCATAAGACGATGTCCTTTTTCACTTCATTTAAATAAGCTTTGAGATAATCTTTTTCTGAATATCCGAGGTCCCGCCACCGATGGGGGCGAGCCGGCTGTCCCTGAAATACCGTTCCACCTCATATTCTTGGCAGTATCCATACCCCCCGAACAGGACCATGGCGTCATTGGCCGGCCCCAGAGACCAGTCTCCCACAAAGAGTTTAGCGACGGCCGCCTCCAGATGATTGAGGGGTCTCCCCTGATCCTTGCACCAGGCGATTCGATAACACAAGGTCCTGGCGGCTTCGATGAAAATTTTGATATCGGCCAGCTTATGTTTGATGGCCTGAAACCGGCCAATGGGTCGGCCGAATTGGTATCGTTCCCTTGCATAGCGCGCGCATTTATCCAAAACATATTTCATGCCGCCCACAAAGGGTGCCAGAAGCGCGCTTCTATCCCATTCCACGGTTTGCATGGCCATGAGGAATCCGCCTCCCTCCCGACCGATCAGATTCGTCTCGGGGATTTCACAATCTTCCAGGATCAGCTCCGAGGTATGGGAGGTACGAACCCCCATTTTGATCAGATTGTTTCCGGCGGAAAAACCCTGGGTCTTTTTTTCCACAATGAAAGCGGAAATACCCGCATGCTTGAGATCTTTTCCGGTCTTGGCGTACACCACCGCCACGTCGGCCACCGGCCCGTTGGTGATGAACATCTTGTTGCCGTTCAAGACATATCGATCCCCTTTTTTTTCGGCCCGGGTGGTCATGGACGCCACATCCGATCCGGCGTTCGGTTCGGTCAATCCCATGCAGCCGATCCACTCTCCCGAGGCCAGCTTGGGAATGTACAACTCCCGCTGCCGATCGGTCCCGTGGGCATAAATGGTATCGGCACAAAGGAAGGTATGGGCGCCGTAAGCAAGCGTCAACCCCCCATCCACCCCGGCCTCCCCCAAGGCTTCCCCGGCCAGGACCGTGGTCACCACATCCGCATCACTCCCGCCTAAAGGTTCCGGGAAGTGGAGGCCCAGGATTCCGAATTCTCCCAGCCTTTTAAAGGACTGCCGGTCAAATTCCCCTTTGAGATCGTGTTCCTGAACCCTGGGAACGATTTCCTTTTTGGCAAACCGGATGACCTGGTCCTTGAACATGAGCTGTTCGTCGGTAAATTGAAAGTCCATCGTCTCTTTTAAAGTCCCATAAATTTAGCGGCAATCCCCTTCATGATCTCGCTGGTCCCAGCGAAGATGGACAGGACCCGGGCGTCTCTCCAGGCCCGGGCGATGGGGTATTCTTCGCAATACCCGTACCCCCCGTGGAGCTGGACACACTGGTCGGCCACGCGCATGGCCATTTCCGAAGTCCAGTACTTGCCCATGGAGACGTTTACGACCACATTGGCCCCTTCCATGTGATCCACAACGAGCTTGTCCACGAAGGTACGGCCCAACCGGATCTCGGTGGCCATCTCAACAATCTTGAATTGCGTATTCTGGAATTTGGTAAGGGGACGACCGAAGGCGGTCCGATCCCGGCAGTACCGGATGGTCATCTCCAGCATCCGCTCGGCAGCGGCCACCGCGATGATGCAGCACATGAGCCGCTCCTGCTGCAATTTTTCCATGAGCATCATGAACCCGCCGCCCTTCTGTCCCAGGCGGTTACCTTTGGGGATTCGGCAATCGCTGAAGAAAAGTTCGGCCGTATCCTGACTGTGCCACCCCACCTTTTTGATCTTTTTCCCCCTTTCGAATCCCGGTGTGCCGTCCTCCACCAGATACAGATCCATGGCCTGATAGGGGTCTTCGGTGGAAGGATCTTTTGTGGCCACCACGACCAGTCCGCAATTGAGACCATTGCTGATAAAGGTTTTCTGGCCGCTGATCACCACATCATCCCCATCTTCAACAGCCGTGGTCCGGATGGCGGCCAGATCGCTCCCGGCATTGGGTTCGGTCATGGCCACAGCCGTGATCAGTTCTCCCGAGATGCACCCGGGAAGATATTTTTTCTTCAGTTCTTCGGAACCAAACGATGAGATATAGGGAACGACAATGTCACTGTGCAGGGGCGTAGCCAATCCGGTATTGCCGGTTCTTCCCAACTCCTCGGTCAGGATCACCGAATAGAGAAAATCCGCTCCGAGCCCGCCATATTCCTCGGGCACATCCATGCAGAGAAATCCCTGCCCTCCCATCTTCCGCCAGACGCTCTTGGGCACCCTGCCCGCCTCTTCCCATGCGTCGGCGTGTGGAATGACCTCTTTTGCGAAAAATTTCCTTACCGCTTCCCTGAAAATCCGGTGTTCTTCCGTATATTGAATGATTTCCATCAGATCGTATGCCTCCCATTGGGTGTGGCGGGTCTCAAGCCGAGGATCTCACGGGCTTCCGCCGGAGATGCCGGTTCCCGGCCCGCCTCCCTGACCCTATTGACCAGGGCATCCACCAGAACCCCGTTGTTCCCGGCCTTTTCACCCCCCGGCAGGTAGAAGGTGTCCTCGAGGCCCGTCCTCACATTCCCGCCCATCTCCGCGCATTTGCGGTGGAGATCCCAGATCTCATCCCGACCCACCGCGATGACCTGGTAATGGGTTCCCTCAGCCATCTCATCCACAAGAATGGGGAGCAAATCGGGCCGCGCGGGCATGCCGCTGGCGACCCCCATAACGCAGGAAATATGGGCCGCCTCCTGGAACATCCCGTTTTTTCGGTACAGGCCCACACTCCTGACAATGCCGGTATCAAAACACTCGAATTCAGGCACGATATGGTTGGCGATCATCACATCCAGAAATCCCTGGATTTTTTCCACCCGGTTGTCGAAGAGGGCCGGGGGCCAGGCCCATAAGCCGTTGGCGCGAAGTTTCAGATAATTCAAGGAGCCGGCATTGCAGGCGGCCATTTCCGGTTGAAACTTTTCGAGGCACGCCACAGGACCCGAAATATCGGGCCCCACCACCCCCGTGCTCATGCAGATGATGATCTCCGGGATGCGGTCCTTGATGGCCGCTAATATGTTCCCCACCGTATCCGGCTCCCATGTGGGAAGATGGCCCATCCCTTCTGTCTGGTTCCTGAAATGACAGTGGAGGATGGACGCCCCCGCATTATATGCCTGCACCGCGTGGTCCGCCATCTCCTCCGGGGTGACGGGGACATGGTGAACCGCCGGATCCGTCAGGACCCCGGTGAGGGCACAGGTCACCACTGTCTTTTTCTGATTCATGTTGACCTCCTTTTATGCCCCTTTGAAGTTGCCCTTTCGTTTCTGCATTTTGGCGCTTATGGCCTCAAACATATCTTCCGAAGGCAAAATCATGGATGATCTAGCCGCATTGTAGTGAAGCGACCGCTTTAAACCGACCTCATCATCGAACAAAAAGACATCTTTTGCCCCCTGTACGGCCAATGGGGGGTTGGATGCAATCTCTTCGGCCATTTCCATGGCCTTTGCTTCCAGTTCATCTTTATCCGTATAGACGTCATTGACCAGCTGGATCACCTTTGCCCGGTCCGCATCAAACCGATGAGCCCGGAAGGCGATCTCCCGGGCATGCCCCCTCCCCACCACCTTTGGAAGACGCTGCAGTCCGCCCACATCGGTAATAAAGGCCAGAGAAGCTTCGGGCAGGCCGAAGATCGCGTCCACCGTACATATGCGAATATCACAGCAGAGAACCAGCTCCAGGCCAGCCCCGAAACAATGGCTGTGAATGGCCGCAATGCTTGGTTTGGAGAATCTTTCCAAGCGATTGTGGATATCCTGGACCGCTTTGATTTTTTGAAAGAAATTCAGTTTCTGCGTTGCACCCGGCTTATCTCCGATGGCCGATACCAGTTCGTTTTCAGGGCCGAGATCGATTCCCGCACAAAAGGACTTGCCTTCTCCCTTGAGGATCACCACCCTCACTTCCGGATCCTCGGCCGCAGCTGCTATGGCCCGGTCAAGGGCCTCCCAAACAGCGAGATTCATGGCATTGCGTTTCTCCGGCCGGTTCAAGATAATCCGGCCCACGTGTCCCTTTTTCTCAAATCTCACCAGCTCTTTTTTCACCGGCCCAGTTTTTATTTGATGGGCATCGCTCATGGACAATATCTCCTCTCTTTGCTCTCTAAACCTCGATCTCCAAGTCCTCAAGGGGATAAGAGACGCAGGAATGCACATACCCGAATTGCGTATCCGACCTCCTGACCGGCACCCCCTTTGGCTGGAATACCCGTCCCGACACCACCCGCACCCGACACATACTGCATTCCCCCGATCGGCAAAGGGCCTTGAGGGTAAGCCCCGCTTTCTCCAGTGATTTGAGCAGAGGCTCACCGGCCCGGGCTGAAATGGTCTCCCTGCCCTTTACCTGGATTTTAAACACCTGGTCCGTACCAATCTCCTGGGGCCAGCCCGGACAGGCGGAGACCTTTGCCGGTGCACCGTAGACTTCCCTGCGTATTTTTCTTTCCGGAATATTCAACCTCTTAAGCTCTGGGATGCAATAATCGTAAAGCCCCTGTGGGCCGCAGAGATAAAAGGTTTTGTCCGCAACATCACCCAGTTTCTCTTTGATCAGTTTTCCGGTAATCAGCCCCACTGTCCCTGGGTAGTCCGGCAGCGGATCTTCAATGACCGGGATGTATTGAATGTTTTTAAATCGAGCCGAAAGAGATGTAAGTTCATCGTGGAACGGGGCCTCTAGAAGAGTCCTGTTTCCGAAAAAGAGGTAAACATACCGGTCCAGCCCGCATTGGGTGATCTCTCGTATCATGCTCATAAAGGGCGTCACGCCGGCGCCGCCGGCAATCAAGACCATTTTTTTGTCATGGAAGAGGGGGTTATGATAGAAGTTACCGCAGGGCCCCGAACTTTGGAAAATTTTCCCCTTCTTCACATGATCCAGGAGATAATTGGACACCAGCCCCGATTCAACCCTCCGAACGGTAATATCCCAGAACCCCGCCTGGTTCGGTGGTGATGATATGCTGTAGGGGCGGCTGGTGAGGATGCCGCCGGCCTCCACCGAAAGCGAAATGTACTGCCCGGCCAGAAAAGGCGGGAGATCATTCTCCTCGGGAACCAGCCTGAATGTCTTGGCCGAAGCGGTTTCTTCTATAATATCGCCCAGGCGGAGGCTCAGTCGAGGCGGATGAAGCCGGTTGATGAACCGCTCCGGCATACTCTGCTCTTTGGTATAATCCACGCCGAACTTCCGGCTGTATTCAATCTCTTGAATGATATCGTCATATCCGTCAAAGTCTTCAAACACGGCTTTTTTCATTTTTTTTCCTTCTCAAATTTACGCACGATGGATTTGGCCGCTCTGAGGCCGGCCTGAAGGGTGGGGTGAAACCCGCAATCTCCCACCCAGCCGCTTGCAAAATACAGCCCCTCGATAGGAGAATACCGACCCGGCTGGAAGAACATGGAATCCTTGATATACTGCTCGTATCCGTAGATGGCCCCCTCCGGATGGCCCAGATACCGCATGTGCGTCAGCGGGGTGGCGACCTCCAGTTCCTCAATGTGTCCCCTGACATGAGGATAGATCTCCTCCACCCTTCGGAGCATCTCCTCCGCACACTGGAATTTCACCCTGTGATACTCCTGCGGGGGAACCCGCAGCCAGGGTTTCCCGTATTTGAGGGTGACGATATTGGCCTGGCAGGTCTCCGGGGGGGAAAACTCCGGGTCCGCCACGTCATAGCAGCTCAGAACCATGGGCTGATTCCCGATGGGCAATTCCTGCATTTTACTGAGGGTCCGGTCCGACACATCCAGATCGTTTAAGAGGAAGGTTGTCGGTTCCGTAAACCCGATGGTATCCGGTTCACAATCAAAACCGGCGAACAGGGTGAACGCCGACGGGCTGAGGCTTCTCCCTCTCATCTCTCTGTGCACCTGATCCGGAACATGCTCCGGCTCCATGAGGCCCACGTAGGTGGATATCTGCGATGCGTTTGAGACCACAAATCGGCTCTCGATCCGGTCCCCGTCCTCGGTCACGACACCCTTGATCGCCCCGTCTTCAACGATGATCTTTGAAACCCCGCAGTTGTAGCGTACCGTCCCCCCGTGAGTAAGGAATGTATTGGCAATGACATTACTGAGGGCCTGGGAACCGCCTTTGATGTGAAAGGGTTTAAATTCGATGTAGGTGAAGAAGATCATGGCAAGATAGGGAAAAGCCAGCCGGTCGGGAGGGAGGCCGATATATCCCCAGTAAACGGATATGACGGCTTTTAAGAGCGGATCCTTAAAGAGTTCGTTCAGGACGTCGGCCGCCGTTTTGAAGGCATAGGCGTACATGTCCGGATATTTTTCGCGAGAGGGCGCGGGGTCCTTGAAAAAAAAGGTGGCCAGCATCTGGTTGGCGTACGCATAGACCAGATTGAAAAATGTGTCGATATTCTTGCCCTCATGGGGGAATCGTGCTTTTAATTCCCCTATGACCTGCTCTTTGTCGGGTTTAAATCCGATCCTAAAGCCGTCCGGCATGACCACACTGTATAGATCCGGCATCTCCACCAGCTCCAGCTGATCTAAAACCCCTAAGCTTCCCAGCATCATGCGCAAAGGCCCCGGTTTCGTGGGGGTCCCCATGCCGCTCAGTTGGTGGAGGGCCACTTCAAATTCGAAACGGCCCCGGCAGAAACTGGTGGCGCACCCGCCCGGAATATTGTGCCGCTCCAAAAGCAACACCCGCAGCCCTTTTTTAGCCAGCCCCGCCGATGCCGTGAGTCCGCCGTTCCCCGCACCGATGACGATCGCATCATAGCCATCCATAGAAAATCCTCCGTTTACCCGCCGGTCGTCCCTTCGTCGGGCACGTTTTTCTCCATCTCCATTTCTTTGAGCTTCCGCCTCAACACCTTTCCAATGGCGCTTTTGGGGAGTTCATCCATGAATTCCACCTGCCTGGGGACCTTGTAGGAAGCGAGCTTCTCCTTGCACCAGGCTCTTATCTCATCCTGGGTGATGGTCTCACCCGTTTCCGGGACAACAAAGGACTTCACGGTCTCCCCCCGGTAGGTATCCGGAACACCGATGGTACAGGCCTCCCTTATTTTGGGGTGCTCAAAGAGAACCTCGTCAATATCCCTGGGATAGATGTTGTATCCCCCTGCGATGATCAAATCTTTTTTCCTGTCCACAATGAAGAGATATCCGTCATCATCCATATATCCGATATCTCCGGTATAGAGCCATCCATCCCGTATGGTCTCAGCCGTCTCTTCCGGCTGTTTGTAGTATCCGCTGGTCACCTGCGGGCCCTTCAGGAGAATTTCTCCCGACTCCCCAAGGGGCATATCCTTTGTCCCCGTATCCACATCCACAATCCGGCAGTCCGTATCGGGAACAGGGACCCCGACGCTTCCGGGCTTGCTTATTCCTCCCCTGGGATTGGCATGGGAAAGTGTGGATGTCTCGGTCAGGCCGTAGCATTCCACAATGTCCGCACCCACCTCCGCTTTCCCCTCTCTGATGGTCTCAAGGGCAAGGGGAGCCGCTCCCGATACGCATCCCTTGACGGAAGAGAAATCCGTCTTCCGGAAATCCGGATGCGCCAAAACCCCCACAAAAATCGTGGGGACGCAGGGAAACCAGTTGGGCTTGTATTTCCGGGTCATTTCAAGTACCGCACCCGCATCGGGCCTGGGGATGAGGATGTAGGTGAGCCCCCGGTATATGGCCGTATTCATGCCGGTGGTGAAACCGGCCGTATGAAATACCGGAAAGGTCCCCAGCATACTGTCTTTCCCATCTTCCGCGTCCGGAAGCCAGGCTTTCAACTGTTGAACGCAGATGCTGCAATTGGCATGGGTCAGCACCACCCCTTTGGAAAGGCCTGTGGTGCCGCCGGTATAAAGGAGCGCCGCAAGATCCTCAAACTGGACCTCCGTCTTGGGCGGGTCGGGTGGATACCGCTTGATCAGGTCCATGAATTCCAGGACCCCGTCGGCTGGGTCGTGTTTACGGTGCATCTTCTTTTTAACAAATGGAAAGAGCTGTTTTTTGGGGAAAGGGAGATAATCGCGGATGTGGCAGGAAATGATGGTCTCAATCCCCGTCTTCTCCTTCAGGTTGAGGAATCTGGGGACGAGAAGATCCATGATGATGGCCATCTTTGATTCCGAATCATTGAACTGGTGTTCCAGTTCGCTTTCCGTGTAAAGCGGGTTGTTCATGACCACCGCAGCCCCCAGCTTGAACACGGCATAGGCGGCGATAATCACCTGGGGCATGTTCGGGAGTACAATGGCCACCTTGTCTCCCTTCCGTACGCCCAATTCCGCCAGTGCACCGGAAAACCGGTTGACCAACTCATTGAGCCGCCGGTAGGTGATGGTTTTCCCCATCATCACCAGGGCGATGGTTTCCGGATACTTAAGGGCGGTCCGTTCAAGGGCCTGGGGCAGGGTTATGGTTTCATAGTCAATGGTGGACGGGACATCTTTTGCGTAGGCCTTATGCCAGAATCTGTCTTCCATAGTGCTTCCTCCTTACGGTTTACCGGGAGATGCACTCGTCTCCCGGTGGTCAGGGGGTCCAAGAAAGCCCATATATTAAGAGCTCCTGTTTTGAGGAGCATTTTAAGAAGCACTGGCGCTACTATGAATAGCGCAATCCGGCCTTCCTCCCCGAAGGCCTTGGGTCATTTGAAACGGCACGGGTTCCGAGGGTCATGAGGAGGGTTTATTCATCCCGCGCATCAGTTCCCGCATGATGATCAGCCGCTGGATCTGATTGGTTCCGGCCCCGAACTCGATACCCTTCACATCCCTGTACATCCTCTCAATGGGAAACTCCCGGATAAACCCATAGCCGCCGAACACCTGGACCGCATTGCCCACGGCCCGCACCCCCGCCTCGGCGCAAAAGAGCTTTGCATACGACGCATCGAGCCTGACCCGCTTGCCTGAAGCGGCATTGGATGCGGCCCAGTAAGCCAGCACCCGGCCGGCCTGAATATCGGTTGCCATATCCGCCAGGATCTGCTGCATCATCTGGAAAGAGATGATGGGCGCGCCGAACTGACGCCGCTCGGCCGCATACTTGAATGCCAGGTCAAAAGCGCCCTGGGCCACACCGATGGGGGCAATGGACCAGAGTATCCGCTCCCGGTCGAGCCCGCTCATAAGGACGTTCAATCCCCGGTTTTCTCCCCCCAGCAGGTTCTCGGCCGGCACCTCACAGTTCTCAAATATCAACTCTCCCGTCGGAGACCCCCGGACACCCATCTTTTTAAGGGTCTTACCCGTGGAAAATCCGGGCGCGTCCTTTTCCACAATGAAGGCGGATATCCCCTTGGGACCGGCTTCGGGATCGGTCTTTGCGTAGACCACCATGACATCCGCCAGGGGACCGTTGGTGATGAACATCTTGGTGCCGGTTAAAAGATACTTGTCTCCCTTTTTGACCGCTCGGGTTCGAAGGGAAAGGGCATCGGAGCCGGCCTCGGGTTCGGTGATGGCAAGGGCGCCGATCTTCTCCCCCTCGATCAGCGGGGGCAGGTATTTCTTTCGCTGTGCGTCATTGCCGTTTCTGTAAATATTCTCCGCACACAAGATGGCGTGTGCCCCATAGGTGTTCCCGGTGGAGACGCACCCGCGCATCAACTCCTCCATCACCAGGACACATGAAAAGAACCCCGCATCACTCCCGCCGTATGCCTCGGGGATGGATATGCCGAAAAGGCCCATGTCGGCCATGGCCCTGAAATTCTCTTCCGGAAATCTTTCCTGATCGTCGATCTCGGGGGCCAGTGGAATGACCTCCCGGTCGACGAATTTGGCCACGGTATCTTTCAGCATCCGCTCTTCTTCGGTCAATTCAAAATCCATTTAACAGTCTCCCGATTTTCTAGTCCTCATCCGCCTTTTCCTGAACAAAACGGTTGATAAACCCGGTATCAAAATCCCCTTTAAGAAACGCCGGATCATCCATTACCCGCAGATAAAGGGGGATGGTGGTCTTTATGGGTTCAATTTGAAACTCCAGAAGGGCCCGCTTCATGACCCGGACGGCACCCAACCGGGTCAGGTCGTAGGACACCAGCTTGGCTACCAGGGAGTCATAGAAAATGGGAAGCACATACCCCTGGTAAAGGTGGGTATCGAGCCTGACCCCGAACCCACCGGGCGGCCGATAATGCGTAATGGTCCCGGGACAGGGCGCAAACCCCCGGTCCGGGTCTTCCGCATTAATCCGGCACTCCATGGCCCATCCCCTGAGGGATAGGTCATCAAAAGAATATCCCAAGGCCTCTCCGGCGGCGAGCCTGATCTGTTCCTTGACCAGGTCGATCCCCGTGGTCAATTCGGTCACCGGATGTTCCACCTGTATGCGTGCGTTGATCTCCATGAAATAGAAGGCACCATTTTTGTCCACCAGGAACTCCACCGTCCCCGCATTCACATAATCGGCCGCCTTCAGGACGGCCATGGCCGCATCCCCCATCTCCCGGCGAAGGGCCTTTGTAACAAAGGGAGACGGGGATTCTTCAATCAATTTCTGGAAGCGCCGCTGTATGGTACACTCCCGCTCCCCCAGGTGGGTGACATGGCCCTGCGCGTCGCAGAGCACCTGGAACTCAATGTGGCGGGGTTCGGAAATCAACTTTTCGATGTACAGGGTGGCATCCCCGAAGGCAGCACCGGCCTCCATTTTGGCGATGGGGAATTCGTCCACCAACGTTTCTTCATCTTCGCAGATCCGGATCCCCCGGCCCCCGCCTCCGCCGGCCGACTTGATCATCACCGGATATCCCATCTCCCGGGAAACGGCCATGGCCTCTTGGACTGTGGCGACGTGTCCCCGGCTGCTGGGGATCACCGGAACCCCGGCGGATACGGCAGTCTTTTGGGCG
Source organism: uncultured Desulfobacteraceae bacterium (assembly GCA_964412835.1). Taxonomy (GTDB): domain Bacteria; phylum Desulfobacterota; class DSM-4660; order Desulfatiglandales; family Desulfatiglandaceae; genus NaphS2. The sequence continues at coordinate 8,511 of CAYPQJ010000039.1, read as the reverse complement.
GCGAGCTTATCCCCGGCCAGCCTGAGATTGGTCGCCGTGGGACCGATAAACGTGAGCCCCTCGGCCTCGCACAGGGCGGCGAAATCCGCGCGTTCCGCCAGATATCCGTAGCCCGGGTGGATGGCGTCCGCCCCTGTTTCTTTTGCGGCGGCCAGGATGTTTTCCATATTCAAATAGCTCTTGGCACTCATTGCCGGACCGATGCATACCCGTTCGTCGGCCAGGGAGAGGTGAAGCGAATCTTCATCCGCCTCCGAGTACACCGCTACCGTATTGATCCCCATCTCCCGGCAGGATCGGATAATCCTGTGGGCGATCTCACCCCGGTTGGCGATAAGGATTTTGGAAAACCTTGGGGTATGAGAGCTTAAGATTTTGGACGGCATGGCATCATGCCTTCTCAATGACGAACATGAGGTCATCGTCTTTCAAGGGAAGTTCATTTTCCGCTGCGATCTCAACAATCTTCCCCGCAACGGGCGCCTTGACACTCTGGAAAACCTTCATGGTCTCAAGCAACGCCAGGACCTGTTTCTTTTTCACCACATCTCCCACTTCCACGTAGATCTCCTCATCCGGCCCGGGCCTCCGGTAGAACACCCCTGACATGGGTGCCCGAACCTCCACTCGCTTTTTCGAGTCACTCATTGCGATACTCCTTTCACCCCGTTTTCTGATTTATGTCTTCTCCGTCAAGAGGGCCCCGTTATGTGGGTCCTGTTCCGTGCAGCTTGGCCCTGGGGGGCATTGTCACTTTTTTATTCCGTGTAAGTTCAAGGGCCTCGATAATCCGTCTTCGGGTGTCTTTCGGATGAATGATCTCATCGACCACCTGAGCGGTCCAGCTTCCGGCCGCCTCAAAGACATCCACGGCTTCCCTGGCCCTGTTCAGGTACCCCGGATAGGCGTCATCTTCCATGGGGCATGAAAAATCTTCCCGGTAATCCATGGTCGATGCCTCCACACTGAACCTTGCGGTGGGCCAGGCATAGATGATATCAACGCCCATATCCTTGACGCACCCCAATATCATGCCCCCCGCATCCGCATGGGCCTGACGCAACACCACTGAGATCTTGGGGATGGTAGCCGTGGCGTAAAGATCCAGTATCTTTCCGAAATGCCGGATCAACCCGATCGCCTCCTGGGATTCCCCCGGCACCGAGGGCGGCGTGTCCACCAGGGTCACCAGCGGAATGGAATACGCATCCAGCACCTGTAGAAAGCGGTAGTATTTGTCGCAGGCGTTTATTTCAATGACGCTGCCGGGGGTTTTGGGATTGCAAGCCACGAGCCCCACGGCTTCGCCGCCAAAATGACAGAAGCAGGTAATCATCTGCCCGGCGTATTCGTCCTTGATTTCGTAATACTCCCCGTCATCCACCAGGCATTTTATCACTTGGTGCATATCGTATGGGGTGTCATGGTCATCGGGGACCATGCGGGATAATTCTCCCACCTCCCGGTGTGGGCTGTCCGGGGTCTCCCTGAGCGGGGGCCTCTCTTTCCAATTGGACGGGAGGTATCCCATCAATGCCCTGGTCTTTAAAATAGTCTCCTCATCGTTTTCGCCCACCACGTCGCAGGTGCCGCTGTAGATCATGTGATAATCGGCACCCCCCACATCATCGCCGATCTTCTCGGAGGTGGCCGCCCGGGTCATGCGGGGACCGCCGAGCCACAAGTGCGCCGACCCCCTGCTCATGAGCAGAAAATCGCACAGGGTGGGACAATAGGCCTGGCCCGCTATGCAGGGACCCAAAAGCACATTGATCTGGGGGATCATCCCGGAAAATCTGGACTCCAGGGCAAACCACCAGTCGATGCCGGCCATGGGCACATCCCGGTAACCGAGTCGTCCGCCCGAGGAGTCCAGGAGCCATATCATGGGGATCCCCCAGGCTGCCGCCATCTCCATCATTTTGACGAACTTAAGACCGTGCTGAGTGCCGATGGAACCGCCAAGGACCGTAAAATCGCTGGCATAGACCACCACTTTTCGGCCCTCGATCCGCCCGGTACCCACAACCGCCCCGTCGCACGGAGCATCAAATTCTCTTCCGTCTATTCTTTTCCCGGTGGTATTCACACTCGATCCCAGTTCGGAGAAGGAGCCCTCGTCCAGAAGACAGGCGATCCGTTCCCGGGCCGTCATCTTGCCCCGGTCATGCTGCCGTTTCACATGCGCAGATCCTCCTCCGGACCGGTTTTTGTCATGGATCTCGGCAAGCCGCTTAATGGCCTTATCCATTCTTTCACCCATTGGGACCCTCCTTACCGATCAAGCGGGTTTTATGGAACGTTTTTTCTCCGGCAGGACTTCATGCTTGTTCCGGACCGCTTCCAAGGTCTTGATAATCCTGGGCCGGGTGTCTCTGGGATCGATCACTTCATGGGCCGTATAATAGGAAGTCCATACCTTGGCAAGATTCATCACCGAAAACTGCTCCTTCAGAATGCCGAGGAACCGATTGAACACCTTATCATAATTCCCCTGTTCTTTGGCTTTGGCCAGCTCCTTGTGGAAGATGGCATGAACCACGGTCTCGGGCCCCGTGGGCGCAAATTCGGCCGTGGGCCATGCGTAGACAACGTCCGGGAACATTTTGGAGCACCCCAGAACAATGTTGGCCCCGCCGTAAGACCGTCTCAACACCATGGTAATTTTTGGGCAGGTCAAATGGGCATAGGAGTGGAGGAGCTTTGCGCCATGCCGGATGACGCCCATGCGCTCCCATCGGTCGCCCGGCGGGAAGGCCGTGGTGTCCACCAGGGTCACCAGGGGGATATTGAAGGCATCCAAAAACCGCATAAACCGGTCATATTTGTCCGATGCATCCGGTTCCATAATGCCGCTCAATTCATCCGGGTTGTTGGCCACAAGACCTGCCACATGGCCGCCGAACCGGCAAAACCCGATCACCAGGTGGGATGCGTAATCTTCTTTCAGTTCAAAAAACGTCCCATGATCCACGATCAATTCAATAATTTCGTGGATATCATAGGTAAATTTGGGATTGTCGGGCATTACATTTAGGAGGGCGTCTTCCCGCCTCTCGGGATCATCTCCGGTCTCTTGAAATGATGGTTTTTCCCAGCAACTGGCCGGCAGAAATTCCAACAGGTCTTTCAAACGACGAATGGCATCTTCATCATCCCGGACAATGAGGTCGCACTGCCCGCTTTTTTCCATATGAAACTCTGCGGTGCCCGCATCATCCGATTCCTTGGCGCCCCCGTACCACAATAACGCCGCATCTTCCCTCATGATCAAAAAATCGGAAAGTACGGCAATGGCGGCCATGAGCCCGGTACATGGCCCCAGCACAAGGGAGATTCTGGGAATAATGCCGGAATAGAGGGAATAGTTCCTGATGAAGCGACCCAGACCGCTCAGACCGCAATCCCCCCCCTTGATCCCGATCCTCAACCCCGCCGAATCGAACATGCAGATCAGTGGCAAACGCTTCTGTCCGGCCATTTCAACCAGATCCGCCAGTTTCCAGGCCGCCTGGTCCCCAAGAGACCCCGACATGACCGAGAAATCCATGGCGCACAGGGCCACCATTCGCGTATGGATCTTTCCGAAGCCCATGACCACCCCGTCCGATGGACACGGCCTGGGTATGCCGTCAAAGGGCGTCCGGGAATCCGTCACCAGGGAGCCTATTTCCTCAAAAGACTCCGCATCCACCAGACGGGCAATGCGCTCCCGGGCGGTGAGTTTCCCAAGTCCGCGCTGGATATCCAGCCCGGCATCTCCCCCGCCCGCAAGGTTCAGGGTGCGAACCCGGTCCAGACGTTCCAGGTATCCGTTTATCCATTTTCCCATACCGTCATCTCCCCTTCACCCGATCCGTAAAAGCCGGCCACAGACCGGTCAGGTGAGTTGGCCCACAGACCCTTGAGACGAATCACGCCTCCAATGCCCGAAGGAATCCTTCCTTTACCGCCTCGGTAATTTTACCGGGACGCTTTGCGTCTCCGATTTCAATCAATTCGAGACCCGTATCCTGAATTGCTTCCGAAAGACTGCGCACCGAACAGACCCCGGCGGCCATGACCACGGTATCCGCGGGAATGGTCTCCTGCCCGTTGCCGGTCTCCACCATCACCGCGTCCTTCCTGATCTCAAGGAGCCGCGTGCCGGGCCGCAGGTGCACGCCCAGAAGTTTCAATGACTTCATTAAGGACCAGCGCGCGGTCTTCCCCACGTTGCCCGCAAGCCGGGGGACCATGTCGATGACCGTGACCCGCCTGCCGGACGCCCTTAAAAGAGATGTGGCGTAATCCCGATCCTCCGCTTCGTGCAACATCAGAAATGTATAGGTGGCGGGGTCCGGCACATCCATGGCGGCAATAAAATGGGCCGTTTCGCACCCGGTTGCGCTTCCGCCCACCACCACCACATCCCGGCCGATATCACAGGTTTTTTCCGAGAGCACATCCCATGCATCCGTCACATGGGGCATATTTACTCCCGGCACATCAGGGGAAATGGGCCTTGCGCCCGTTGCCGTCACCAGCAGATCCGGATTTTTTTGGGATACCATTTCCGGAGTAAGGAGGGTATCCAGCACCACCTGGACCCCCAGCAACGCCATCCGGTCCCGCATACTGATAATGAGCTTCAACAGTTCCGCTTTACCCGGGGGGGCGCCTGCCAGATTGACCTGTCCTCCGAGACGTTCCTCTTTTTCAAAGAGGGTGACACGGTGACCCCTTTCCGCCGCCGTGATGGCAAACTGCATGCCCGCCGGACCGCCGCCCGCCACCATAATCGTTTTTGGCTGTTCCGCCTGCTCCACCTTGTAATAGGCCTCTTTTCCGGCCCTGGGGTTCAGGATACATGTCACGGGGTTCCCTGAAAAAATGGTATCAAAGCACCCCTGGTTGCAGGCAATACAGGGAACGATCTCTTTAAGCCGGCCCTGTTGCACTTTGCGGGGAAGATCCGGATCCGTAATGAGGGGTCTCCCCCAGCAGATCATATCGCATGACCCCGATCTCAGCGCCCGTTCCGCCACAACCGGATCTCCCAGCCGGTTTGATGCAAAGACCGGAATATTTACCGCCTCCTTGATCCCGCGCGCCAGGTACACGAATCCCCCGGCCGGCACATTGCCCGTCAACTGCGGCACGGTGGTTTCATGCCATCCGCCCGTCACGTTGATGGCATCCACGCCTGCCTCTTCAGCGGCCCGGGAGAACAGAGCCGATTCTCGGTTGGTATTCCCCCCCTCCATAAAATCATTTCCCGCAACCCGGATCCCCAGGGCCGTATCTTCTCCGATGGCTTCCCTGACGCGGCCGATAACCTCCAGCCCGAACCGCATGCGATTTTCCATTGTGCCGCCGTAATGATCGGTGCGTTTATTGGTCACCGGTGAGAGGAACTGGCTGATGAGGTACCCGGTGCAGGTCAGGACTTCCACAAAATCCACACCCGCGGCCACGGCCCGACCCGCCGCCAGGGCGTAAGCCTCCTGGACCTCCTCGATATCCGCCAAGGTCATCTCCCGGGGCATCTCCCGGGTCAGCTTGCTCGGGATGGCGGAGGGTGCGATGGACGTCATACCGGTCAGAAAAGAGAAGGCATACCGGCCCATGTGCAGGAGCTGGAACGCCACTTTCACATCGGTTTCCCGGTGCACTTCATCAATGAAGTCCTTCAGTGGATCAATAAACGCATCCTCGTGGAGCCCCAGCATGATGGGGACACTGCCCACCCGGTCTATGGAGAGGGGGCCCATGGTCATAAGCCCGACCCCGCCCCGGGCACGTTCCATGAAAAAGGCCTTTAATCGGTCGTTAAAAGAGAAGTTCGTGCTGTAAGCCAGCCCCATGGAGGGCATGACGATCCGGTTCTTTATATCCAGGTTGTTGATGCGGATCGGTTCAAAGAGCTTTTTGAAATCCATTGTCGATTCCTTTCCGGTCAAGGGAAAACCCTTTTTGCAGTATCCCTTTCCCCTTCTCAGTTTTCGTACCGCCCTAGAATGGCAATACTGCAGACATTCATAAAGGGAACCCCGCCCAGGTTGTGGGTCAGTCCGTAACGCGGGTCCTCGATCTGCCGATCACCGGCCCTGCCGTGAAACTGCAGGTACATCTCGTAGAGCATCCGGAGGCCCGAGGCCCCGATGGGATGGCCGAAACACTTGAGTCCACCGTCCACCTGACAGGGGACACCCCCGCCCTCCCGGTCGTAGAATCCATCCATCACATCTTTCACCGCCTCACCTCTTTGGGATATGTGGAGGTCCTCATAGGTCACCAGTTCGGTGATGGAGAAACAGTCATGTAACTCCATCATGCTGATCTCTTCCCTGGGATTTTTGATGCCGGCCTCTTCATAAGCCCTTGTGCTACAGTGGTCGGTGGTCATGAAGTGGTCCCCGTCCCATCGGTTGAACCCCATTTCCTCGCCGCTGCTCAGGGCAAGCTGCAGGGCCTTGACCGTAATAAAATCTTTTTTGCCCATGGCTAAGGCGTTTTCCACCGTGGTCACAATGGCACATGCGGAGCCGTCGCTCACCCCACAGCAGTCAAAGAGCCCCAGGGGGTGGGCTATAATGGGGGAAGCCATCACCTGCTCTTCCGAGATTTCCTTTCTCAGGTGGGCCTTGGGATTGAGGGCACCGTTGGCGTGGCTTTTGGAGGAGACATGGGCCATGGCCCGCTTCAGGTCTTGATCCGGAATTTTGTATTTTGCCGCATAGGCGGAGGCCAGTTGGGCAAATGCACCGGGGGCGGTAACATTGGGCCACCACAACCAGCTGAGCGATCCCCAATTCGATCCGGGATTGGGGAGCCCGCCATAACCGCTGTCTTTGAGCTTTTCAACACCCAGCGCCAGGGCTACATCATAAGCCCCGGAGGCCACCGCATAGACGGCCCCCCTGAATGCTTCTGTTCCGCTGGCGCAGAAATTCTCCGTCCGGGTGACCGGGATGAAAGGAAGTCTGAGCGTTGTGGAGAGCGGCAGGGCGCTTTTTCCCACATTGGTTTCTTCCAGACAGGTGCCGAGCCAGGCGGCCTGGATATCGTCTTTTTTTATCCCTGCGTCTTCTATGCATTCGGAAAACGCTTCCACCATGAGCTCTTCCGCGCCCACATCCCATCGTTCACCAAATCGGGTACACCCCATACCGATAATCGCTACCTTATCTCTGATCCCTGTGGCCATGGTCTCTATCTCCTCGACTTGCGCCCGGTACAGCCCGGATAACACTCCGCGGCAGCCGCACCCGGGCGAAATACCCGTTAGAACTTGAACAGCTTCTCGATGAGCTGCGATTTCATGAGATCCCCTTCAATCTTGAGTTTCCCGGACGTAAACGCACTCATGGCGTTTAGTTCTCCCAAGATGAGCTTTACGAAGTCTTCATCGCCCATCCTGATGGTGGTGGTGGGTGATTCATGCTCCCCTTCCGTCACCCGGCATTCCCCATTCTTTATGTGCACATGCCAGATCCCGCCCCCATCTCCCGAAATATCAAAGAGAAACACCACGTCCACGCCCGCGGCCTGATCCGCCTGGAATGCGTCCGGGAGGCCGTTGAATATTTTTTTGGCCGTAAGACCGGCACCCGTATCCGTGTCTGCATTTTGTTTTTTGGGGTTGAATGCATCCAGCATGGGGCCGATGGAAGCCGTTGCATTGGGGAAATCCTCCGCCCCGTCAAGACTGTTGATGGCGTCCCAGTGCTTGTGAATATCTTCCAGGGTAGGCGGCTGGGTGCCGCCGCCCAGGGCTGTCCCCGGGCCGGTGACGATGGCTGCGCGATTAAAGAATCCCATCCCCGCATTCATGGTAAGGCCGGTATCTTCACATTGATCGGAGCAGAAAAAGAGGACCAGCGGGGTGACAAATTGGGGTTTCAGTTTTTCCATCAGGTCCGGCGGCAGAATCCCTTCCGTAAGCCGTGTGGCCGCCACGGGCGCCACGGTGTTGATCCTGATGTCGTGTTTTTCACCTTCAATTTTAAGGGTGTTCATGAATCCGATCAAACCGGTTTTCGCAGCGGAATAGTTGGTCTGCCCGAAATTGCCGTAAAGCCCCGCCGCGCTGGTGGTAAAAACAATCCGTCCGTAGCGGTTCTCGCGCATTTTAAGAAAGGCCGGCCGCGTCACATTGTAGGCACCTTTTAAGTGCACGTCCATCACCGCATCCCAGTTCTCCGGTTCCATCTTCACCAGTGTCTTGTCCCTCAGGATCCCTGCGTTGTTGATAACAATGTCCACTTTGCCGTAAGCGTCAATGGCGGTATTCACAATGGCCTTTCCACCGTCTGCGGTCGCCACCGAATCATAGCTGGCCACCGCCTCCCCACCGGCTTCCCGGATCTCCACCACCACCCGGTCCGCGGGGCTTTTGGCGCCCTTCCCAGAACCGTCGGGGGATCCACCCAGGTCGTTCACCACTACTTTAGCGCCGCGCTTTGCCAATTCAAGGGCGTAATCGCGGCACAAGCCCCCGCCCGCTCCGGTCACAATGGCCACCCGGCC